>JAQXUH010000071.1 GCA_029219885.1 Eubacteriales bacterium | reverse complement strand
TCGCAGGGCGGTTCCCAAAATTTGCTGTCTGCTCATATCGCAGGCAAATTTTGACCGCTACTAAGTTCTTTTTGCTCCCTTTATCTTCCGCAGGAAGCGGTCGCAAACGAACCGTCGAGGACGCCGACCCCTACGAAATATCAGCTACACACCTTTGCTAAACTATAATTTATAATAATTATTCATTAAAAAATGCTCCCAACAAAAGGGAGCATTTTTGTCAATTCAGACCGACAAATTACTCGTCTGCTTCGGTGGAAAGGAGTATTCTGTCATTGTCAAACTCCTCACCGGAAGTAACCTTAAACTTAGCAAGGAGGTCTGCGGTGGTGAGCTTCTTTTTCTCCTCACCGGAAACATCGTAAATAATCTTGCCGTCGTTCATCATAATAAGACGGTTACCGATACTGATAGCATCTTTCATATTATGGGTAATCATAATAGTTGTAAGGTTGTCCTTAGCAACAATCTTTTCTGTCAGGTCAAGAACCTTCTTTGCAGTCTTAGGGTCGAGAGCGGCAGTATGCTCGTCGAGAAGAAGAAGCTTTGGCTTTTTGAGAGTAGCCATAAGAAGTGTTACAGCCTGACGCTGACCGCCTGAAAGGAGACCAACCTTTGATGTAAGTCTTGTTTCAAGTCCTAAATCGAGCTCCTTAAGTACCTCTGCGTACTCTTCCTTTTCTTTACGGGAAACGCCGAACTTCAGCCCTCTGTGCTGACCTCTTCTTGCGGCAAGTGCAAGGTTTTCAACAATCTGCATATCAGCAGCAGTACCGTTCATCGGGTCCTGGAAAACACGGCCGATATACTTTGCTCTCTTATGCTCAGGGAGCTTTGTAACGTCAACGCCGTCAATTGTAATTGTACCGCAGTCAACAGGATAAACGCCGGCAATCATATTGAGCATTGTAGATTTACCTGCTCCGTTACCGCCGATAACTGTAACAAAATCGCCCTCGTTAAGCACAAGGTCAACACCTTTAAGTGCCTTTTTCTCGTTAATAGTACCCGGGTTAAAGGTCTTTTTTACATTCTTGATTTCAAGCATCAGTCCTTAACCTCCTTTGACTTAACGTGAGTCTGTGCATATCTGCTTTTAAGGTAAGGGATACCAAGGAAGATTGCAACGATAGCGGCAGTAAGCATCTTAAGGTCATCTGTATTAAGACCGAGACTGATTACAAACTGCATTACGATATAGTAGATAATTCCGCCGAAAACAACGGAAAGAAGCTTTAATGCGAAATTCTTGAAGATTTTGCCGAATACAACCTCGCCGATAATTACAGCGGCAAGACCTACTACGATAGCACCTCTGCCCATATTAACATCAGCAAAGCCCTGATACTGAGCAAGAAGTCCGCCTGCAAGAGCAACAAGACCGTTTGAAAGAACAAGAGCGGCAATCTTGGTAAAGTTAATGTTGATGCCGTTAGCTCTTGCCATATTCATATTAGAGCCTGTTGCACGGATTGAATGGCCGATTTCCGTATCGAAAAACCAATAGAGAATTGCGATAATAGCCACTGCAATAATGGCAACTGCAATAAGAGCCTTGGTAATATTAGTCATACTTGCGATAAGGTCGTATTTATATACCGAAAGTGCCTGATTTGACTTGCCGAGAATTCTCAGGTTCACCGAATAAAGTGCAAGCTGAGTCAGAATACCTGCAAGAATCGGCGGTATGCCGAAAGCAGTATTAAGCAGTCCCGTAACAAGACCTGCAAGACAGCCGGCAAGGAAAGCTAAAATCAATGCGACGTAAACATTTACGCCTGCAATCATTGACATAACAAGCACCGCACCGCCTGTAGCGAGAGTTCCGTCAACCGTAAGGTCGGCAAAATCAAGAACTCTGAAAGTAACATAAACACCGATAGCCATTATTCCCCAAATAAGTCCCTGACCTATTGCACCGGGAATGGCGTTAACAAAGGCTCCCATATTGAGTACCCCTTTTCTTCATCATTTTCTAAAACTCAAAACAAGAGCAACAAGCCTAAGCCTATTGCTCTTATCTTATTTGCTAATATTATAAATTAAAGTAACTGATTAGTCAACTGTTAATTATTCAGCCTTTGAAAAATCGTAAGCCTGATATCCGTCAGGAACTGTTACACCGAACTTTTCAGCAACCTCTGCATTGTAGTAGTAAGTAATGTTGCTTGTCTGCTGAACATTCATTGTTGCAGGGTCTGCACCGTTTGCAAGAATGTCATAAGCCATTTCGCCTGCCATCTGGCCAATCTCGTAGAAAGAAATTGAAATTGTAGCAACTGCACCTGTGTTCTCAAAGATACCCTCTTCACCTGCGATGATAGGAACGCCTGCCTCTGTGCAAACTGTCTGGATAATTGAGCCGTTTGATGCAGCAGTATTATCAGTAGGAATGTAGATTGCGTCTGATTCAGAAGCAGCCTTCTTAGCAACTGACTGAATGTCGTTTGAGTCAGCGAATGAATAGAAGTTACACTCAACGCCCTTAGCCTCAAGAGCAGCCTTAACGCCGTCAACCTGGAACTGTGAGTTTGCCTCTGCTGAACAGTAGATACAACCAACTGTCTTTGTGTCAGGGAAAAGGTCAAGAATCTGCTGTGCCTGGTCTGCAAGAGGAGCAAGGTCGGTAGAGCCTGTTACGTTGATGCCTGTTGCGTCTGTTGAGCCCATTTCAATGTCAAGTGCAACACCGAAGTCTGTGATAGATGTAGCAACTACAGGAATCTTTGATGCTGCGGTAGCAGTAGCACAAGCCTGAAGTGATGGTGTAGCGTTTGCCATAATAAGGTCAACGCCATTTGATACGAACTGGTTAGCAATTGTAGCACAAGCAGCTGAATCGCCTGATGCGTTCTGCTCGTCATATACAACCTTGTTGCCGTCTGCTGCTGCAAGCTCGTCAAGCTTATCCTTAAAGCCCTTAGTAGCTGCGTCAAGTGCATCGTGCTGAACAAGCTGGCAGATACCTACGTTAAAAGTCTTGCCTGATGCTGAAGCATCGCCGGCAGCTGTTGTGTCTGTTTCACTGTTTGATGATGAACAGCCTGCAAGGCATCCGCCAATCATAACTGCGGAAAGAGCAATAGCTGTTACTTTTTTGATGACTTTGTTCATAAAAGTACCTCTCTTTTGAAAATTTTTGTTTGTTTTGGTGCTTTTAGTTTAACACATAAAAGTGTTAAAGTCAATATGTATTTTGAGAAAATGTTGTTTAGTGCATAACGGCGATAAAAAATCGGCTCCCTTGTGTAAATCTGCATCGTTGTAACAAAAAATAAGTCTCCCCTGTGTAAGGGGAGATGTCAATCGTGAGATTGACAGAGGGGTTGATAGTAGTTCTTTTAAGCGTTTTTATTGCAACAACTATCAATCCCTCAGTCTGCTCACAAAGTTCGCATCCAGCTCCCTTTACACAAGGGAGCCGAAAATGTTACGCTTAATCTATAAGCCTTACTTTAGTAACGCCGTCGATTTTTGCCAAATCTTCCAGCACTTTTGCTGCCGGCTTTTCATCAATATCAATAATGGAATAAGCAATTTCGCCTCTGTTCTTATCTGTAAAGGATGCGATATTGATTTTATCACGGCTGATAGTTTCGGTAATGGTGGCAATCATAGTGGGCTGATTTTTGTGGATAATTGTAATTCTTGAAACGCCTGACCTTGCCATTGAAACGCAGGGAAGATTTACGGCGTTTTCGATATTGCCGTTTTCAAGATAATCAATAAGCTCAAGAGCACCCATTGACGCACAATTTTCCTCGCTTTCGGGAGTTGAGGCACCAAGGTGAGGAATAGCGATAACGCCGTCTACACCGATTAAATCTGCTGACGGGAAGTCGGTTACATAAGCCGCCATTCTGCCGTCCTCGAGAGCGGAAACGATGTCTGCTGAATTTGCCAAATCACCTCTTGCGAAATTGAGAACACGAACTGTATCTTTCATTTTTGAAATAGATTCGGTGCAAATCATTTCCTTTGTATCATTAGTAAGAGGAACGTGAACTGTGATATAATCTGCGGTGGTGAAAACCTCGTCAAGATTAGCAGTTACTGTAATTCCCGCTTTAAGCTGAGTATTTCCTGCAAGGAAAGGGTCATAGCCAATAACCTTCATACCAAGGTCAACACCTGCCTCAGCCACAAGTCTGCCGATAGCACCGAGACCGATTACGCCGAGAGCTTTGCCCTTGATTTCAGGTCCTGCAAAAGCACTTTTACCCTTTTCAACAGTCTTTGCAACATTATCGCCCTCGTCCTTGATAGTCTTGCACCAATCAATTGCCTTAGTGATTTTACGGCTTGACAGGAGAAGTCCGCAGATTACAAGCTCCTTAACTGCGTTGGCATTTGCACCTGGAGTATTGAAAACTGCAATACCCTTTGCAGTACATTCTGCAACAGGAATATTATTTACACCTGCACCTGCTCTTGCAATTGCAAGAAGATTTTTCGGCAGGTCCATATCGTGCATTGACGCACTTCTCACCATAACTGCGTCAGGATTTTCCACGCTGTCTCCGCAGGTATATTTTGTGCTGTCGAATTTTGACAGACCTACATTTGAAATTTTATTAAGGGTTTTTATTTTGTACATATCAATTTCTCCAATATAATAGTATTAAGCGTTTTCTTTTTCAAACTTTTCCATAAATTCCACTTTGAAGGCTTATTGCCGTTCTACAAAACAGTCCACTGGACTGTTTTTCCCAAATCAAGAATTTGGAGAACGGCGTGTTGAAAAGTTTTACTCTTCAAGTAAACAGTTCTTGCAGTTTATGAGTTTTCTTTTTCAAACTTTTCCATAAATTCCACTAACTTTTCAACACCAGCTATAGGCATTGCGTTGTAGATAGACGCTCTCATTCCGCCGACTGTTCTGTGGCCTTTGAGATTTACAAAGCCTGCGTCATCTGCCTCTTTGATAAATTTCTTTTCCAAATCATCATTGCCGATAACGAAAGGCACGTTCATCAGCGAGCGGTCCTCAGGCACAACAGTACCCTTGAACATATTTGAATTATCGAGAAAATCATAAAGAATTGACGCTTTTTTCTCGTTTCGCTCTTTCATTTTTTCAAGACCGCCGATGTCATTCTTTATCCATTCAAGCACAAGCTTGCAGATATAAATTGCCCAACAAGGAGGCGTGTTGTAAAGAGAATCTGCGTCGGCCTGAACCTTATAATTCATCATAACAGGCGTAATATCTCTTGCATTTCCAAGCAAATCTTCACGGATAATTGCCACCACAAGTCCTGCGGGAGCAACATTCTTTTGAGCACCGAAGTAAACCATACCGAATTTGCTGATATCAAGAGGCTCGGAAAGTGCACAGGATGAAATATCCGCAATAAGCACCTTGTCCCCCACCGGCGGCAGCTCCTTGTAAACTGTGCCGTAAATAGTATTGTTCATACAGATATAAACATAATCTGCGTCAGGTCGGAAATCTTCCGCCTTTGTCTTTGGAATATAGGTAAAGGTCTTGTCGGCAGATGAGGCCGCCGCAACAACGTCGCCGTATTTCTGTGCCTCGGCAAATGCTTTCTTGGCCCACTGACCTGTGATAATATAATCAGCCTTACCGCTACCGTTCATAAAATTAAGCGGTATTGCTGAAAATTGAGCCGACGCTCCACCTTGTAAAAACAGCACCTTGTAATTGTCAGGCACATTGTAAAGCTCTCTCATAAGGGACTCGGCGTCCTTAATTATACTATCAAACACCTTTGAACGGTGACTCATTTCCATAACAGACTGACCGCTGCCCTGATAATCCATCATTTCTGCTGCTGCCTGCTCAAGCACCTTTTCAGGTAAGGTTGAGGGGCCTGCACTAAAGTTGTAAACTCTTGCCATAACTCATTCTCCTAAAACAAAATTATTAATTGCATTTAAGCTGTTTACTATTCCATTATAACCTTGTTTAACATTTTGTCAATATCAATGTGGAAACTTTGTTGTTTTTTACAAATTATTGTTATTTATTTCACAATTTTTGATAAAATAGTATTCTATATAGCATATTTTCTCATTATCCACTACTTTAAACTATGCCGAAAAATAAAATCTGCCCCAACGATATGGGACAGATTTCATTCATATAATGTCAGATTACAACCTTAACAATTTTTTCGCATTATTGTAGAACACATCTTCCTGTGCCTTTTCGTCAAGACCACAGGAAAGAACCTTTTGAATTTCAACAGTAGGATGGTGGAATGGTGAATCGATACCGAACATAATTCTATCCTTGCCAACAGTTTCGTACGCCTCGGTAATCTTGCTGCCCATAGGCATACCGCTCATTTCAAGGTAAAGATTATCATATCTCTTTGCCATTTTGATAGCTGCGTCAATATACACGCCGTGGCCGTGCCCCATATGAATCATAGTAACACGAACGTCAGGATACTGCTCTGCAAGGAGTGCAATACTCCAAGGAAGAGAGAATGGCGGATGACCGCAATGGATAAATACAGGCACGTCATACTCACGAGCGAAGTCCATTACAGGATAAACCACAGGGTCGTCTGCAACGAAAGCATCAAAAAGCGGCTGCATTTTAATTCCCATAAAGCCTTCCTGATTGATATATTTATCAAGCTTTTTTTCTACATCATCAAGAGCAGGATTAACCCAAACGAAAGGCACGATTTTGTCAGGATATGACTGAAAAGCGTCGACTACCTCGTCGTTGCCCTGAAATGACGAGCCGGTTAAAAAGGTCTTTTCAATATCGTATTCCTTCATCTGCTCAATAAGCTTTTCTTTAGTAAAGGCAACTCCTGCCCAACCGCCGAAATTGCCGATATGTGAGTGAGCGTCAATTTTTTTCATTTACTTTTCCTCCTGAGCCGTCTGTGGCTTTTTGCCTAAAGCGTTATAATTCGCCATAGAGCGAAGCTTTGTATCTGTCTTTGTTTTGTGGAAAACTACAACAAAAACTGTTGCAACAACAACACCTACAACTGTCTGAAGAACGAGTGCCGGGAATGACGCAAGCATTGTAGCCTTGTCAAACATAAGATACCACGCAAGTGAGTAAGCACCGATATGTACAACAGCACCGCAAAGAGCACCTACTGCCCAACCGACCATACTCTTTTTAAAGAGAAACTCTGCCACAATACAGCACACGCCTGCCATAAGAAACTTTGCAATAAATGTAGGTACAATCCACATTGTATAGCCTGAAACCAAATCTGCCAGAGCAGCACCTAAGCCTGCTGCAAAGGGAGCTTTTTTACCGCCTAAAAGGTAAGCACAAAGGAAGATGAACGCATCACCCAAATGAGTGTAGCCGTTACCAAGCGGAATTTTAAATGTGAACGTAAACACGAATACAAGTGCCGCCATAACTCCCGTAAAGCAAATTGACCTGATGTTTGTCTTTTTCATAATTATCACTACCTTTCTTTTTATACATAATACTATCTTTCTGTACATCATTCAATACACAATATTAACTATTTTTTAATATGCAGTTTGCGTTTTCACTTTTTTCTTTGTGCAAAAACTTTTAACTCCACTCACTTTACAACACAATAAAAGCGTGTGTCATTTGCAGACACACGCTTTTAAACCTTAAATTTTAAAATTTTATTGTTTCTTGCTTGTTTATCTACTTATGTAAGCCTCATATGCAGCTTCAAGAATTTTGAAATCGCAACTATTATGAGTCAAAATCGGCTTTTTATTCTCCACCACTCTGCCGTAAATACTGTTAGCCTTTTTCATTATACGTTCTTCATTAGCTTGACAAAACGCATATTCTTTGTTAAGCAAATCTCTATATTTTTCGTCAGAAATGTCTTTAATAATCAGGCGTGTTAAACAAGAATCAGGCACCGGAACCATATAATTGAATCGTAGCGAGCCTTTAATTTCAATATTATCTCCAGGCACTCTGATTAAAATATTTGCTTCTTGAGGTGTCTTAAAAGATGAAACTGACACATAATAATTGTAACCATTAACCTTTAATACCGAACCAAAAGAAAACTTATTTTTATCTCCGTATCTAACATTCGGCACCCTGGTAAATCCTCGTTTTTCTTTTTCGAAATCTTGAAGAAAATCAATATAATTTTCATCTATAAAATAGAAGTCCATATTCTCCACCTATAAATCAAAAGTGTGGAAAGATAAAACTACCTTTCCACACAAGGTTCGCACTTAAAGCAGCGAAACGCTTCAATTAAAGGCTCACATTCAAAGCAGTGAAGCGCTTAAATTAAGGCTCACATTCAAAGCTGTGAAGCACTTAAAAGGAATCTTCCTGATTCCACTATTATTATATGCGTTTTTTTACAAAAAGTCAACATTTTTAAATCAATTTACAATAAACATCCAATATAATGTAAATAATAATTAAAAATTCTTGTTGACTAACGGAAATTAAAGTGTTATTATACTACTATATTATAGGCGTGGAAGAGAAGAGTAGCCCTTTTGATATCCTTTCAGAGAGCTGTCGGTTGGTGAAAGACAGCAGGTGCGATAGGTGAAAAACATCTCGGAGCTCTTGGCAGAAAGCGGTTATCCGTCAGTAAATCCAAGCGTGTGGAAGCGTTAATTCCGTTGAGTGAGCCGTTATTTTCGGCTAATTTAGGTGGTACCACGGAAGCAGTCTTTCGTCCTATTGGACTTGAGACTGCTTATTTTATTTTGTAGAAAGATTGACAGAAAAGGAGATTTTTTATGGAGTTTTCAACAGTTTACAGAACAAAAACACTGGGCGAATTTTCAGAAGCTGACATTAACAGCAACGTTAAAATTGCAGGTTGGGTAGAAAATATCAGGGACCACGGCGGTGTATCCTTTATCGACCTTCGCGATATGTACGGCGTTATGCAGGTTGTAATGCGTGACACCTCACTTCTTGACGGCATTTCAAAAGAGGACTGTCTTTCAATCGAGGGTCCTGTTCAAAAGAGAGATGAAGAGACTATCAACCCTAAAATTGCCACAGGTACTATTGAGGTTGAGGCAAAGAGCGTTACAACTCTCGGCAAGGTTCGTCAGCCTCTCCCGTTCGAGATTCAGACTTCCAAGGAAACAAGAGAGGACAAAAGACTTCAGTACCGTTTCCTTGATTTGAGAAATCAAAAGGTTAAGGACAATATGCTTTTCAGGAGCAATGTTATTTCATATCTTCGTCAGGTAATGACAGAAATGGGCTTTGTTGAAATTCAGACACCTATCCTCTGTGCATCATCACCTGAGGGTGCAAGAGACTATGTTGTTCCGTCAAGAGTTCATAAGGGAAAGTTCTATGCTCTCCCTCAGGCTCCTCAGCAGTACAAACAGCTCCTTATGGTATCAGGCATTGATAAGTATTTCCAGGTCGCACCTTGCTTCCGTGATGAAGACGCAAGAGCAGACCGTTCACCGGGTGAGTTCTATCAGCTTGACTTTGAAATGAGCTTTGCTACACAGGAGGATGTTTTCAAGGTTGGTGAGGAAGTTCTCACAAAGACATTTAAGAAATTTGCACCTGAGGGCTATGAGGTAACAGACGCACCATATCCTGTTATCAGCTACAAGGACGCTATGCTCAAGTACGGCACAGACAAGCCTGATTTGAGAAACCCTCTTGAAATAATCGACGTTACGGAATTTTTCCAGAGATGCTCATTCAAGCCATTCCACGGACAGACAGTAAGAGCAATTAAGGTTCACGAGGAAATCTCAAAGGGTAAGCACGAAAAGCTCCTTAAATTTGCACAGTCTATCGGTATGGGCGGTCTCGGCTATCTTCTTGTTCAGGAGGATAAGACCTACAAGGGACCTATCGACAAGTTTATTCCTGACGATATGAAGGCAGAGCTTGCTGACCTTGCTAATCTTGAAATCGGCGACACTATTTTCTTCATTGCCGATACAGAATCAAAGGCTGCCGACTACGCAGGACAAATCAGAACAAGACTTGGTGAAATGTTTGATTTGATTGAAAAGAACGCATACCGCTTCTGTTTCATCAACGATTTCCCGATGTTTGAGTATAAAGAGGAAGAAAAGAAGATTGGCTTTACCCACAACCCTTTCTCTATGCCTCAAGGCGGTCTTGACGCTCTTGAAAATCAGGACCCTCTTACTATTCTTGCATATCAGTACGATATCGTATGCAACGGCGTTGAGCTTTCATCAGGTGCTGTTCGTAACCACGATATCGACATTATGAAGAAAGCGTTTGAAATTGCAGGCTACGACGAAGATGTACTCAAGGAGAAATTCGGTGCACTTTACACCGCATTCCAGTTCGGTGCTCCACCTCACGCAGGTATGGCTCCCGGTATTGACCGTATGATTATGCTCCTGAGAAATGAGGATAACATCAGAGAGGTTATTCCGTTCCCAATGGACGGCAAGGCTCAGGACCTTATGTGCGGGGCACCTAACGAGCTTACCGAGCAGCAGCTTCGTGAAGTACACATTAAGCTCAGAAAATAAGGAGTTTTACTTATGATTACTAAAGAAGAGGTTTTAAAGCTTGCACACCTTGCAAGGCTTGATTTCAGCGACGACGAGCTTGATAAAATCATCAGGGATATGGATGATATTATTGCTTTTGCGGACACTATCAACAATTCCGTTGAGGGCGATGCAGACAAGATTAGAAACGTATCGTCAAAGGCAACTCCTGCTGAGGAATTCAGGGAGGATGTTGTTAAGGAGTCACTTCCTAACGAGAAAATCTTGTCAAATGTCAACGGCTCAAAGGGCTGTTTCTGCGTAAAGGGAGGTATATAAATGAAAGAAATTATTGCTCCTTTATCAAAAATGCTTTCAGCAGGCGAGATTTCTTCCGCCGAGCTGACAGAAAAATATATTTCAGCCATTGAAGCTGATAACGAAAAATACAACGCTTATGTTTCCACCACCTTTGACAAGGCACGCAAAGCGGCTGAAACTGCAGACAAAATGATTGCCGACGGCACAGCAACAGCACTTACAGGTATTCCTATGACTTTAAAGGACAATATCTGCTCCGACGGCGACCTTACCACCTGCTGCTCAAAAATTCTCCGTGGTTTCCGTCCATACTATGACGCAACTGCCTGGACAAAGCTCAAGGCTCAGGGTGCAGTTATGCTTGGCAAAACAAATATGGACGAATTTGCTATGGGCTCCACCAGCGAAACAAGCTGTTACGGTGCTCCTTTAAACCCGAGAAATACTGCTCACGTTACAGGCGGTTCTTCAGGCGGCGTGGCATCAGCAGTCTGTGCTAATATTGCGGCATACGGTCTCGGCTCTGATACAGGCGGCTCAGTTCGTCAGCCTGCGTCATTCTGCGGTATCGTGGGACTTAAGCCAACATATGGTGCCGTTTCACGTTACGGACTTATTGCCTACGGCTCATCTCTTGACCAAATCGGCGTGCTTTCAAATTCCGTTAAGGATGCCGCTATCGTTTTTGACTCCATTTCAGGCGTTGACGAAAATGACCAGACAAGTGTTGATTTCGATTTCGGAAATATTGCCGACAGTCTTGGCAAAGCAGACGTCAAGGGACTTAAGATTGGTATTGCACAGGAATATTTTGAGGGCATCAATGACGAGATTAAAACTGCAATTTTCGACGCTGTAAAGTTCTTTGAGGACAATGGTGCTGAAATTGTGGACATTAAGCTTCCTGTTTTAAAGCAGGCACTTCCTGTTTACTACATTATCGCCTGTGCCGAGGCGTCATCTAACCTTGGACGATACGACGGTATCCGCTACGGCTACAGAGCAGAGAATTTCAACGATGTTGAAGAAATGATTCTTAAAACAAGAACAGAGGGATTCGGCGACGAGGTTAAGAGGAGAATTATGCTTGGCACTTATGTGCTTTCCTCCGGCTACTATGACGCTTATTACAAAAAAGCCTGCCTTCTTCGTGAAAATATTATTGCGGACTTTGAGGATATTTTCAACACCTGCGACATTATAATCGCTCCTACCGCACCGAACACGGCATTCCCGCTTAACTTCAAGGGTGCGTCTCCTGTTGAAATGTACCTTTCCGATATTGCAACTGTACCTATCAACATTACAGGCGTTCCTGCAATCAGCGTTCCCGTAAAAAATGACAGCAACGGTCTTCCAATCGGTATGCAGATTATCGGCAGGAAGTTTTCTGAAAAAACAATAATGAACGCTGCATATTTCTTTGAGAAAAACGGCAACGTTCAGGTGGATAATTTTGAGGGAGGTGTCTTACTGTGAGCTATCAGTTAGTATGCGGTATTGAAACTCATATTGAGCTTGCTACCAAGACCAAGATTTTCTGCGGCTGTACAACGCAGTTCGGCGGCGAGCCTAATACTCATTGCTGTCCTGTATGCACAGGTCAGCCGGGTGCTTTGCCTATTCTTAACAGGCAGGTTATTGAGTACGCTGTCAGGGCAGGTCTTGCAGTAAACTGTAAGATTAACAACAACTCCCATATGGACAGAAAAAATTACGTTTATCCCGATTTGCCGAAAGCTTACCAGATTTCGCAGTTTGACGAGCCTCTCTGCGTTGACGGATATGTGGAACTTGATTCAGGCAAAAAGATTAGAATTGAGCGTATTCACATTGAAGAGGACGCAGGAAAGCTTATCCATGACGGCGGTTACACCTATGTTGACTATAACAGAGGCGGTGTTCCTCTTATCAAGATAGTTTCTATGGCTGACATTTCCTCACCTGAAGAGGCAAAGGAATATGCAGAAAAGCTTCAGCTTATTATGCGTAACGTTGGCGTTTCCGACTGTAAAATGCAGGAGGGCTCAATGAGATGCGACGTAAACGTGTCAATTCATCAGCCGGGTGAACCTTGGGGCACAAGAACAGAGATTAAAAATATCAACTCTCTTTCCAACATTGTTCGTGCTATGGAGCTTGAAATGGAAAGGCAGGAGGATATTCTCGACGCAGGAGAAAAGGTAATTCAGTCCACTATGCGTTATGACGCAAACAGCGACACGGTTTACGTTCTTCGTTCAAAGGAAAATGCCGACGATTACCGCTATTTCCCTGAGCCTGATATTCTCAGATTTTACATTTCTCCCGAAAGAGTTGAGGAAATCAGAGCATCACTTCCCGAGCTTCCCGACGCAAAGCTCAAGAGATATCTGGAAATGGGACTTCCCGAGAATAACGCAAGACTTATATATAAGTATAAGAACGTTACAAAATTCTTTGATGACGCAGTAAATGCAGGTGCAAGTCCGTCAAACGTGCTCAACCTGATTATTTCTACTGTTTATGCCACTCTCCAGACGGAAGAGGATAAGGAGAATTTTGATATCAAGACAACCGCCGCACAGCTTGCAGACCTTGTTAAGCTCGTTGACGAAAAGAAAATCAGAGCAAACAAGGCTAAAGAGGTACTCTCTCAAATGCTTGAAAGCGGTAAGGACGTTAACGAATACGTTAAGGCAGAGGACCTTGCAGGACTTTCCGACGACGACCTTAAGGCACTTTGCCAAGGTGCAATCGACGCTAATCCAAAGGCTGTTGAGGATATCAAAAACGGCAAGGATAAGGCTATCAACGTTATGTTCGGCTACGTTATGAAAAATTCACGTGGCAAAGCAGACGTTAAAAAGGCAGAAGAAATCATCCGCCAGCTAATCAAATAACAAAAAGCTCCCTTCGTCGGGAGCTTTTTTGATGAATAATCGAGGTAAATTATTGTTTAGCGTATCAAGTTTTACAGATACTAATTGAATTTTTGTAGGGGATGGCGTCCTCGACATCCCGTAAAAAAACAGCATTGTTGGGTAACTCACGGGTCGTCGAGGACGCCGACCCCTACGAAATATCAGCTACACACCTTTGCTAAACTATATTTTGTCGTTATATGTCTAACTTATTATCTTGATATATTTTTTCTTGTGTGCTATAATTAATATGTAAAAAAATAACAGGAGGAAAAAGTAATGGCAATGACATATGATTCCGTTGTTCAGACAACGAGAAAAAAGTTTTTAAACACAGATGTTTCATCTGTACCGGGAACACTTGCTTTCCAGATTAACCTTATCGGCAAGGTTGAGGGTATTTTCTATATCGAGATTAAGGACGGTCAGGTTCACGTTGAGCCTTATGAGTATTATGACCGCAACGCTATTCTCACAATGAACGCAACTAATTTTATCAAGCTTATTAACGGCAAGCTTGACCCTGTTGTTGCATTTACAACAGGTAAGCTTAAGGTTGACGGCGATATTAACGCTGCTCTTGAGCTTGTAAAGTTCATTAAGTAATTTACCTAATCGCCTCCCTTGATAACGAGGGAGGTATATTTTTCATTTGGAGTGATGAAGTATGTTTAAGGAAGTTGACATTACAGAGGTTAAGGATAATGTTGTAGAGCTCCTCAGCAAAAATTGGGGGCTTGTTACCGCAGGTGACGGCGAAAGTCTTAACACAATGACCGTTTCCTGGGGTGCAATCGGCGAGCTTTGGGGCAAGCCTTGTGCAACAGTTTACATCCGTCCTCAAAGATACACCGAGGAATTTTTAAACAAGAAGAATTATTTCACTTTGAGCTTTTGCGACGAGGAGAGAAAAAAGGACATTCACGCTGTCTGCGGCTCAAAAAGCGGCAGAGAGGTTGACAAGGTTAAGGAGTGCGGTTTAACTCCTTGCTTTGACGAGAAAGCACCTTATTTCACCGAGGCAAAAATCGTTCTCGTTTGCAGAAAAATGGCAAAGAGTAAATTTGACCCGAAAGATTTTATTGACACATCTATTGCAGGCAAATGGTATCCTGATAAAGATTTCCATTATATTTATTATGCAGAGATTGAAAAAGTCTTGATTTCTGAATAATCATATAGTATAATAAGTCAGTAAAAGGTAGGGGATATCCTTATTTCATAGTGTAGCGTACGGGCCCTGTGCAACGGGATGCTACGAACCTTGTCAGGCGGGGAACCGAGCAGCAATAAGTGGATTATTCTGTGTGCCGCAGACAAGTCTGTGCGTTACATTATGAAATAAGAGCTTCTGCCTTTTAATTCTATCAGCATATAGGGGTGATTATTTGTATCAGGTATTATACAGAAAATACAGACCAAAGGTCTTTTCCGACGTTTACGGTCAGGACCACGTTACATCTACCCTTAAAAACGAAATAAAAGAGAACAGAATTTCTCACGCCTATCTCTTTACAGGCTCAAGAGGTACAGGTAAAACCACTTGTGCTAAAATTCTTGCCAAGGCGGTCAACTGCGAAAACAGTATTGACGGCGAGCCTTGTAACGAATGTGAGGTTTGCAGAGGTCTTGACAGCGGTACTATTTATGACGTTGTTGAAATTGACGCCGCCTCTAACAACGGCGTTGACAATATCCGTGAGCTGAGAGAGGAAGCTAACTACACTCCATCTCGAGGAAAGTACAGAGTTTACATTATCGACGAGGTTCATATGCTTTCGCAAGGTGCGTTCAACGCTTTGCTGAAAACTCTTGAGGAGCCTCCCGCTCACGTAATTTTCATTCTTGCCACTACCGAAGTTCACAAGCTTCCTGCCACAATTCTTTCACGCTGTCAGCGTTTTGATTTCAAGCGTATTCAGCCTGAAACTATGTCTGTCAGACTTAAAGAGGTTGCAGGTCTTGAGGGACTTAATCTTACCGACGACGCCGCCGTTCTTATTGCAAGAATTGCCGACGGTGCACTTCGTGACGGACTTTCGATTCTCGACCAATGCTCAGGAAGAAGCAAGAATATCGACTCTGCTCTGGTGTCCGAGGTTGCCGGTATCGCAGGTAAAGAGGCTATGTATCGCCTGGCAGACTGTATTTGTGCCAAGGACAGCTCCGGTGCTATGGAAGAAATTTCGCAGCTTTATCAGAACAGTTTTGATATGGAGCGTCTCTGCGTTGAAATGATTAACCATTTCAGAAATTTCCTTGTTGTGAAAACGGTGAAAAACAGCAGAGAACTTATTATCTGCACCGATGATGACTACAACGCAATCTGCGAAAGTGCAAAGAATTTCACCCTCGAAAATGTTATTTACGCTCTTGATTTGTTTCAGGACACCTTGACGAAAATCAAGACAGGTGCCACGGCGAGAATTGAGCTTGAAATGGCCTTTGTTAAGCTTTGCGAGCCAAAGCTTGATGCGTCACAGGACGCTTTGCTTGAGCGACTTTCTCAGCTTGAAAGAGCAGTTAAGCGTGGCGTTCCCGCAAGTGCTCCCCTTTCACCGACACCGCAGGCTAAAGCACAGGAGAGTGTCAATAATACTCCTGCACCAAAGCCTGAAGCTTCACCTGCACCTGAAATTAAACCGCAGGTTGAAGAAAAGCCACAGGACGAGCCACCTGCTGTGCAGTACAAAGCAGAAGAGCCACCTGTTCCGCAGCCTGAGCCACCTGTTCCGCAGCCTGAGCCACCTCAGCCACAGGCTGACCCTAATGTACAGACGGCCTTTGAAGAATGGGACGATTTTATGGATGTTATCCACAAAAACGCAATCGCTCTTTACGGCGTTCTCAATGGTGCAAAGGCGTATATCAGAGGTGAATATTTCCTCATTGACAGTGCGAATCCGTCTGTTCGTGAGTTTCTCAAAATACCTACCTCGTCAAAGGCGATTAAGCAGGCACTTTACGAGGTTACAGGCAAGGCCTACAAGCTTGGTATTGTCAAGCACAATGACGCAACAGCACAAAAGCGTGACTTGCTGGAGGACCTTATCCACCAGGCAGAAAATAATGTTGAAATAAATTTTAAATAAAATTAGGAGAATAAATCTATGAAAGCAAGACTTCCACAGGGAATGGGCGGCGGACCGCAGAATATGCAGAGTATGCTCCGTCAGGCTCAGAAAATGCAGGAAAATATTGAATCTAAAAGAGCCGAGCTTGAGGAAAAGGAATATGTTGTTACCTCAGGCGGCGGTATGGTAGAAATTACCGTTAAGGGCAATCACGAAATTCAG
>JAQXUH010000070.1 GCA_029219885.1 Eubacteriales bacterium | reverse complement strand
AAAGGTACTGCCCGAGAACAAGCAAATCGCAGGCAAAAATGTACCCTACACGCAAAAAATCACAATCTATTATCGATTTATCGGTAATATTCAGGAAAATGTCGTTAATAGACAGGATATGGCAAGTTAGTTGAATATCTTGCAAAAATCAGTGCATTTTAATATGTAAAAAAACGCACTGAGAGGTTGGTGTAAACCTTAAGAACGGCTACAACGGTGACCTTACTTCTAAGCAGGCCGGCTCAGTAGGCGGTCAGATGGTTAAGAAGATGATTAAGGCTTACGAGGAAAGCATGAAATAAGCGTCAGGCTTATTGTAATTGCTATGAAAAAGCTCCGATATCAAGCGGTATCGGAGTTGTTTTTTTGCTGATTTTTACATTGGCGAAACAGGATGAATTATATGCTCCTCAAAGGGATTGAAGTGGGAAAGCTCGGTGTCTATAAGTGCCGTTGCAGGCTGAATACAATAATTTCCGTATCTGTTTTTCAGCCTGTCTACTGTTTTGTCAAGCTGTTCCATTCTCTCTCTTTTCTCAACAGTTTTTGATAAATCAAATTGCACTTCGGTTTCAAAATCAAAATCGGTCATACTTACACCCACACTTCTTATAGGCTCATTCCAAATGTAATTTGCCTGAAAAAGTGCGAACGCCTCTTTAGTTATCTCCTCTGTAACGTTAGTAGGTGCCGAAAGGTGCTTTTGCCGTGTGAAGCTTTGAAGCTGCCTGTCTCTGACGTAAATCGAAACAGTTGTGCCTTTCAGATTATGCTCTCTCATTCGTCTTGCCACGCTATCTGCAAGAACAGTCAGGACGATTTTCACATCCTCATCATTTACCAAATCTCTCGGCGTAGTTGTGGAATTTCCTATGCTTTTTATGTCACGCTCCAAATCCATATGGCGAACAGGCGACGTATCAAGCCCCATAGCGTTTCTTTTCAGCATTTCGCCGTTTTTACCTAAAATGCTTTTGATGAATTTCATATCGGCACAGGCAAGGTCGCCGATAGTTTTAATACCGTAGTAATTAAGCTTTCTCGTTGTGGCAGGACCTACCATAAGCAAGTCGGAACAGGGGAGCGGCCATACTATATCCTTGTAGTTATCCTTAGTTATTATGGTGACGGCGTCAGGCTTTTTGTAGTCCGAGCCAAGCTTTGCAAAAATTTTGTTAAAGCTCACTCCGATGCTGACGGTTATGCCTATTTCTTCACGGACACGGCGATTGATTTCGTATGCGATTTCCTCTCCGGATTTATACCAATCTCCCGTAACATCTATCCAGCTTTCGTCAAGTCCGAAAGGCTCAATCAGGTCGGTGTAGTCCTCAAGAATATTTCTCACCTTTTGGGAAAACTCAATATATGTGGGGAAATGAGGCGGAACGATTATCAGGTCGGGACATTTCTGCCGTGCTTTCCACAGCGGCTCTCCTACCACAAGATTATATTTTGACGCGATTTCATTTTTAGTCAGTATTATTCCGTGACGAGATTCTTCGCATCCCCCTACGGCTACCGGCTTATCCCTCAGCTCAGGATGCAGGTAACATTCCACGCTGGCATAAAATTTGTTGCAGTCGATATGAAGTATTTGTCTTTCCATATTATTACGCCTCTTTTGATAAAAATTTATTGTATCGAACATATGTTCTATATTACATCGAAAACGATAAAAAGTCAAATGTAAATTGAAACCAAAAGATTTTCAGGCAAAAAATAAGGTCTTTATTTTCGACATTAAGGCTCTCTTTTCATATTTTTTGGATAGTTTTATATATTTCTCGTGAAAATACTTGACTTTTAAAATCTTTTTGTATATAATCTCACTCGGATATTGAAAAAGTATCAAATACCCCCGAAGTGGTCGGAGGGAGGGAATGAAATGAGTCAGGTAAAAGTTAAGGAAAATGAGTCTCTCGATAGTGCACTCAGACGTTTTAAGCGTCAGACATCCCGTGACGGTATTATCCAGGAAGTACGTAAGAGAGAACATTATGAAAAGCCTTCAGTTGCTCGTAAAAAGAAGAGCGAGGCTGCTCGTAAGAGAAAGTATAAATAATAGTTTTATACATATAGGAGCGGTTTTTATCGCTCCTATTATTTTTAGGTGACATTATGAAAAAGATACTTGTTTTAAACGGTCCTAATCTTAATATGACAGGAATAAGGAAAAAGAATGTTTACGGCGGTGAAACTCTTAAGCAGATAAACGAGGAGCTTAAGCTTTACGGCAAGGCAAACGGTGCAAAGGTTTCTTTCTTCCAGTCTAATCACGAGGGTGACATAATCGACGTTATCCACGAAAGCAAGGATGAATTTGACGGCGTTGTTATAAATGCCGGAGCGTATACTCATTATTCCTATGCTATCCGTGATGCTATTGAGGCGGTCAGCGATTTCACTCCTTTTGTTGAGGTCCATATGTCGGATATCCATAAAAGAGAGGATTTTCGCAAAATTTCTGTCATTACAGACGTATGCGTTAAACAAATTTGCGGATATGGCAAGGATAGTTACAAAATGGGTATTGATTTATTGATGGAAATATTATAAAATGTATTCAAGTAATAATTACAAAAAATAATGATAATAATATCTCGGAGGTAAATTCTATGATATCAGCAGGTGATTTCAGAAACGGTGTAACATTTGAAGAGGACGGTAACGTTCTTCAGGTTATCGAGTTCCAGCATGTTAAGCCGGGTAAGGGTGCAGCTTTTGTAAGAACAAAGACTAAGAACGTTATTACAGGCTCAGTAGTTGAAAAGAGCTACAACCCAACAGCAAAGTTCCCAACAGCATATATTGAGAGAAGAGAAATGGCTTACTCTTATAACGACGACGGCCTTTACTACTTTATGGATAACGAAACATTCGATATGATTCCTGTTTCAGAGGCTGACCTTTCAGACAACTTCAAGTTTGTTAAGGAAAATGAGGTTTGCCGTATCCTTTCATACAAGGGTAAGGTTTTTGGCGTTGAGCCTCCTACATTCGTTACTCTTGAGGTAACAGAGACAGAGCCTGGTCTTAAGGGTAATACAGCTACAAACACTCTCAAGCCTGCAAAGGTTGAAACAGGTGCTGAAATTCGTGTTCCTCTCTTTATTAACGAGGGCGATATGATTAGAATCGACACAAGAACCTGTGAATATATGGAAAGAGCATAAGTATCAGGATATACTATACCATAATATACTAAAGGAGTTTTAACTATGGAAACAACAGAAAGCTTAGGATATCTCAAGGGACTTCTTGACGGACTTGACCTTGACGGTAATAAAAAGGAAACAAAGGTTTTCAACGCTATTGTTGATGTTCTTTCAAATCTTGTTGAGGATATTGACGATATGACAGAGGGCGTAGAGCTTCTTGCAGACCAGGTTGACGCTGTTGACGAGGACCTTGCAGAGCTTGAGGAAGAAGTTTACGGCGATTACGACGACTGCGATTGCTGTGACTGCTGTGACGACGACTGCGAGGATGCAGAGTTTGAGGTTGAATGTCCTCTTTGTAACGAGACTTTCACTGTTGACGAGGATACAGTTATGGAGGGTTCTATCAACTGCCCTAACTGCGGTGAAAAGCTTGAATTTGAAATGTGCGATTGTGATGAGGACGAGAACGAAGAATAATTTCGTTTTCATACAAAGGTGATTAAAATGAAAAAGTTATTAGCAGTAATTCTGTCTGTCCTTATGATAGGCTGTGTTTTCGCTGCTTGCTCATCAAGCGATGAAACTGAAACAACATCAGGTGAAAAGGATACATCTGCTACTTCTTCTGTTTCAACAACTAAGACTATTGAAACGGAAAATGCCGCTATCAAAGATTCTGATGCTATCAATTTCATTAAGAATGCCTATACAGAGGAAGAGCTTGGCCTTGCAGATGTTAAGGACAGCTATACCTTTATGGTTTCAAAAAGCGGTGTTAATGTTGAGGGCGACAAGTATATCAAGGTTGCCGCTAACGTTATGACACAGAGCGATGTTACCACTGACGAGGGCAAGGCTACATACAGCTTTGAGGCAGTAGGCGAGTATTATATCTCATATGACGGCAAAACCGTTCTTAAGAAAGATATGAAAACAGGCAAATACGAAAAGCTCGAAAACAGGTATGACGATTACAAGTCAAAGGGTGAAACCGCTAAAGAGGACACCACTGAGAAAAAGTAATCAAAAACCAAATACTGACAAAAAAAGGTTGACGAAAGTCAACCTTTTTGTTTTAATAGGAGTATGAGATATTTTCATATCTCTTTAAGGGGGAAAATATATGGCAGACGATGTGCGTTATGTAGGCGTTAAAGAAAATCTTGCCTACGGCTTTGCAAATGCAGGTCAGGTGTTCGGCTATAATCTTATTGCCGGCGGTTATCTGTCGCTGTTTTTTACAAAGGTTTTCGGTATTCCTGCACAGGCAGTATCAACTATGATTTTGTTTCTCGGTATTTGGGATACCGTCAACGACCCGCTTTTGGGCGGTATTATTGACAGAACGAGAACTCGCTACGGTAAGCTCAGACCGTATCTTTTGTTTGTTCCGCTGCCGCTTGCGGTAACTACAATACTGCTGTTTTCGGGGCCGCTTATCCTTGCCGACGTTAAAACTACGGCAATAAAAATTGTTTATATGTATCTCTCATATTTTATATGGGAATTTTTCTATACAATCGGTGACGTGCCGTTTTGGGGAATGAGTGCGGCAATTTCACCATCGCCGTCTGACAGAACACGAGCAATTTCCACCGCAAGATTTATCAGCGGTCTTATCGGCGGACTTTCCACCACAACTCTCGTTGTCCTGATGGATATGAGCAACAATAACATTATCGGGCTTTCTCTTCCGCAGGTGTTCTTCCTTATGGCAGTTATTGCAGGTACTTTCGGTATGGGACTTTTCTCTCTTGCCGGCAGATGCTGTAAGGAGCGTGTAGTGCAGACTGTTAAGGAGCCAAGCGTTCTTGAGGGCTTTAAGGTGATGTTCCATAATAAACCGCTGATGCTTATTGTCTGCGGTAATGTTCTCGGCAGCCTTTCAGGTCTTGCAGGTGTGTTCCAGACATACTATTTTGCCGAGGTTATTAACATAAATTCCCTGACGCTTATAATCACACTTCCGGGTACTATTTTCGGGTTTGTTACATATCTGCTTATCCCTAAACTTAAAAAGAAATTTGACAACAGACAGATTGTTATTTTGAATGCCGTTTCAAGAGCTGTTGTCGGCGTTATAGTGTTCCTTGTGGGACTTTTGGGATATGATAAGATTGCCGTTATCGTTCCGCTTCTTTTGGTACAGAACTTTATCTATTCTTTCTTCAACACTATAAACAGCGTTATTCCGACGGAAATGATTGCCGACACAATCGACTATATGGAGTGGAAAACAGGGGAGAGAAACGAGGGCGTTTCGTTCTCTGTGCTGACCTTTGTGGGTAAGCTTTCAGGCTCTCTTTCCACCTCTATCGGTACTGCTCTTCTGCCGGTTATCGGCTTGACATATAAGACTGTCAACGGTGTTGAAACTACCGTAAAGGGCGACAATACCGATATGCTCCTTTGGGCAATGTACGTTCTCGTTCCTTGGCTTTTAGGTCTGCTTCAGCTTATTCCGTATATCTGGTATGACCTTACAGGCGACAAGCTTAAGACTATAAGAGAAGAAATTGCAGTTAAGAGAGAAGAAAAGGCAAAGGCTGTTTCGGGAGGTGTGATAAATGAATAACCGCTGTCCCAAATGTAACGAAAAATTAAGTCCTTTCTATATGAAAGAAAACTGCCCCAAATGCGGTGTAAATATTATGTATTACAACCTTGAGGAGCGTCTTGAGGATGACGCCCGAAAGGCACAGAAAGAGGTTGACGCAGTTAATCATTTTACGGGAATTTTGAAAAGCTCGTCAATCGCATCACCGCTGCTCATTGTAAGGCTCGTGCTGTTTTTTACACCGCTTGCATCAATGTGCCTGCCTATGTATGATGACATCAGCCTTGTAACTTTGATTATGGGGCTTGTTAAAGGTGAGATTGAAATAGGCAGCGTAATGATGCCGCTTGTGAGTATGGCACTCGTTGTTGTGCTATCCCTTGCAGTAATTATTTCTTCGCTGTTTTCTTCTACAAAAACAGGCTTAATCAGAAATATGATTTTCAGCATAATCAATACTGTTGTTTTCGTGGTTTTAGGTGTAATTATCGGCGGTATGCAAATCGGCTGGTTTGTAACTCTCGCTATATACATTGCCGAGATAATTATGCACTTTGTCTGCGATAAGAAAATCAAGCAGTCGGCTGAATAAAATGAAACTATGAGGTCTTCCTATCAGGAGGACTTCTTTTTTTGCAAAGTATTCGTCAAAATTTACATATTAATTTTATGCATAGTATTATCTTTTTTTATATTAATTGTTGAATTTATGATATTTAAGTGATATAATTAGCGAGGTTAGGGATTTTTAACATCTCTAAAACTTTAATTAAGTAATTTTTTATAAACTTTAGGAGGAAGTTCTATGGCAAGAAAAAAGAAAACTATGGACGGTAACAGTGCTGCAGCACACGTAAGTTATGCGTTCACAGAAGTTGCCGCAATTTACCCAATCACTCCCTCTTCAAACATGGCTGAGGAAACCGACGCTATGGCAGCAAGAGGAGTAAAGAACATTTTCGGTCAGACCGTTAAGGTTGCCGAGATGGAGTCAGAGGCTGGTGCAGCAGGTGCTGTTCACGGCTCTCTTTCAGCAGGTGCACTTACTACTACATATACAGCATCACAGGGATTGCTCCTTATGATTCCTAATATGTACAAGATTGCAGGTGAGCTTATCCCATCTGTTATTCACGTATCAGCACGTTGCGTATCTACTCACGCACTTAACATTTTCGGTGACCATTCAGACGTTATGGCTTGCCGTCAGACAGGTTATGCAATGCTTTGCTCTGCAAACGTTCAGGAGGTTATGGACTTAGGTGCAGTTGCTCACCTTGCAACTATCAAGAGCCGTGTTCCTTTCCTTCACTTCTTTGACGGTTTCCGTACCTCTCACGAGATTCAGAAGATTGAGGTTTGGGACTATGACGACCTTAAGTCAATGGTTGATATGGAGGATATTCAGGAGTTCCGTGCAAGAGCACTTAATCCTGAGAGACCTGTTCTTCGTGGCTCTGCCGAGAACAGCGATATCTTCTTCCAGCATCGTGAGGCTTGTAACAAGTATTATAATGATGCTGTTGCAGCAACAGAGATGTATATGAACAAAGTAAACGAGAAGATTGGCACAGACTACAAGCTCTTCAACTACTATGGTGCTGAAGACGCTGAGAGAATCATCGTTGCTATGGGCTCTGTTTGTGACACTATTCAGGAAACTGTTGATTACCTTAACGCAAGAGGCGAGAAGGTTGGTATGATTAAGGTTCACCTTTACAGACCATTCTCAGTTAAGCATCTCCTTGACGTTATGCCAAAGAGCGTTAAGTCAATTTCAGTTATCGACAGAACTAAGGAGCCTGGTTCACTTGGCGAGCCTCTCTACCTTGATGTTGTTGCAGCTCTTAAAGATTCAGAGTTTGCTTCAGTTCCTGTTTACGGCGGACGTTACGGTCTTGGCTCTAAGGATACTCTTCCTGCTCACATTATCGCAGTATATAACAATATGAATGCTGCCCAGCCGAAGAAGGAATTCACTCTTTCTATCCACGATGACGTAACTAACTTTTCACTTGATGTTACAGAAACTCCTGATACAACTCCTGCAGGTACAACCTCTTGTAAGTTCTGGGGCCTTGGTTCAGACGGTACAGTAGGTGCTAACAAGGATTCTATCAAGATTATCGGTGATAATACTGATATGTACGCACAGGGCTATTTCTTCTACGATTCAAAGAAGTCAGGCGGTATTACAGTATCTCACCTTCGTTTCGGTTCTTCTCCGATTACATCAACATACCTTATCAATAAGGCTAACTTCGTTGCATGTCATAATCCTTCATATGTAACAAAGTATGATATGGTACAGGATATTGTTCCGGGCGGTACATTCCTCCTCAACTGTATCTGGACTCCTGAGGAGCTTGATAAAGAGCTTCCTGCTAAGATGAAGAGATACATTGCAGAGAACAATATTCAGTTCTACACAATTAACGGTATTAAGATTGCTGAGGAAGTTGGTCTTCCTGGTAGAGCATCAACAATTCTCCAGTCAGCATTCTTCACCATTTCAAATATTCTTCCTGTTGAAAAGGCTATCGAGCTTATGAAAGCAGCCGTTGTTAAGAAGTTCTCTAAGAAGGGCGAGGCTGTTGTTAATGCTAACTGTGCAGGTATCGACAGAGGCTCTAAGGAGCTTGTTAAGATTGACGTTCCTGCTTCTTGGAAGGATGCAGTTGACGAGGAAACAGAGCTTGTTATTTCTACAGAGCGTCCTGAAATGAAGAAGTTTGTTAAGGACATTCTTGACCCTGTTGGCAGACTTCATGGTGATGACCTTCCTGTTTCAACATTTGTTGACTGTGCTGACGGTGTATATCCTCAGGGCTCAGCAGCATTTGAGAAGAGAGGTATTGCTATCACAGTTCCTGAGTGGGACCCAACAAAGTGTGCTCAGTGTAACCTTTGCTCAATGGTTTGTCCTCACGCAGTAATCAGACCTGTTTGCCTTAACGCTGACGAGGCTGCCGCTGCTCCGGAGGGAACAAAGATGGTTGACCACAAGAGAACTCCTTATAAGTTTGCTCTTATCGTTTCAACTCTTGACTGTACAGGCTGCGGTTCTTGTGCAAATGTATGTCCTACAAAGTCACTTACTATGAAGCCAATCGCTTCTCAGCTTGATTCACAGAAGTCATTTGACGCTCTTGTTGACATTGACGCAAAGCCTGAAACTCTTACTAATAACACAATCGGCGTTCAGTTCAGAAAGCCATATCTTGAATTCTCAGGTGCTTGTGCAGGCTGCGGTGAAACACCTTATGCAAAGCTTGCTACACAGCTCTTCGGTGACAAGATGTATATCGCTAACGCAACAGGCTGTTCTTCAATTTGGGGTGGTTCTGCTCCTTCAACTCCTTACACAGTTGATAAGAAGGGTCACGGTCCTGCTTGGTCTAACTCACTCTTTGAGGATAATGCAGAGTTCGGTTACGGTATGATGCTTGCTCAGAAGCAGATTAGAGAAAGACTTGCTATGGACGCTCAGGTTCTTCTCGGCACATCAGTTGCTGACAAGGCTCAGGCTTGGCTTGATACTTATGAGGATGCTGAAACCAACACAGCAGCAGCTGACGCTCTTATCGAGGCTCTCAAGGCTACAAGCTTTGACGGCGAGGCAGCAGACGCAGCAGCAGACTTCCTTAAGGATGCTGACTATGCAGCTAAGAAGTATCAGTTCATCTTCGGCGGTGACGGTTGGGCATACGATATCGGCTTCGGCGGTCTTGACCACGTAATCGCTTCAAACGAGAACGTAAACATCGTTGTATTCGATACAGAGGTTTACTCAAATACAGGCGGTCAGGCTTCAAAGGCTACTCCTACAGGTGCAGTTGCTAAGTTCGCTGCTTCAGGTAAGGTAGTTAAGAAGAAGGACCTTGCACAGATTGCTATGAGCTACGGCTATGTATACGTTGCTCAGGTTGCTATGGGTGCTAACGCTAACCAGTGCTTAAAGGCATTCCAGGAGGCTGCCGCTTATAACGGACCTTCAATCATCATCTGCTATGCTCCTTGTATCAACCACGGTATCAAGATGCCATTCAACCAGACAGAGCAGAAGAAGGCTGTTGCAGCAGGTTATTGGAACCTCTTCAGATACAACCCAGCTCTTATTGCAGAGGGTAAGAATCCATTCTCACTTGACAGCAAGGCTCCATCTGCTGACTATGTTGAGTTCATTGAGGGCGAAACAAGATATTCAGCTCTTAAGAGGTCATTCCCAGGCAAGGCTGAAGAGCTCTTCGCTATCGCTGCTGATAACTCAATCGAGAAGTACAATAAGCTTGCTAAGCTTGTTGATTACTACGCTCCTGACGCTGAGTAATTTGCAGTAAATATTGAATAATTATAAAAGGACTGTTTCGAAAGAAACAGTCCTTTTTGTCAGCCTAAATTATTGTTTAATGGAAGTGTGTATCTAACATTTCGTAGGGGTCGGCGTCCTCGACGACCCGCGAGTTACCCAACAATGCTGTTTATTTACGGGATGTCGAGGACGCCATCCCCTACAAAAATTTAATTAGTATCTGTAAAACTTGATACACTAAACTATAATTTATTTAAAAACCTTTACTTGATTTCTTGTTCAAGATTTCTGAAAGTGTCAGTGTCAAAAAAATCAACTATTGATATCTCCAAGCCGTCACAGATTTTTTTAATAGTTGTTATGCTTGGATTTTTGCTTTGATTATAAATTATTGACTTAACTGTTGTGTACGGAACACCTGAAATTGTGGCAAGGCGGCAGAAGTTTAACCCTCTTTCGTTGCACAATTCCTCAATTCTTTCTTTTGTTGCTTCTGCAATAGTCATCAGTATCACTCCTAATAAATTTATGATACTAACTTTGCAGAATCAATATAGACTATAAATTATACTAATTACGATATATAGTCTATAAATCGTTTTAGTACAAAAATAGTAATTATTTTTGCAAGATTTCCTGTCACTCTGCATATAAATTTAAAAAATACAAAATTTACTCTTGACAAATGAGTTAGTTTAGACTAACATATAGGGGACGAAAAGAAAACGGAGGAAAATAATGATTAAAATTGCTCTGGCAGGAAATCCAAACTGCGGAAAAACAATGCTGTTTAACGCTTTGACAGGCTCTAACCAATATGTAGGCAACTGGGCAGGTGTTACCGTTGAGGCTAAAGAGGGCAGGCTTAAAGGCGAAAAAGATGTGGTAATTGCCGACCTTCCCGGAATTTACAGCCTTTCTCCATACACTCCCGAAGAGGTAGTTGCTCGTAACTATCTTGTCAACGAGGAGCCGGATATTATCCTTAATATCATCGACGGAACTAATCTTGAGAGAAATCTCTATCTCACGACTCAGCTTTGCGAAATCGGTATTCCCGTTGTAATGGCAATCAATATGATTGACGTGGTAAAGCGAAACGGCGACATAATTCATCTTGATGAAATTGCGGAGCATTTCGGATGTGAGTGCTTTGAAATTTCTGCACTTAAGGGCACAGGCGTTAAAAAATGTGCAAAGCGTGCCGTGGAGCTTGCAAGAACGAATAAAGGCGTTCCGCCGCTTCACCATTCCTTTGACGATAGAGTAGAGTCGGCAATTCATCTTATTTCTTCACGACTTCCAAAGGATTGCGACATTCTTCACAAAAGATATTATTCTACAAAGCTTTTTGAACGCGACGAGCTGGTGCAGAAAGAATTTAACATTGATGTTGAAAAAATTATTCACGATGTTGAAGTGGAGTACGACGACGATTCCGAGGGTATAATCGCCGACCAGCGTTACAGATACATAACCTCTTGTATTGACGAGCTTCGCACAAAATCAAACAAGCCAACGCAGACAGAAAATATAGATAAAATCGTTACCAATAGATTTTTGGCGTTGCCGATATTCGCACTTATAATGTTCGGTGTTTATTATATTTCTGTTTCCACCGTAGGCGGAATGCTGTCAGACTTTGTGAATGAGAGAATTTTCGGTGATACAGGTGTAGTAACTGTTGGATTGAGCAATTTGCTCATGTCAATTAATTGTGCCGATTGGCTCCAGAGCTTGATTATTGACGGAATTGTAGGCGGCGTTGGTGCTGTTTTAGGTTTCGTTCCGCAGATTTTTGTACTGTTCATCTTTCTTTCATTCCTGGAGGACTGCGGATATATGAGCCGTATTGCATTTATTCTTGATAGGCTGTTCAGGCGTTTCGGCCTGTCTGGCAAATCGTTTATTCCGATTCTTGTAGGTACAGGCTGCGGTGTTCCGGGAATTATGGCGTCACGTACTATCGAAAACGAAAATGACCGCCGAATGACAATTGTAACTACAACATTTATTCCGTGTGGTGCAAAGCTTCCCGTTATCGCACTTATCGCCGCCGCCTTTTTCGGCAAGGCGTGGTGGGTTGCACCAAGTGCGTATTTTGCAGGAATAGCCGCTATCGTTTGCAGCGGTATAATTCTTAAAAAAACAAAGCTCTTTTCAGGTGAGGCGTCACCGTTTGTTATGGAGCTTCCTGCATACCATATGCCAACGCTGAAATCTGTTGCAAGAGCCACTTGGGACAGAGGCTGGTCATATATCAAAAAGGCAGGAACAGTAATTCTCCTTGCGTCAATTCTTGTATGGTTTTTGTCAGGCTTCGGCATTTATCAAGGCAAACTCATAATGGTTGAGGATATGGACGATTCAATTCTCGCTTTTATCGGACATCTTGTCAAAGGAATATTTACTCCTCTCGGCTTCGGCACGTGGCAGGCAACAACTGCAACGCTTTTAGGCCTTGTGGCTAAGGAAGAAATCGTCGGCGTGTTCGGTGTCCTTTATGACGATTTGAGCGTGGCATTTTCCGCACTTTCAGGCTACAGCTTTTTGGTATTCAATCTTCTTTGTATGCCGTGCTTCGCAGCCGTTGGTGCTATCAAACGAGAAATGAATTCACCGAAATGGACACTTTTTGCAGTGTTCTATCAGACATTTTTTGCTTACTGCGTCAGCCTTTGCATCTATCAGTTCGGCCTGTTTTTCTCCACAGGAGTATTCAGCATCGGAACTGTATTTGCATTTCTCGTTTTAGGCGTATTCCTCTATATGCTTTTGAGAAAGAAAAAAGAGCCGTCAGAAAGCAAACTGAAACAAAACTAAATATAACAAAAGCTTGCAGATTATGATTTCTGCAAGCTTTTTTCATACTTTCTATACAGTTTAAAATTAAAACATATAGTCATTTGACAATTGTATGTAACCTCTTTCGTTCTTACAAATTCCTGCGTCCTCCAAAATTGCTGACACGATGGAAGTAGGGTCAGGCGACGAGTCTCCTATGGCTCTTCCGTAACATTCAGTTGCAATGTAATAACGTAGTGTATCTTTAGTGCATTTTCCATATCCAACCTTACTTTTTCTGCAACTGCCTTTTTTAACTCTTCCGCCGTTTTGCCTTATAAACTCTACCATACCGTCAAAGCAGTTCAAATTTAAAGCATTATTTTTTCCAAGTCCTTTATAACTGTAAAAACACTTGTTATCATCAGACAAACAAACTTCGCGCTGTATTCCGGTCAAAGTTGTTACAACAACTCTTTTTCCTTTTGACAGGTAGTACTCCTTGAGATAATCGCTTACATTTTGCATTGTAATTTATTCTCCTCTTTAAAAATTTTGATACAACAAATTTTTAAGACATATAGAACGAATTGACTATTTTAATTGAATAATTAAATAATTAAATGTTTTCTTTTTTATTATACTTATTATATACAGACAATAGCTTTGCTGTCGCCATATCTTTCGTTTTAAGGTATTCAATATGCAGTTCGGTTGCAGTAAGGGCGTTTTCAAGCCCTTTCAAGCCGAAATCTTCATATATCCAACCAAGACACAAATCTAAAGCATCTGCACTTAAAAGTCTGTTATATTCTTCGCCTCTGAGCATTTTAGTTATGGAACCGATATTCATTTTTGCGGTATTATAATTCATACCTGTTTTCTTTGAAACTTCTTCGGCTAACTCGTCAATATAAACATAATGATTTCTATATGCTATTTTTGCCTGCTCATAACACTCTCTTGTCATTTCAGGAGTTACCTTTACATTCTTTTTCGGCTGAATTTCAGCCTGCTCAATACTGCCGTTTGAAACAACACTTTTTAACTGCTCAACCTCTTCTTCAAGCTTTTGCACCCTTGACATTAACTCTAAAATAATTGTTTCGTATTGCATATAAATTCCCTTTCACTCATTTATTTCATATTTATGTTAGCATAAACATAATTTATTGTCAATATAAATTAGTTATTTTCGAATAAATTACCGAATAAGTTGTGCAAACAAAAAACAAAAGCTTGCAGATTATGATTTCTGCAAGCTTTTTTCGTGGGCGATTTACTTTTTATTTTGTTCTGCTTTGCCCTCGGGTGTATCACGATAATATTGGGTGAAAGGATGAAATCTTTCCTTTTCCTCCCAAATTTCCTTTGCCTTTGGTGCCCAAGCCTTAGCGTAGCTGTCACACTTTGAACAAAGCTCATCGGCACTTTCAGGCTTAATAAGGTTTGTAGATTTTGCATTTGTCTTATTGACAAGTGCTCTCAGTGCCTGTGGATTTTCAAGCATCGGGCAAGGGCGGAGCATATTATCGTTAAACGGCTGTCCCTTATAATATTCACGGAAAAGGGGAGCCTTAAGACATTCAAGAATACTCTTTTCTCTGATATTGGAATCGGAATAGTGAATGAATACGCAAGGCTCAACGTCGCCCTCGGAATTGATATGGAAGTAGTTTCTTCCGCCTGCAATACATCCGCCGACAAACTCGCCGTCATTCTGGAAGTCAACGGTGAAAATCGGCTTGCCCGTCTTTGAATTTCTCTTTTCACGTATTGCTCTGTAAACGTGCTCACGCTGTTCAGGAGTGAGAAGAAGATTAGTATCTGCATCACTTCCGACCGGCATATAGTGGAAGTACCAAGCGTATTTTGCACCACTTTCAATCATAAAATCGTAGAACTCGTCAGAGGTAACAGCCTCGTAATTTCGGCTTGTGTAGCACACAGATGTGCCGAAAAGACATTTATGCTTTTTAAGGAGCTTCATTGCGTTAATGGTCTTTTGATAAGCACCCTCGCCGCGTCTGCTGTCATTAGTTTCCTCTGTACCCTCAAGAGAAATGGCAAGTGCCAGATTACCGCAGGACTTCATATCCTCACAGAATTTTTCATCAACGAGAGTTGCGTTGGTGAAAGCAAGGAAGATACAGTCGCTGTTTTCTTTTGCAAGAGTGAGAATATCTGCTTTCCTGATAAGAGGCTCGCCGCCTGTAAACATATAAAAATGAGTTCCGAGAGCTTTTGCCTCGCTTATTACTTTTCTCATTTCATCAAGAGTAAGACTTGACTTGTGGCCGTATTCCGCAGCCCAACAGCCTTTGCACTTCATATTGCAGGCAGAGGTTGGGTCCATAAGAATTACCCAAGGAATGTTACAGCCCTCAACTTCTCTTTTCTTCCTGAGTGTAGATGTTCCGATAAGACCTAAATCAATACCGAAAGTGAGAACAGCTTTCCTGAGAAAGTCGGCGTCAATTTCCTCAATACCTCTGAAAAGGTATTGATGCCAGATATTGCTCTCGTCGGATATAATCTCAACAGGCTTTGTAAAAGTGCTTTCAGGGTACATTTTGCCTGCAAAGGTTTTTCCTACTTTAATAAGCTTGAGCATATTCTTTTTCGGGTCTTTGTAAATATACCTGAAAAGCCTGTTGCCCACAGCGTGGAGAGCTTTGCTTTTTAACTGTGACATATGTTTCTCCTTTACATAACCTCTGGAGTAGTGATTTTAAGCATAGTAAGAATATTTTTGATTGTATCCTTAACTGCACGGCAAAGATACAATCTTGCCTGCATAAGTCCCTCATCGTCAACCATAACACGCTGTGCGTTGTAGAACTTGTGGAAAAGAGTAGCAAGCTCAATAACATAATGAGTGATTTTTGCAGGGTCGTATGATTTAGCCGAAGAAATGATTTCACCTGTAAGTGAAGAAAGATGACGGATAAGCTCCTTTTCCTCATCGGAAGTGAGTAGTGCCAATTCTTCGTCGGTAGGTGTTCTGAGAACAACGCCCTCAGCTTCAGTTTTTTTGATAATTGAACAAATTCTTGCGTGAGCGTACTGAACATAGTATACAGGATTTTCGCTTGATTTTTTAGCGGCAAGCTCCAAGTCAAAATCAAAATGAGAGTTAGGCTCACGAAGATTGAAGAAAAATCTTGCAGCGTCAAGAGGAACCTCATCAATGAGAGTGTTCAAGGTGATTGCCTTGCCTGAACGCTTTGAAAGCTTGATTGTTTCGCCGTCGCGAACAAGCCTTACCATCTGCATAATAACAGCGTCAAGCCTTGATGCGTCAAGACCTAATGCAGTAAGTGCTGCTTTCATTCTCGGTACATAGCCGTGGTGGTCAGCACCTAAAACGTCAATTGCCTTGTCATATCCTCTTGTAACAAGCTTGTTGTAGTGGTAAGCGATATCGGGAACAATATAAGTCGGAAGTCCGTTTGCCCTGATAAGAACTATATCCTTATCATTGCCGAATTCCGATGCTTTGAACCATAAAGCACCATCCTGCTCGTAGGTAACGCCCTTTTCTTTAAGTGTGTTTATAACCTCATCAACAGAGCCGTCATTGTGGAGAGTTGACTCCCTGAACCACTTGTCATACTTGATTCTGTATCTGCCAAGGTCTCTTTCAAGACCTGCAATATTCTTAGGAAGAGCAAAGTCAACAAGTGCCTTTCTTCTCTCCTCAGATGAAGTATTAACATATTTGTCGCCGTATTCCTTAATGAAATTCTCGGCGTGTTCTGTAATATCTGCACCATGATATGCGTCCTCAGGCATCTCTACGCTGTCGTCAAAATGCTGAAGATATCTGACCTCAAGGGATAATGCGAATTTCTCAATTTGATTGCCGGCATCGTTTACATAAAATTCTCTGCTGACATCATAGCCTGCCCACTCAAGAACTGATGCAAGGCAGTCGCCGATAGCACCGCCGCGTGCGTTTCCGATGTGCATAGGGCCTGTTGGATTAGCTGAAACGAACTCAACAAGAACTTTCTTGCCCTGTCCGTAATCTGACTTGCCGTAGCTGTCACCGCAGTCGATAACATCCTTTAAAATCTCGCTGTAATATTTCTGTGACAGGAAGAAATTTAAAAATCCGGGACCTGCAATTTCAGCTTTTTCAAATAAAGTGTCTGACAGGTCAATGTGGCTTAAAATACTCTCTGCAATCATTCTCGGTGCTTTCTTAAATGCTCTTGCACCTGCCATTGCAGCGTTTGAGGAATAGTCGCCGTTTGCCTTGTTTGAGGGAACCTCAATTATAAATTCAGGCACTTCAGCCTGTGGCAAATCTCCTGCCTCAATTGCTGAGTTGATAGCCTGAGTGATTTTCTCTTTTAAAATATTTTCTGTTTCCTTAACTATTTTTGACATCTTTTTACTCCTGATTATTCCTGAATACCATTTCAACCTCGTTGCGTGAGGCTAAAGCACCGTTTAAATCTATATCGTAACGGAAACTGAATCTTCCGTTTGTGCCGTCATATGAAGTTTCGATGGAATGACCTGCAATACCCATAAGGATATCGCCGTATTCCGTTCCGTAGTGGCAGAGATTTCTGCCTGACTTCTCTATAATAAGCCTTGATTCGTAAGCACCGCTTCTTGTCATTTCCACAAGACTTTCGTCCTTGAAAATTTTAACTGTAACGTCAATAGGTGCAAAGGGAGGGTCCTGCTGTTCGGAATATTTAATTATGTAGCAGTCCTCTTGATGCTCTATTGTGCCTACTGTTGTAAGCTCTGTTTTGTCCTTTTGACCGTCAATTCTCTGCGTTCCGATGACTTCCAAAAGAATGTTATTAATTTCCTTATCCATATACTTTCCTGTAATTTATATTATTCCTCCACGCTTAAGTGCCAGGTCAACAAGCCTGTCAATAAGCTGTTTGTACGGTACGCCTACTGCCTCAAAAAGCTTCGGGTACATGCTGATTGGCGTCTGTCCCGGAATGGTGTTGATTTCGTTTAAAAGAACTCTGCCGTCATCAGTAACGAAAAAGTCAACTCTTGAAAGTCCCTCACAGCCCATAGCCTTGTATGCCTTTATTGCCTGAGCACGAACCTCACTTCTCTTCTCAAGCGGAATTTGAGCAGGAATGTGAAGCTCTGATGATGGGTTGTTGTATTTAGAGTCAAAATCGTAAAATTCCGCAGCGGAAACTATCTGACCTACCTCAGCAGCAATAGGCTCTTCGTTGCCGAGTACGGCACACTCAACCTCAAATCCGCTGATAAACTCCTCCAATACAGCCTTTTTATCCTCTTTAAAAGCAATAGCCATTGCTCTCCTGAGTTCGTCTCTGTCGTGAGCTTTTGAAATGCCCACTGATGAGCCTGCATTTGCCGGCTTAACAAATATAGGCAGTCCCAATTTCTGTATAGCCTCGTCAAGGCAAAGCTCGGGGTTTTTGTTGTAATCGTATGAGGTGAATGCACACCATTTAGCTTGTGGAATAGAGTATGCGTCGGCAACAGAATTTGTAATTGCCTTATCCATACAAACTCCTGAAGAAGTGCAGTCACAGCCTACAAACGGAATTTGTGCCATTTGAAGAAGTCCCTGAATAGTGCCGTCCTCACCGTTCTTGCCGTGAAGAACAGGAAATACTGCGTCAAGGCGGATAATTTCTCCTTTTGCGGTTACTACGCCGTGAACAGATGCGTCAGGTGAAATAAACGCAGGCACAAGGCTTGGAGAATTAAGCCACATATCGTTTGGCAGCAGGTCAACGTTGTCATTGAAAATATACCATTTTCCCTGCTTTGTAATTCCGATAAGCACAAGATTATATTTGTTGTAATCAATGTTTGATATAATTCCCTTTGCGGAAATACAGCTTATGTCGTGCTCGGAGGACACACCTCCGAAAATAATAGCAAGTGTTATTTTATTCATATATACAGCTCCTATAAAGCTAAGTAGTAAAATCTCAATCGAAAAAGCGTATACGCAAAACCGATTTAATTCATAATATTGTATCACAACAAATGTTAATAATCAATACAATAAATTCTTAATTATATATTATTAAAAAATTTAGTGACAAATGCCTTATGTAATGTTATAATATATCGAAAAACCATCAGCACACCCATAAAATTATTTGAAAAAACGGTGAAAAGCTATGAATGCCCTTGAAAAATACAGAAGGAATTTATTGATAAAGAGCATTGTTATTCCTCTTTTTGTTACAGCTTTGTCTGTTGCGGTATTGTGTCTTGCGGCACCGTCAATAGAAAAGTCAATTCCAAATTGCTCCGGGTATTCTCAAAATGCAGATACGGAGGCTGTTTCGGATGAATAGGATAAATTATTATTTCAGCCGATTTCTTTGTTATGCACTTTCGGTTGCTCTTGCCTTTACAATCGCAGGCTGCTGTATTTTCTCTGTCTTTTCTCTTACGTCTGCCAACAAAAGGTACACAAACGATTATTTTGTCTCCGACCAAGTGACACAGGAGCTTTCGGCTGATATTTATAACAAGCTTGAGGATGTTGCAGAAAGTCACGGACTTGAGGGAGAGGCTATTAAAAAGGCGTATTCCTACGATTTTCTTAAATCGGTTCAGTCAACAGCACTTAACACACTTTACAGCGGCGGTCCTGCAACAGTCAGCGATTCTACGAATATTGAGCTTTACTGTAAAAGAGCTCTTGATGATTATAACGCAAAGCAGAATAAGGCAGAAAAGCTTTCTCAAGAGGAAATAAAAACTATTATTTCCGAGGTCAAGGCTGCCTTTAACAGCGTGTATGAAATTACTAATTCACAGGACTTTTATTCCTTTTCCGTCTTTTTCGGCAGGTCAGTTCAGCTTTCCGTAATTCTCGCAATACTGTCAGCGGCAATAGGAACTGCGGTTTACTTTTTAAGCGGAAGACGTCATCGTTCCTTGAATTTCAGTGCAATGTCGCTGATGTCGGCAGGCGGAATTTGTGTGGCAATTCCCGTCACTACAATGCTCCTGTTTGACCTTTCAAATATTAAGCTCACAAACATTGACGCGTATAATTCTGCCATTGAGCAGTCGACGAGCAGAATCGCCAATACAATAATTATTGTAGGTGTTGTGCTTATTGCAATCAGCATTACAATATTCGTTTCAAATTATAAATACTATTCCTTTAAGCTGAAAAACAGCGAAACGGAATATGAAATAGAACATAATCTAATCTAAAAAATAGGAGATTTTAATATGGAAATAGCAGAAGTATTCAGCCTTGTTGAAAAACAGCTTTCATCAGTTAATGAGGAGTTGGGCTTCAGTAAGGAAAAAAACAGCGAAACAAGCATTACCTTTTCAGGCGAAAAGGGTGCGTACAGAGTAGTGTTTGACGGCTCAAACAATACTATGGCTTTTGATTGTGCATATAATTATGACGGCGGCGAGGAGTGCTTTAAAACTGTCTCACGCAGCCTTTTTGATGCCGAAACCTATAATGACAGAGATGCAAAATCTCTTGCCAACGAAATTGAAGATGAAATCAATTCTCTCTTTAAAAAGAAAAAGAAGGTTGACCTTGATAAGGTTAAGATGCCAAAGGCAGTTTCAAGAACAAAGGCAAAGAACGGCGTAATCAGTTATGATACTGATTCTCTTGCTAACCGTTTCGGCACTCTTTATCCTGAAACAAAGAATGCTATCAAGGCTAATATTGCAAAGTATGACGAGTTTCTTCCTGAAACATTCTTTGCTGAAGTAGGTACTCCAAAGGTTCTTGATATTATTGCAAACGGCACCGAAACAGAGAGAAAGAAGCTTTTCAAAATGCTCAACGAGGTTTACGAGGACGGCACTAACGAGGTGCAGGATATTATCGGCGTAACAATTCTCGGTGAAATGAAAAATGACAAGGCTATGATGGAGGTTGCCGACAAATATATGTCCGACTATATGTCAGGCCCTGTTCACGAGATTAACAAGATTACCGCTAAGAAAAACGGCTTGACCAAAAAGCTTGCTAATCCGCCTGCATATAAGCCTAAGAAAAAGAAGACTAACTTTATGGACAGTGCACTTCAGTCCCAAAACATCAACAACTAATTTGTTTAAAATAAGGATTTTCGGATAATGAATCACGACGAAAAGAGATTAATTAAATATTCTGCTCTTATTCCTGTAATTGTTGCCGTAGTGCTGAGTGCTGTGTTTTGTGCTGTTCTTGCAAATATTGATTTTCCGTTTACGGACAGAACAGTAAGCCTTGCCGATTATCAGAAAGAGGAAATCAAGGAGCCATCTGAATTTCAAGGCGATTTCGGCGAAACCATAAAAAGAGGGGATATTGCCGGCTGTGTTTCCGACAATACGATTATCGGCGATATTTCTATTGAAAATACAAGCTTTCCCGTTATTTATAATGCCAACGAGGTCAATGCCTGCGGAAAGCTTAATATCGTAAACGATGCTTTTATCGGCGAAACACGCAGGTCTTTTGCAGAGATTTATAAAAATGACAGCAGTATGCTCAAAATGCTTGCAAAAGGGGATACAGTTACTGTTACAACCTTTTATTCCGTATATGATTATGAGGTTGTAGATACTATGACTGTATCAAATTATTCTCAGCTGAAACGCTGCGGAGAGGGTATTGGCAATGCTGTTGTTCTCTTTACTGATAACAGCGTAGGTCCCGGAATAAGCAACGAATATTTTGTCTGCGTCTGCAAAATGATATCAGGCAGTAAGGTTACGGAGGGATAGTTATGTCACTTAAAGCTACAAGAAAAATTCTTTCCGTAATCTGCATAGTAATTATAGCGGCAGGCGGGTGCCTTTGTGCCTCTGCCACTGCGGTTAAAACTACTCTCTGCTCGGAAAGCTATATGCAAAAGCATCTTACCTCTGACAAGGTAATGGCTCAGTGCAAGAAAAATTTCGATGACAGGATAGAGGCTTTGGCAGTTAAAAGCTCAATACCTGTAAGAGCCTTTGAGGCGGTAAGCAATTTTTCTGAAATTACATCTGATTCTCCTGTCAGGAGATTGTTTGACGGCCACGATACGACTCTTTATACTAAAGATACAATCGAGAAATTTGAACAGCTTTGTACCGAATATCTTGATGGCAACTCCATAAAGTATGACAAAAAGCTTGTTCACAACACGGCAGACGAGGCGGCAAAAATTTACGCCGACTGCTATGGACTTAAGAATACCGACGGACTTGCAGCGTTCATATATAATTTCAATGATAATTATGAAAGCATTGTGTCGGTAAGCTTTCTTATGATGATACTTCCGGTTGTATTAATTTTCCTGCTTTACAAGAGGCCGAGCGATGTTATGTTGAGAGTATTTTCGGCATTTACCGCAGAGGGAATAACTCTTATATTTACAGGTGCAATGTGCCTGATTTTGAAATTAGGACGCTCGCCGAATATTTATCCGCTGATTTATGCACAGGCGGTAGGCAACGTTTTCAAAAGCGTATTTGTGTTTATGATGATAGCAGGCTTTATTATTGCGGCGTTATCAATCTGTGCCAACGTGGCAGTCTTTAAAAAGAGAAAACAAGATTATAAATACTGAAATTACAGCGTGAGGCTCTCCGATTTTGGAGAGCTTCTTTTTTTGCGTCATATATAATAGTTTTAAATATATATTATATATTATAATATATAATAAGCAAAATGGTGATTTTTAACGCAAAATGTATAAAAACGCTCACAAAAATCAAGAAAATAAATGTTCAAAATCAAAACAGTTCAGTAAATAAACAATGTATGTATATCGTAACAAAAATGGTAAAAACGAAAGAAAACAACAAGATGTTGTATTTTGAAAAAAATGAAAATAAAAAAGTTACAAATTGTAAGATTTTTTTAACCCTTTTCTAACGATTTAACAAAAATACACTTTATCACATTAAAACGTTAAATTTTATAACCACAAGATGTTGTGTTCACTTTGGTTACAAAGCGGATTGAAAAAAACTCGTTTGTGCAAAATAGACAAAAACAGATACCCAAAATTATTGACACATTATGCACTTGTAACTATAATGACTATCGCTCGGGGAAATACTAACGGTAAAGCAGAAAGACTAAATTCTGCTTGATGAGGAAAAAATTACTTCTCATCAATATTAGGAACAATGTTTCAAAGCTGAAACCCTAATGTTTCCGAAGAACAAAGGAGATTTAGATATGAACCAATCAGCAGCCGGAGGATTGAAAAACATCAGTCGCTCAATCGTAACGGCAGTAATTGCCTTCGTTGTCATTATTGCGGTATGTGCTACAACAGCATTTGCGCAGCTTGCAGCAAGCTACAATGTGTCTATAACCGTAGATGACAGCACTTTCACAATTACGACTAATGAGACGGAACCAGTCGAAATCCTGTCACAAGCAAATGTAAAGCTCAAAAGCAGTGACAAGCTTGACGTTACAGACTTCAAAGGCGGCAAAGGCGGAGAAATTCGTGTAAGCAGTCTTAAGACTGTCAATGTTGAGTACGGCGACGCAATCAGACCTTTTAAGGTTTATGCAGACAATGTAAAAGACGCTCTTAACGAAATAGGCGTTGATTACGAAAAAGCAAAATACGTCAGCTATCCGCTGTCCGCAGCAGTTGCCGACGGAATGATAATTAAGATTACTAATCCGGACAGCGTTACTGTTTCCGTCGACGGCGACAAAATTAAGTTCGCAGTTATCAATGGAACAGTTGCAAATCTTCTCAAGGCAATGAATATTACTCTGGGCGAGGACGACTACACCTCTCCGTCGCTTAAGACTAAAATCAGAGAGAATATGACTGTCAAGGTTTACAGAGTAAGCTTCAAGGAGCAGACTGTAACCGAGAAGGTTAAGCCAAAAACTACTACTAAAAAAGATTCTTCTGCTTATAAAGGAATTGAGACAGTAGTTTCAAAGGGAAAAAGCGGTACTGCCGACGTTACCTATGAAGTAAAATACGTAAACGGCAAGGCAACTAAGAAAACAGAGGTTTCAAGAGAAACTGTTAAAGCTGCAAAGAATAAGGTTGTTAAGGTAGGCTCAAAGAAGACCTCCGGTACAACTAACGTTAAATCAAACGGCGTTAAGAAAAAGAACGGCTTTACTGTAGGTCAGGAAATTACGGGAAGATATACCCACTACTGTGCCTGCGGAAGATGCGGTTCAGGTACCGGAAAAACAGCCAGCGGTAAAAAAGTAAGCAACGGTATGAAAAATCCTTATTATATCGCTTGCAACTGGCTTCCTTTAGGCTCAGTTGTCAATATCGACGGTACTAACTATACTGTTGTTGACAGAGGCGGTTCAGGACTTTCTCAGGTAGGCAGAGTAGATATCTTTACTCCTGAGGGACACAGTGCCTGCTATCGCTATGGTACAGGAAGCTGTAAGCTTACGATTATAAGATTAGGTTGGTAAGAAAAATAATTTCGGGAGCAGGTGCTAAACTGCTCCTTTTTTATTTTTTTAAAAATTAATTTTTATACTTTTGTAATGTTTTAATTGCGAAAATCTACAAAATATAGTAATAAAAGCTAATTAAACCACAAATTTTCAGCATTTTTTTGCCGTAGTTTACAAAACAGTTACAGAAAAAACTTGATTTATCCTATAACTTGTTATATTATAGTAGATGTATATGTGGAAGTGTGGGTATCGTTAAGATACTCCAATAATTCATATTGATTTAAGAGGTAAGAATTGTGATTGAATTCAGAAATGTTTCAAAGGTATATGACAGCAACGGCACTCATGCCCTTTCCAATGTCAATATCAAGATAGAAGACGGCGAGTTCGTTTTCGTTGTAGGCTCTTCGGGAGCAGGTAAAAGTACATTTTTAAAGCTTATTATGCACGAGGAAAAGCCTACTGAGGGCGAAATTATTTTTAATGACTATTCCTCTGCTACTATGAAGAAGAAAATGGTGCCTTATTACAGACGTGAAATGGGTATCGTTTTCCAGGACTTCAGGCTTATTCCTAAAATGAGCGTTTACGATAACGTGGCGTTTGCTATGCGTGTTATCGGTGCAAAGGAAAAGGAAATCAGAAAGAGAGTTCCTTATATTCTCCAGCTTGTAGGTCTTTCCCAAAAGGCGAGAGCATACCCTAATGAGCTTTCAGGCGGTGAGCAGCAGAGAGTTTCTCTTGCAAGAGCTCTTGTTAATAACCCTAAGGTTATTATTGCCGACGAGCCTACCGGTAACGTTGACCCTGAAATGAGCCACGAAATTGTAGGACTTCTTACAAAGATTAATAATGCCGGCACTACTGTTATAATGGTAACTCACGAGCACGACCTTGTTCGTTCTTTCCAGAGGAGAGTTATTGTTATCAAAAACGGCGAGGTTGTTTCCGACACACCTGACCCTACCCACGCACGCTTTACAGGCAAAAATCCTAAAGAGGATACTGATATGTTCTTCTTTGAAGAGGATGTTGCTATTGATAAGGTTGAGCTTGACGATATCTTCGACAATCTTGAGGATGTAGTTTCCGACAGCAATGATGCTAAAGAGGACAAGCTCACATCACAGGGAGGTGAGGAATAATGACAGGTTCAAGCTTAAAATATCTTATCAAGGAAGGCTTCAGGAACACCTGGACAAACAGAATGATGTCAGTTGCATCAATCTGCGTACTTATGAGCTGTCTTGTTCTTATCGGCTCTGCGTCTATGATATTCCTCAATATCGACTCTCTCCTTGGCAGAATTGAAGAAGAAAACGTAATTATGGTTTATGTTGCCGACGGTACTACTGATGAAGAAATTGCACAGATGGACCAGAATATCAAAAACTGCGGCAACGTTAAAATGACCGAATTTGTACCGAAAGAGGACGCTTGGGCACAGCAGCTCGAAACTATGGAGGATGCACAGGCTGAATTCTTTACACAGATAAGCAGCGATATTCCTCTTCCCGACGCCTACAAGGTAACTGTTGAAAACCTTGACCAGTTCGACCAAACAGTAGAGAAGCTTAAGGCTCTCGACCACGTTGACACAATCAGAGAAAATAAAAACCTTGCACAGAAGCTTGTAGCTATCAGACAGGGAATTTCTGTTATTGCAATAGTTATAATTTCTGTTTTGTTCCTTATTTCTCTGTTTATTATTTCAAACACAATCAAGCTTACAGTTTACTCAAGACGACTTGAAATAAGCATTATGAAGTCGGTAGGTGCTACAAATTCCTTTGTGCGTCTGCCATTCGTAGTTGAGGGTATTATACTTGGTATAACATCCGGCGTAATAAGTTTAGGTCTTGTTTGGGGACTTTATGAGCTTGCAGTTACAGAGTTTAAGGACCTTATCGAGTCCTTGGGACTTAAGGCTCTTGCCTTTGCCGATTACGCTCTGCCGATGCTTGGAATCTTCATTGCAGTAGGCGTTATCAGCGGTGTAGGCGGCTCTCTTATCACTATGAGAAAATACCTTAATAAGGAAGGCAGTGAAATAAGTGGCATCTAAATTTACTAAGCTTTTGTCCCTGCTTATGAGCTTTGCCCTTATAATTACATCTTTCTCATTCGGTATGACTGCTCAGGCGAAAACCACGTCGGAGCTTAAAAGTGAGAAAGAAAAGATACAAAGTCAAATCAACAGTGCTCAAAGCAAGATTGACGAGCTTGCATCACAAAAAAAGGATACAGAGGAATATCTCAGTGCTTTGCAGTCAAAAATAAATTTGCTTCAGGATAAAATTGATGCTCTTGAAGATGACAAGGCTGCTTTGCAGTCGGAGATTAATGCAGTATCCGAAAAGATTACTAAAACAGAAAATGAGATTCTTCAGGCTCAGGCTGAAATAGATAAAAAGCAGGCAGAATTTGATGAAACATATAACATCTACTGCCAGCGTCTCAGAGCTATGTATGTTTCAGGCTCTGCCTCCACTCTTGAGGTTCTTCTCACTTGTCCTGATATGAGTGCTATGCTCACAAGGGCACAGATGATTAAGTCTGTTTCCGAGCAGGACAGTGCAATTCTTGATGAGCTTATGACAAAAATGGAGGAAATCGAGGCACAGAAGCAGGAGCTTGAAATTAAGCGTAACGAGCTTAACGATGACAAGCAGTCCCTTGAAGAGGACAAGCAGGAGCTTCAAAACAGTATTAACGAAATTGATTCTTCAAAGAGTGAGCTTGACTCAGAGGTTGCAGAATGCAACGCATTGATGCAGAAGCTTTCCTCTCAAACCTCAGAATATATGGAGCTTATTGAAACTAACCAGGCACAGCTTCAAGAGGTTGAAAATCAAATCAGAGCTGCGGCTATTGCTGCATCAGGCGGCGACGGCTCAATATCAGGCTCAACAGGTAACGGCTCGGGTGCTTTAGGCTATCCTACCGATTCAAGACGAGTTTCCGCAGGCTATCCTAACTATTCATCAGGTGCTTACCACGGCGGTATAGATTTCCCTGTACCGTCAGGCTCAAACATCTATGCGGCTGCGTCAGGCAAGGTTATTCTTGTTCAGCATCTGACCTACAGCTACGGCAATTATGTTATGATTGACCACGGCAACGGTCTGTCTACTCTCTATGCTCACAACAGCTCAATTAATGTCAGCGTAGGACAGACAGTATCACGAGGACAGGTTATAGCAAAGAGCGGTTCTTCAGGTAACTCTACAGGACCTCATTGTCATTTCGAGGTTCGTGTAAACGGTAACAGAGTTAATCCGTACAACTATCTTTAATACATAGTAATATTATGTTAAGAGGTGAAGTCAATGAAACAGCAAGGTTTATTTATCAGGATATTTGCTGTTTTGTTGGCTTTTTGCTTTTTTGCGGTTTCAGCACCTGTTTCACTTGTGGCGAAAGCAGACGATACTCAGTACAGCGAGGACTACGAAAATCTTTCTCCGGAGGAAAAGCAGGCAGTAATCGAGCAAAAGCTTAAAGAAGTCAACGAAAAGCTTAATTCATTAGGGGAGCAGTCTAAGGAAACCGAGGAGTATATCAATACTCTTGACGAAAAGATAAAGTATCTCAAAAACGAGCTGACTCTTTCCGAGCAGGAAATTGAAAGCTCTAAGGAAAAAATCACTTTTCTTGAAACTCAGCAGCAGGAAAATGAGCAGCAGATTGCTCAGCTTGAAACTGACATTGCAGAGCTGACACAGAAAAGTGACGAGCTTCAGGTGCAGTTTGACAGTAGTTATCAGCTTTACTGCCAAAGAATAAGGGCACTTTATGTCAGCGGTGATACAAGCATTTTAACAATGCTCCTTACCTGTCCTGATATTTCCACACTCCTTACAAGATACGAGATGATAAAGCGTGTATCACAGTCGGATAAGGAGCTTTTGCAGTCTGTTCAGTCACAGGCACAGGAGCTTTCCGCCACAAAAACCTCAATGGAAAATAAGCAAAAACAGCTTACCGAGGACCAGATTACTTTGAAAGAAACGAAAGAAAATCTTTCAAGCTCTATCACTTATCTCGAAAGTCAGCAGACCTCTTATCAGGAAAAGCAGACTGCTTATGAAAGCGAAAAGTCCGAATCTGACAAGCTTTTGGAACAGCTCCATCAGGACACGCAGACCTATAGTGAATACAGAAATCAGGACCAGGCAGAGCTTGAGGCTGTAAACGCAGAGATTGCAAAGGCTGCCGAGGAATACAAAAAGAAGATGGAGGCTCAGACCACCACCAAAAAGCAGACCACCACAAAAAAAGAAACATCTTCAAACAAAACAGACGGCGAAAGCACTACCGCAGCAACTACAACTACTCAGCCTACAACGGAAGATTCAAGCAGGCTCCATATGACATATCCTGTTCCGAGCCAGACTAAAATCACCTGCGATTACGGAAGTGCCGGCTATGAGGGTCATACAGGTGTTGACTTCTCCTGTCCCACAGGCTCGGCAGTTGTTGCCGCCGAATCAGGAACTGTTATAATCAAGAAAGAGCTTAATTACAGCTATGGCTATTACGTTGTAATTATGCACGATAAGAAAGATTCCGCAGGAAATTATGTATATACTCTTTATGCACATAATTCAAGCATTGCAGTTTCCGCAGGAGATTATGTTACAAAGGGACAGATAATAGCCTACAGCGGGTCAACAGGCAATTCAACGGGACCTCATTGCCACTTTGAAGTCAGAACTCCTTACAGCGACTGCGTAAATCCTAAACCTTACCTGCCGTAAAAGTTTACCGTCAGTTAATTAATTTATACTACTATTATGATGTGATTTGTGATATAATTATCTTAAGAAAGCATTACCGGAAGGGATTAATTTTGAAAACAAAGAAACTTTCATTTCTTTTAGCTATAATAATGACCTTGATGACCTTTGTGCCTACACTTGCATTTGCAAAGAGCACAACAAAGCAGGCACCGTCAACTACTGCCGCTCATTCAGTATCCGCAGTTACTGTTACTGATGAATTCGGCAACGCTGTAACAGACGAGGCAGGCAACCTTGTTACACAGCAGGCAGAGGTTGATTCTCAGGTGCAGAAATCTCTTGAAGAACAGCAGAAGGAGCTGGAGGAGAATCTCGCCGCAGCAGACAAAAAGCTTGCAGAGCTTGAAAAAAGCTCAAAGGTTACAGAGGAATATATTGACACACTTGACCAAAAAATCGGATATGTAAACGACCAGCTTACAATTCTTGAAAATCAAAACACCAAGGTGCAGTCAGAAATTGATGAGCTTATGGTGAAAATCAATGATAACGAAAAAAATCTTACCGCATTAAGTGAAGAGGTTGACGCAGTACAGTCGGAGCTTGACGCACTTCAGGCTCAGTTTCAAAGCGTTTATGACGCTTACTGCTACCGCCTTAAGGTTATGTACATAAGCGGTGAATTTAATATCATTTCTGCATTGATTAGCTGTAAAGATTTGTCAGGCTTTTTAACAAGATACGAGATGATTAAATCTGTATCAAAAAGCGATTCCGAGCTTTTGGCTGAGGTTCAGTCACAAATGGCTGAAATCACAATGAAAAAAGACGGACTTGACGAAAAGAGGGCACAGCTTCGAGCAGTTCGTGACGAGCTTGACGCTCAAAAGGCAGACCTTGTATCAAAGCAAAATTCTATTGAAAAGAACAGTCAGGAGATAGCAAGCAAAAAGGCGTCTCTTGCTACCGACAGAGCAGAAAGCGACAGGCTTCTCGCAGAGCTTACGGCACAGAATAAGCAGTATACCGAGTTCAGAAATGAGGACAGTGCTCTTATGGAGGCTGTGGAAAAGGAAATTCAGGACCTTATTGCAGGTGTTAAAACTTCCGAAGAGGCTACTACTGCTGTCGCATCCGACGAAAAAAATGCTAAGAAAGAATCTGAAAAGGAAAACAAGTCCGACGTATATTCAAAGTCCGATGCAGTTTTGAATATGACATATCCGGTGCCGTCTTACCATTTGATTTCCGCTGGCTATCCTAACTACTCGTCGGGTAAATACCACGGCGGAATAGATTTCCCTTGTGCAACAGGCTCAAAGGTTGTTGCCGCACAAAAGGGTATAGTTATTACTGTTAAAAGGCTTGATTACAGCTACGGCTACTATGTTATGGTTTATCACGGAACAGACAAGTCAGGCCGCTCCGTTGTTACCCTTTACGCTCATAATTCTTCTATTCTCGTTTCCGTCGGAGATACGGTTAAAAAGGGACAGACGATTGCGAAAAGCGGGTCAACAGGCAATTCAACAGGACCGCATTGTCACTTTGAGGTCAGACTTAACGGAGGAAGAGTCAATCCTAAAAACTACTTAAGCTGATGAATAAGATTAACTACCAAAAAGAGCTTGATAAAATAATAGACAAAAATGAAAGAGAGGACTTTTTGCCCTCTCTTTTCCTGCATAGCTGCTGTGCTCCCTGCTCAAGCTATACCATAGAATATCTGTCAAAATATTTCAAAATCACAGTTTTTTACTACAACCCTAATATTTCTCCCAAAGAGGAATACGAAAAAAGAAAAGCAGAGCAGATACGCCTTATAAGCTCTATGAAAACAGAAAATCCTGTGTCCTTTTACGACTGCGATTACGATTACAACGACTTTGAAAATATCGCAAAAGGCTATGAAAACTGCAAGGAGGGCGGAGAACGCTGTTTTCGCTGTTATGAGTTAAGACTCAGAGAAACGGCACAAAAGGCTAAAGAATCAGGCTTTGATTATTTTTGCACCACTCTTTCTATCAGTCCGCTGAAAAATTCTCAAAAGATTAACGAGATTGGCTTTAAGCTTGAAAAGGAAATCGGCGTGAAATGGCTGCCCTCAGATTTTAAAAAGCGTGAGGGATATAAAAGGTCAATAGAGCTTTCAAGGGAATATAATCTTTACAGGCAGAATTTCTGCGGCTGCATTTACAGTAAAAGGGAAAGTGAGGATAAGGAAAATGAATAAACCTCTTGCAGACAGAATAAGACCTGCCTCACTTGATGACGTTGTCGGTCAAAGACATTTGCTTTCCGACGGCAAGGCACTCAGAAATCTTATTGAGTCAGGCGACATACCCAATTTGATTTTTTACGGTCCCAGCGGTGTTGGTAAAACTACTGTTGCGTCGATTATCGCAAACAAGACTAACAGAAGTCTGCGTAAGCTCAACGGCACCACTGCCTCCACTCAGGATATTAAGGATATTGTGGCGGAAATCGGCACTTTCACCGCACCTAACGGAATTCTTCTCTACCTTGACGAGATACAGTATTTCAACAAAAGACAGCAGCAAAGTCTCCTTGAATACATAGAAAACGGCAAAATTACCCTTATTGCATCTACTACGGAAAATCCGTATTTTTACATTTATCCTGCAATTCTTTCACGTTCAACTGTTTTTGAGTTCAAGCCTATTGAATGTGACGAGGTTATTCCTGCAATTAAGCGTGGCTTTGATTTCCTTGCTGATGAATATAAGCTGACTTTGGATATTGAGAACGGCGTATTTAGAAAGATTGCCTACGGCTGCGGCGGCGACGTGAGAAAGGCACTTAACAGCGTGGAAAACTGCTTTTTCGCATCTAAAACAGATAATGATAAAAAGACAATTACTCTTGAAACGGCAGAGGAGCTGACACAGAAAAGCTCCGTTCGTTATGACAGAGAGGGCGACGAGCATTACGATATAATTTCCGCATATCAGAAAAGTATGCGAGGCTCTGACCCTGACGCCGCACTTCACTATCTTGCAAGACTTCTTGAGGCGGGAGATTTGCCCTCAGCGTGCAGACGTCTTATGGTCTGTGCTTGTGAGGACGTGGGGCTTGCATATCCTCAAATTATTCCCATAGTTAAATCTGCCGTCGATATTGCAATGATGGTAGGTCTGCCTGAGGCAAGACTTCCTCTTGCAGACGCAGTTGTTCTTGTGGCAACGGCACCTAAGAGCAATTCCGCCCACGATGCAATTAACGAGGCTATGGCTGATGTTCAAAAGGGCAATTACGGTCCTGTTCCTCGTCAGTTACAGAATAAGCATTATGACGGCGAGGACGCCGAAGTTAAGGGACAGCATTATATCTATCCGCACGATTACGAAAATCATTGGACATATCAGCAGTATTTGCCCGATGTGCTTAAGGATAAAAAATATTACGAGTTTGGTCCAAACAAAAATGAGCAGGCCTTTAAAGCCTATTGGGACAAGGTAAAAGGACAGAAAAAATAAACACACGGAGAATTTTATGACGAGAAAAGAGAGAGTATTAAAAGCAATTGAGGTGTTAAAGGAAAGATATCCTGACGCGGTTTGCTCGCTGACGGCGTCTAATCCTTTTGAGCTTCTTGTGGCGGTCAGGCTTTCCGCACAATGTACCGACGCAAGAGTTAATTTAGTTACGCCTGCACTTTTTGAAAAGTACAAAACTCTCGACGATTACTGCAATGCCGACATTAAGGATGTTGAAGAAATAATAAAAAGCTGCGGCTTTTACAGAAGTAAGGCAGAATCAATTGTGGGTATGGCAAAAATGATTCGTGACAATTTCGGCGGTGTTGTTCCTGACAATATCGACGATTTGATTACTCTTCCGGGCGTGGGTCGAAAAACAGCTAATCTCATTGTTGGTGATGTTTACGGAAAAGAGAGTATTGTTGTTGACACTCATATGATTAGAATTTCAAACAGGTTAGGCCTTGTGAATTTCAAGGAGCCTGAAAAAATAGAATATGCACTTAAAAAGGTTGTTCCTGCCGACGAGGGCTCGGACTTCTGCCACAGAATTGTGCTTTTCGGCAGAGATATCTGCTCTGCAAGAAAGCCTCTTTGTGATGAGTGCCCTATGAATGATTTCTGCAAAAAGGTGGGTGTGAAAAAATGAATTCAAATATAGTTTTAATCGGAATGCCCGGCAGCGGTAAATCAACCTGCGGAGTTGTGGCTGCAAAAATGCTTTTGAAAAATTTTTATGACACCGACCTGCTTATTCAAAACCTTGAGGGCAGAAGCTTGCAGGACATTATTGACACAGAAGGCACAGAGTATTTTGAAAAGGCAGAGGAAAAAGCAATACTCACTCTCGACCTTAAAGGTACTGTTATTGCCACAGGCGGTTCGGTAATCTATTCCGACAAGGCTATGGAGCATTTGCAGAGTCTCGGTAAAATTATTTATCTTCATTTAAGCTATGACGCAATGTGCTCTCGTATCAGCAATCTTTCCACAAGAGGAGTGCTTATGAAAAACGGCTCAAGCTTAAAGGATATGTATGACGAAAGATTACCGCTTTATAACAAGTGGGCACAGGCGGTTATCAATTGCAGTAACAACAGAGTGGAGGAAACTGCCGCAGCAATAGTCAGAGCGGCGAAGTAGAAGAAAAAAGGAGAAATTGTTATGAAAAAACTAATTTCACTATCACTCAGCATTTTAATGATACTGACTACCTTTTTCTGCCTGCCGGCAAATGCTTTCGCATCTGAAAGTGGTGAAGTTGGCAAAATAGAAAATCCTGCTTACAACGGTGAAACTGTTAATTACAGAGCACGCAGTTTAAAAAGCAATAATTGGATGGCAGACCAGGCAAGAGAATTTGCCGATGTCCTTATTACCAGGTCAACAGAATACAACTTTTCAATTCCGTCACAGAGTACGCTTACAAGAGACCAGCTGCAAGAAAGCGTTAAGCAGTTTTTCTACTATGCAACAGATGACAGCCTTTCCGTTTCCGCTGTTGACGGCGACTATATCAGGTGGCAGGTTGCAGGCTACAGCTTTTCTTACAGTTATTATAACAACTGCTACAATATCGATATGACAATCTATTATTACGATAATGCCAAGCAGAACAGACAGGCTGACGAAGAAATAAAGGCATATCTTTCCTCTCTCGATATGGATTCGTACAGCGACTATGAGCTTTTAAAGGAATTCCACGACCATATTCTTGATATATGCGATTATAATAAATACAATATGGAAGCTGATTACAACAGTACAGCCTATGGCGTATTCGTTGTTGGCAAGGCAGTTTGTCAAGGCTATGCTCTTGCCTTTTACAGGCTTTGCAAGGAGGCAGGCTTTGACGTCAGGTTTGTTTCTTCCGACCCTGAAGAGGGCTGTCACGCCTGGAATTTAGTCCGTCTCGGCAACGAGTATTATTATGTTGACACAACTTGGGATGACGATAACGCCGACCCCTATCAGTTTTTCCTTGTAGATTATAAGACACTTCAGGCAAGTGACCGCAACCACGAGCATCTTCTATTTGATGAGCTTTACAGCAATAATTATTTTAATAATAAATACAATCAGTACGTGTCGCAGGACTGCTGGGACAGTACTTCGGCAGATATTTCAAACTGTACTGTAAATGTGGATTACTCAAACCCATATAATGTTTCTGTATTTGATGACGGCAGGCAGCTTACCTATGGTACAGACTATACTGTTTCTCAGGACAACAGCTGTTTTGTGAGAATTGACGGACAGGGAGAATACAGCGGTACTCATTCAGAAAGAAAAGATAATATTGCATATAAGCCTCTTAATATAGAAAGCCGTGCTGTTGAAATTTCAAGCAGTATCAAAAAGCCTTACGTTTCTCTTTCAGGCTTGACCTACGGCAAAGATTATGTTGTATCCTATATGTTCAAAGACAGCTTAGGCGACACATATGCCGTTGCTCAGGGAATAGGTAAATATACAGGAACACAGTACGCAGATTACTCTATTGTATCGGGAAATATAAATAATGTTCCTATCAGCTTAAGCTTTACCGAAACTTATTATAACGGCGAGGTTCAGTATCCTAATGTGTACGTTCAGGGACTGAAAAACAGGATAGATTATAAAGTCCGCACAGTAGCGTCAAAGGAGCCGGGAACGTATTATATTTATGTTGACGGTATGGGCAGTTACACAGGAACGGCGGCTCTTGCTTATGAGATAAAAAGAACGCCTATTTCCACTAAAAGTATTCTTGTTTACAACGAAGTTTTCTTCAGCGATGGAACAGAGAAAAGACCTGATGTTTACGTAACAGGCTTGAAACAGGGAATTGATTATACTCTCTCATACAGCAATAATATTCTTCCCGGAACGGCAGTTGTTACGATTACGGGAATCGGCGGATATGAGGGCTCTGTATCATACAGCTATACTATCTATCCGCAGACTCAGCCGTCTGCAAGCAGTTCTCAAAGCTCAGGCAATAAGCAGAAAGCAACACAGTCGTCAACTTCTGCTAAAAAAGTTACCAAACCTAAAAAGGTTACTCTTTCAAAACTCAAAACCTCTAAAAAATCCATTACTGTTTATTGGAAAAAGGTTACTTGCTCAGGCTATCAGATTCAGTATTCCACAAGCAGTAATTTCAAAAATGCCAAAACCGTAACTGTCAAAGGCTCAAAAACCACATCAAAGAAAATCAGCAAGCTTAAAAAGGGCAAAAAATATTATGTGAGAGTGAGAGCCTACAAGACATCAAACGGCAAAAAGGTTTACGGCAGCTGGAGCTCCAAAAAATCAATTAAAGTAAAATAAAATTAACACTTGAACATAGGAATAAAAAGTGTTATTATAGTAAAAATATTTTAATAACTGAAAACGGAGGGAATTTTAATGAGTGAATACGGTGCAAAATTTGTTAAAGAGGGATTGACCTTTGATGATGTTCTCCTTATTCCTGCGGAGTCCGACGTAACTCCTGATAAGGTACAGCTTCAGAC
>JAQXUH010000069.1 GCA_029219885.1 Eubacteriales bacterium | reverse complement strand
GGACGAGAATTTATTGACAGCAAAACCTCGGAAAAGCCAGTAAAATCAAGGACTTTCGGGGATTTGTAGGGAGTCGAAAATGTCCCTCGGGGGCTTCTCCTAAGCGAAAGGCCATGGGTTCGAATCCCGTCGGGGACGCCATTAGGTCGGCAGAATTTCCGTTTGGAAATTCTGCCTTTTCTTTTCAAAAGTGCCGAAAATGGCGTGGTTGAGCCAAATATTTGCTTTTTCGGTTTGTTTGAGTATTCTTTGAGAACTTTAAAATTGCAGTACATTTGCAGTATATTCGCAGTTTTTTGCAGTAAAATTGCAGTACAATTACAGTATTTTTTACCGCATTTCTTTCGCAAAAGAACGCCTGTTTTTGCCACTTTTCACTGCTTGCGTACAGAATAATCAGACAATGCTCAAGCCATTGTCAGTAGTGTATTTTTGCAGTAAATCTATGGACTTGTCGTGATTATGTTTCAGAACATCATTGTAAATATTCAGAGTAACCGATATATCTGTGTGACCGAGCCACTCTTTTAATACAGTCGCTTCAACACCTGCCTCTATACAGCGAGTAGCAAAAGTATGCCTGAGCATATGCACATTTGTACCGTTTTTAATGTTGTGCTTTTCGCAAATTCTCTTAAAAGCGTTGTTTACCTGTGAAGTGGTAATAACCTTGTCATTGTATGTATCATAGAACAGCAGGTTTTCACGATTCGGCACAAATCTTTCAAGAGCCATCCTGAACGCCTCCACAGCATTATCATTCAGCGGTATTTCTCTGACGCCTTTTTTAGTCTTGGTTGTCTCCTTGAGCAGAGGGTCGTACTCGATGTCGCTGCTTATTGTTCGGTGAACATACACCTTTCGGTTTTCTAAATTCACATCGTCAGGCGAAAGTGCATTGATTTCGCCCATACGCATTCCTGTGAATAACGCAATCAATAATTGAGGCTTGTAATAGCATCGATTTTTTTGCTCTTCGTATTCCTCAAGAGCTTTTAAAAACTGACCTTGTTCTTCAATCGTAAATGCCCCTATCTTTTTATCACTCTTTTCTGAACGAGGCTTTTTGAGATAAGGATTATTAAGCGGATTGCTGAAAATTATTTTGTTTTGCACGGCTATGTTCAAGCCATAATTCAGCATTGAATAAATCTTGCTGATTACGCTGTTGGAATACGATGTTATGCGACCGAAGAAGTTGTTAATCAAATTATCGTCAATCTTTTGAATCGGAACATTTCCAATTTCGTGATTTTGAATAATCTTAAGAGTTGACTTCTTTCGGGCATATGTCGCCTCAGAAAACTGATTGTGTTCAAACTCAACTTCAAAAGCATCAGCTATTAATTCACAGATTGTCATCAGTGATTTTACTGCTTTTTGATTTTTCGCGGTACCCAAACTAAGTTCGAGCATAAATGACTGAGCCTTTTTTCTGGCTTCCTGCTTGGTCTTTCCGTAAAAAGTCTTACGGTATTTCTTCCCGCTGACATCAAACATTGTTTGCTGAAACACCCACAATTTTTTAGTTTCGTTGAAATAGAGAGTTCCCTCACCATTACCTTTCCTTGTTTTGTTTGTCTTGTTTTGTTTATTACTAGAAGATTTCATATACATTACCTCACGCTTCATACTGTTTGTGTTTACGCAGCGTTAAGCCAAAATAACGAATCTTCTTTGCGTCTGGGCTTTGAAAAATATTCGATTGCCGCACGGATTTCAACAACCTGAGTCTTGCCAAAATTGCATGACGGAAAATCAGGGTCAGCGAAAAGCTTTTCAATAGTCCGCTTTGACCATCCTGTAGCTTCTCGAATATCTTTCGGTGTTAAAAATATTAAGTTTTTTGATTTATTCTCGATTTCATTAAGAGTATCGAGCAGCTTCGTTGATGTATCAAGTGATTTGTTTAAAAATTCCTCCACATCAGAGAAGTTTATTTTTTGTTTTTGATTGTAGTTATCTAATTTCATAATAATATACTTCCTTTCGTACTTCAATATATTTTTGTTTTTTTGCCTAAAATTTTAAGGCGATTTTTTTATTTTGTGATAAATTTGTTTTTATCACGATTTAAAATAGAAAAAGAGCCACACCGGATTTTTTAAAATCCAATATGACTCTTTTTAGTTTGGCTTATTCAGCCTTGTTTTTGACATCAGATGATGTCGTACTCGTGTTCGATTATTTCGTCAAGTACCTCGCTGTATTCAAGTTCCTTGAATTCAACGAAATCATACTTAGAAAATAATTTATCAAACACGACTGTATTTTGCGGAACTCCGCATATTACGAACTTCCTATTTTCTTTCTTTTCACCTTTCGCTATTTCCTCAAAAAGATTTTTCATTCTTTGCAATTTATAAAGTTCCTGCTGAACTATGTCAATTACAATCTTATCTTCTGTTTCATAAGCAGAAAGGCTTTTATATTTGCGTTTCACTTTCGCATCTGAACTGCTAAATCGTCAGATATAATACTTATTAGGTTGAAATATAGTCTTTAATAAGACGCAACCTATGGTTTCAAAAAGATAGCTGTGGGATAATAACGCATTATGCCTTCAGCACATCATTATAAGTTATGAGGGTGACATTGCTCATATCGGATGCTCTGACGATACAGACTTGTGGGAGTATCAGATATCTTTTTTACATACTTCTTACCTTTTCCTCGACCGACGATAGTGATTAGGCCGTCTTTTTCCATTTCTTTCATCAGGGTATAGGTACGGGTGCTTTTAACATCAAGCAGTTTTTGCACCTCGCTGTCGGTGATTTGACCGTTCTTTTCTATGAAATCAAGAACCGTTTGCATTTGCGGAGTTACGGCAAGGGTCGCTTTTACAGTTTCTTCTGCGTTATTACTGTTCATATTGGGAAGAACGATTTTAAAAGCGTTAGCCGTAACCTCAATGCTTGGCTGTACGGGGAAGTTTTCGTACAATTTAAAAATACGGCGAATACCGGTGCCGTAGCTTTCAATCAAACGCAGGCGATGGAATACTTCGGCTAATTTTTTGTTTCTCGGTTGGGATACGCCGATGCGGATATCTTCGGGGGATAAACCGGGCAACAAACCGCCAAGAGATATAAACTCCATTTTGCTTTCGTTGACATTGATAATAATACTGCCGCTGAAACTGTAATCACGGTGAACAAGTGCATTCAGCAATGCTTCACGAATTGCTTCTTCGGGATAGTCCTGTTTATCAATGCGGACAACGCCCTTTATTGTAGAAGTTGTCTTATTGCAAAGGGCGAGATAATTTACCGAATCCTCAAATTGTTTTAAAATCGAACCGCCGAATTCCTTGCTGTCTCGGAACTCCGTGCAGAATTCATCTTTGAATACAGCGATTTTAGTTGTGTGCATACACTGGTCGGAAAGAAGGAGTGCAAGATTGGTGAAAATTCCGTTTTGCGTAATACCCAAAGCACGGTATTTTTCGGGAGAAAATTCTACGCCGTATCGCCTGAACGCTGCTTGTGCGGAATCAAAAGTCAGTTCCTGTTCAAGACTGCGTGCATCTTCAAAATTATCACCGTCGGAGTCTTTAATCATTTGGCGGATTTGTTCGGGAGATGCTTGTGCGCTTGATGCGCCTTGGCGGACATATACGCCGCTGGGTTTCAAACCCTTTGATTTGAGATAATACGGTTTGCTGCTTCCTTCGCCTACGGTAATTTTTACAACTTTATTATCTTGCAAAGTATATCTTATAAACATCGTAACATCAGGTTGAATGGCGTCACGAATTCCGTTGGTGATTCGTGTGTAGGTTTCGTCTACATTATCAATGCCCACTGCGTTACCGTTATCGTCAATGCCGATATATATAGTTCCTCCGTCGGTATTTGCAAAAGCAATGACTTCTTTATAAATATCATCTGTAACCTGCAATTTAAATTCAAGGTTTTCAGTTTCAAAATTCATATGGAGTACCTCCGTACAATATTACATTATATATTATACTCGTTTTTTCACAAAAATCAACCGAACAAAGTGAAAATTCACTGAATTTTCACTGTAGGAGAGAATTTTGTTGCACGATTATGTGTTTTGTTTGACTGTATCGGTGATTTTTACTGCGTTTTTTATATGAAAAATTAAAAGAATCCCAGAAGCACAAGGTTTTCAGATAAAAATATTAAACCAACCACAGGCATACAATATCTGTGAATAAAGATACTTACGGTACTATATCAGTATTATGCTTTCAGGATATCATTATAGGTGATGAGGGTGACGTTGCCAATTTCGGTTGCTTTGTCGATACAGCCTTTGGTAAAGCCTGATTTTGCAAACAGATAGTAATGTTTATTTTTGTAGTTGAACAGGGTGCTTCGTTCGATGAGTTTTTCAAGCACGCCGAGGTCAATCTTTTCGTTTGTCCATTTGCACTCGGCGAACAATGCTGAATCTTTGTCAGCTCCCATAATATCAATTTCTTCCTGCTGTCTTGTCTTAGGGTTCGTTCCCCACCAACGACCGATATCGTTAAAATTCACCGCACATTTACCTTCAAGCAGCAATTTCCAAAGGTACTGCTTGCAAATTTCTTCAAACACGCTGCCCATATATGATGGAATTTCAGGTGCAATACGACTGTATGCCAAATCAGTTGCTCCGCGAGAAATGATAGAAGTATTCTCCGGCACGAAACGATACCAAAAACGGAACATATTATCCTCGATAGAATAAATCGTCTTGCGGGTTGATTTTTCGCCGTAAGGCGATTCTTTTTTCACGATACCGAGCGTAATCAAGTTTTTGATATAGGTAGCACACACGCTTGTGTCTTCGTCAATTTTATTGGAAATTTCACTCATTTTCGACGAGCCTGTGGCAATAGCAGTAATAACCGCATTATAAATTGCAGGTTCACGGACCTCTTGTTTTAAAAGGTTATTGGGTTCCTCGAATATAGAAGATGACGGATTCAGGTGGGTATTTTTTATATTTTCTTCAATAGAAAGCCTATCGTCAAGCTGCATAAGATACTGAGGTGTTCCGCCCATAATGCCGTATGCCAACGCCTTGTCTTCATCGGAAAAATTTTTAAAATAGCGGCAAGCCTCTGAAAATTCAAAGGGTTTAATCTTAAACTGTGCTGTTCGTCTGCCATAAAGTGGCGCTTTATAAGCAAGAACATGGTCTTCCATATAGGACATAGAAGAACCGCAGAGAATTAAAAACAGTTTTGAGGTGTCCTTATTTTTATCAATCAAAAGCTGAAGCGTTGATGCAAGGCTCTTTGACGCGCGAGCAACATAAGGGTATTCGTCAATAACAAGCACAATTCGCTTTTTGCTTGCTAATTCAAACACATATTCAAGTGCCGTTTGAAAATTATTAAATGAGGCACCTGCCGTAAGCCCTGTATTGTATTCCATAATACATCTTGAAAAGTTATCAAGATTTTGCTTTGCATTTGTTTCAACGCCTGTGAAAAACATGGTATCCTTGCCCTTTACAAATTCGTTGATAAGGGCAGTTTTACCCACACGGCGGCGACCGTAAATAACGGCGAACTCAAACTTGTCGGAATTATAGAGTTTATTTAATGTATTAAGTTCATTTTCTCTTCCTATGAACATTAGGTAGACCTCCGTATAGAAATTTCGTGATTTACGATTTACTTAATTATACTTCACCAATTTAAAATAGTCAATACTTATTTGCTATTTTACTTGATTACGATTTAGTAAATTTAAAATGACGAAAATTTAAAAACGGCAGAGATATTCCCTACCGTTTAGCAAAATGCAAAATTTACTTGCTGTTAGTTTTCGTTTCAGCACAAAAGGCGTCTAAAGAAGCGACAACATTTTGATTAGGAATAAGATAGATTTCGGTTTTTGTTTCAGTTCCAAGGCAGGAAGTAAGGACAAAATCGGCATTTTCAAAACTATCATTTCCGTTTGCAAAAGTACGCACTATGGCGTCTGTTATCTGCTTGTACTCGTAATTATCCGTGTCAGGAATAGTGCGAAGATTGTTCGTTGCATAAATATTTTTATAATAAATCGTGAAATTTTTGAAAGAGTACCGAGGGTCACAATTCTCTTTTTTGAAATTGAAGAGGACAGTTTCAAGGAGTTTTACAATCATATTTGTGCGTTCAAAAATCTCCATAATTTCATTTGGTTTACGCTTTCGCGGAAAAACTCGCACGGACTTTAATCTTGAAAAAGGAAGAATAATGGGCATTGTTATTTTGAGAATTCCGTTGTGGATAAGTTCAACTTTTATCCGACAGTTTTCAATTTCAGCGTCAGTAAACTTCTTTTGCCTGTCGATGTCGCAAATGTTTTCTGCAATATAGTCCCTGAGTTTCAAGTGAGTTTCTTCCGATTTTGACACTAATGCTTTGAGAAATTCGTCGCAAATTTCGTCATCATTCGAAGCAGCAGTTACAGCACAACTGAGCAAATCAATCATGCTGGTGTAATCTTTTTTAATTGATACAAGCTTTTTGATATTTCTTTCTTCGTCCATAAAATCACCTCCAATCATATTAATTTTAATTGCAATAACGAAACAGAAATAAGCGAATTAAGATAGTATTTTCTGAGTAAAAATTTGTAATCACGAAAC
>JAQXUH010000068.1 GCA_029219885.1 Eubacteriales bacterium | reverse complement strand
TACGATGAGGGTCCACCCGTTCCCATCCCGAACACGGTAGTTAAGCTCATTCGTGCCGAAAATACTTGGAGGGCAGCTTCCTGGGAAGATAGGTCTTCGCCGACATTACAAAACCTCGTACTTTATGTGCGAGGTTTTTTTGCACTTTTCTGATATATAGTTGAATTTTTCTTAAAATTGTTGTACTCTTAAAATTGTTGTACAATGATTGTTGGAAAAATATAAATTTGAATTTGTGGAGGAAAAAAGATGGCTGGTAGAATAATAGGATTAGTTTGTTGCTGGTTGTGTGCTTTTCCCTTTTTGATTATATCAGTATGTAACAAAAACAGTAATGAACCAATTAATTTTTGGAGTGGGGATACTTCCTTAAAGAATAAAGTAAAGAATGTTTCAGACTATAATAGAGAGATGGCTCAGTTATACAAAAAATGTGCTATTGTTTTTATGATTACAGGAGTAGCATTTGTCATTTATCCTATTATGGGAATTATATTGACTTGTTTTGATTGTACCGTGGGTATTTATATTGTTTATCACAATTATAAAAAAATATTAAAAAAATATTTGCAATGATAAAAAACACAATTTCTAGTTTCCTAACTGTTACAATAATCAAAGACCGCTTGCGTGTGCAGGCGGTTTTTTATATTTTTATATGCTGTTTTTATTACATGTAGAACTCTCACGAAATTTGTTGTATAATGATTGTCAGAAAGATTTAAATTTGCGGTAAAAAAGGAGAATTCAAAATTATGAGACGCAAAGAACGAGAAGTCACTGACGATAAAAGTATAACTGAAATTATATCAAATTGTCATTGTTGCAGATTAGCATTCAATGATAATGACGCACCATATATCGTACCAATGAATTTTGGTTACGAGCAGATTGAAAAGCAATTTGTGTTCTATTTCCATAGTGCAACGGAAGGAAGAAAAATAGAACTCATCAAGTCAGGAAATCCTGTTGGCTTTGAAATGGATACAAATTATATGCTCAAAGATTCAGACAAACCCTGCGGGTATTCTGCAAGATTTCAGAGCGTTATCGGTACGGGAAACGTGTCATTCTTAACAGATAATATAGATAAAGAATATGCACTTTCGCAAATTATGTATCACAATACAGGTGAAAGAAAATGGAACTTTCCAACCGAAATGTTGGACGCAGTAGCTGTATTTAAACTTGTTGTGAAAGAATTGAGTTGCAAAGAACACGAGTGATTATAAATTGGTTCAAAAAACACATTGTTACTTTTTACTAAAATCAAATGCTGGTGAATGAACAATGAAAAAAGCAATTATATACATACACGGAAAAGGCGGCTGTGCCGAGGAGGCTGAACATTACAAGCCACTTTTTGAAAATTCCGATGTAATCGGTTTTGACTATACTTCTCAATCGCCATGGGAAGCGAAAGCGGAATTTTCCGCCTACTTTGACGCTGTAAGCAACGAATATGAAAAAGTTTCAATTATTGCAAACAGTGTCGGCGCATACTTCTCAATGATGTCTTTGTCTGACAGAAAAATTGACCAGGCATACTTTATTTCTCCTGTTGTAGATATGAAAAAACTTATTGAAGATATGATGACATGGGCGAATGTTACTGCACCGGAACTTCAGGAACAAAGGGAGATAGAAACAAATTTTGGAGAAATACTTTCCTGGGAATACTTTTGTTACGCTAAAGAACATCCTGTTATATGGACAATTCCGACACATATCCTGTATGGCGACAATGATAATCTTACATCTTATGAAACGATATGCAGCTTTGCTAATCGTATCGGTGCTACGCTTACTGTTATGAAAAACGGCGAGCATTGGTTCCATACACAAGAGCAAATGAGCTTTCTTGACGATTGGATAAGACGATATGATTAAAGCTGTAATGTTTTGATAAGTTACGGTATAATTATTTGCGGTGATAGTATGATACTTAAAATAGATAAATTAAAGAAAAAAGATGAAAAGAAAGCAATACAATTTGCAGTCAAGGGAATGCACTTTGATTGGTATTTGGACAGAAAATGGCTACTAAATTTGTATGGCAGATATTTTTGGTATTTAGAAACATCTCGTGCGACGCAAATGTTTGCTGCATATGCAGACGACGTTTTTGTTGGTGTGATTTTAGCTGAAATTAAAGGTGAACTAAAGCTCAATCGTTCTTTTTGTCGCAATATTTATGTTCAATTTATAGATTGGGTTCAACGTATATTTTTCAAGGAGAGCGTAGGAATATATGATGAAATCAATCGAAAAATGTTAGAGCAATATTTGAAAACTAACAATCCCGATGGAGAAATTATATTTCTTGCTGTCGATAAGGATTGCGGTATCAAAGGTATTGGAAGTATGCTTCTTGCAGAACTGGAACGTATAGAAAACGGTAAAAAGATATTTTTATTTACCGATAATGCCTGCACATATCAGTTTTATGAGCATCGAGGTTTCGACCGATTTGGCGAGGAAGATATCGTACTTGATATTGATAATAAAAAAGTACCATTAACATGTTTGCTGTATAGCAAGATATTAGGTAAAAAATGAGCATAGTCACAATTTACAAAACTGTTACTAAAATCAAAGACCGCTTGCAGTGCAGGCGGTCTTGCTGTTTCGTATGTTATAATTAGCTTTTTACTTTTTTGCATTTCATTTTAGAATAGGGAATGGCTATTCATCTGCTGTTATAAAATAAACTTCTTCCTCGTCATCATCCAAAGCAGGCGGTAAGGAATCTAAAGCCTCTTGACTTTCTTTATATCCGAAATAATCTCTTAAAATCAAAACATCATTTTCAAAATCTTCCATAGTATATTCGTCACATTTTTTAGCCTGTGCCTGAACTTCTTTTAATGAGAACGAAGAGTCCTGGTTGAAAACATAGGAATTTTCCGTTTCATATATATAATAGTCAAGTCCGTTAATTACTGTGTCGTTTATTGCATCGCGGCTTGTAGAAAGATTTTGACCGCCTGCACTTCCGCCCCATAAGTTCATTTCAAACGCCGCATACCAATAAAAATCTTGCTGAGCCTGCTCTGTGTCAAAGTAGACTATAGATTTATCCCCTTGCTCTAATATTAAAGTGTTGACCTTCACATCAGGAATTGCTATTTTTTTAATTTGAAATTCAATGTTTCCATCATCAAAATATTTGAGAGAGGCGTATTCTTTCGGCAAAGTGCTGTTGCTGTCGGTCATTATTTCGCAGGAAGTGTCCTTATAGGCGTTTGTGCCTGAAACAGCAGCCACAGTAGCTGTTGACAGCACTAACAGGCATAAAACTACTAACAAAACATTTTCTGCCTGTATCTTTTTCTTCACTAAAATAGCTCGAGCAATCAGCAAAATAACTGCTGTCAAAAGTCCCACCAGCGAAACAATCGCAACGTTCTTATAGGTTGGCAGATAGAGAAGTTCATTTGAAAGTATCACGTCAATGGTCAGTATTTTTACTGTGCAAAATATGACCGACACCGCAAAAATTACAGTTAACGTTATCAGCGATGACTTTAAAATTTTATCCTTTTTGTCCATCCTTATGTCCGTTGTAATGCTTTTGAGCATCACCGCCGGTCTTGATTTGACAGCTTATGCTAAGACATTGACAGGTGAGTGCGGAGGTGTTTCCTATTCTTTAGATACAACTGCTGGTACGCTTGTTCTTTCAGGCAAAGGCTATATGGAAACTGACGGAACATCCCCTTGGTACAATAATCGTTATGACATTAAAACAGCAGTAATAGAGTCAGGCGTAAAGAATATTTGTTCATATGCTTTTGAGCAGTGCTCAAATTTAACAAGCATAACTGTTCCTGACAGTATATTGGAAATAGGCGTCGGTGCATTTGCTGATTGTTATAAATTAGAAAGTATATCAATACCTGAAAGCGTAACAAGTATCGGTGCGGTTGCTTTTGATAACTGCAAAAAATTGGAAAGTGTAGTTATTCCTGATGGCATAACAAGTATTGAAAAATACACATTTTGCGAGTGTGTTAAATTGAAGAGCGTGACAATACCAAATACTGTAACAAATATAGGCGAAAATGCGTTTTACTGCTGTGAAAGCCTGACAAATGTTACAATTCCTGACGCAGTAACAACAATAGACAATTATGCGTTTAATTCCTGCACAAGTCTGACAAGTATAACAATACCTGAATCTGTTACAAGTATAAGCAGCTCTGCATTTGACCTTTGTTCAGGTGTGACAGGTTATAATGTTGATAGTGAAAATACAAGCTATTCGTCACAGGACGGCGTTCTGTTTAACAAAGATAAAACTACACTTATAGAATATCCTGTAAGTAATGAAAGAACAGCATATGCGATACCTGATAGTGTAACAAGTATTGACGAAAGTGCCTTTTATGGTTGCACAAGGCTTACAAGCATAACAATACCAAACAGTGCTACAAGTATAGGTGCTCAAGCTTTTGGCAGTTGTAAAAATCTGACAGATGTAAAAATACCTGACGGCTTGAAAGAGATAAAAGCAGAAACATTTATTAATTGTGAAAGTTTAACGAGCATAACAATACCTGACTCGGTAACAAGCATAGGCAATAGTGCTTTTTGGGGTTGCAAAGGATTGACTAGTGTAACAATACCTAAAAAAGTAAGTCAATTAGGCAGCCATGCTTTTGCCGATTGTGATAATCTGTCGCAAATTTTGTTCTGTTCTTCATCTACTGTAATTGGCGATAACGAAAAAACGATTCCTGAAAATGCAACGATTTACGGTCCTGCAAATTCAACTGCAAAAATCTATGCCGATAAAAATAACAGAAAATTTGTGGTACATGACAGCAACAATCATCTGTGGAATGAAGAAATAATTGTTGTTCCTTCTACCTGCACAGCAGAGGGCGAGAAGATTTATACTTGTGATATCTGCGGTGAAACCAAGTCAGAGCCTATTGATAAAATCAGCCACAGCTTCGTTAGTAACAGTCCTGTTTGTTTAGTCTGCGGTACAGCAAATCCTGATTACAAAGAGCCGACAGCTCCGTCAACAAGTCAGCCTGTACAACCTACACAGCCAATTGAATCGAACTCAACACCTGAACAGAGTGGAAATTCTTCACAGACAACTACAACCAAAAAAGCAACTGCACCAAAGGGAGCAAAGAAAGTTGACGGCGTATTTGTAAACAGCAAGTACAAGAAACCTACAATCAGCAAGCTTTCAAAGAGCAAAAAGCAGATTAAGGTAACTTGGAAGAAAGTTTCTTCTGTATCGGGTTATCAGATTCAGTACAGCACCTCAAAGAAGTTTACTAAGAGCAAGACCAAGACTGTAACAATTAAGGGCAACAAGTCAAAGAGTCCGTCAAAGACAGTTAAGAACCTTAAGTCAAAGAAGACCTACTACATTCGTGTACGTACTTACAAGAACGTAAAGTTCAACGGTAAGACAGTTAAGGTTTATTCCGGATGGAGTAAGGTTAAATCAGTTAAAACAAAATAAGCTCTTACAATAAAGAACAAAACAAGCCTCAGCCAAATAACTCTTGGCTGAGGCTTGCTTTTTATGAGTGAATCGGTAACAGTTTTCAGCGATTTAATAGTATGCTATGTCGTCAAATTCTTTTTCTTGTATGACCTTGGTCTTTACAGTAACATATCTTTCAATGTCACCGTCTGCTCCTTTAAAGCCAATGTCAATGTGCTGAACAATTTTACCTAATTCGTTGAAGGTAGTTTTCATCAAAACCAGCTCTTCGTCCTCATAAAGGTCTTCACTTTCTCTGAATTCATAATATTTCATTTGCGGGTCACCCTGAAAATATGTTATTACAAATGAACGATTTTGTCAATATTTGTGCATTAAAATTACAAGTATTTCATTGAGCGGTTTGTCGTTTCGGGATAGAAAAAAGCAGTATTGCCTTTAGTAAGCCTCGTAATTTTACGAGGTTTTTCTTTTGTTTCAACAAATTATAAAAGTAGACAAACTGCATAATGCTGAAAAATGCCTGCCAAAATCTGACCTTTTTATATATTAAGTAAAAATTTTACATATTAACAAAATATTTATTGATATTAGTTTAACAAAGTGATAAAATCTATAATAGGCAAATTTGGAATATTTTAATTTTAGGTTTGTTTTCTCACATTACAAGGAGGATATAATTTTGAACGACTCAAAAGCATTTAAGAGGCTTGAAGCCATTTTTGACGACGGCTCATTCACCGAAATTGACGCTTATGCAAAGTCAGCAAACGGTGATGTAGAGGTTGTTGCAGGCTTCGGTACTGTCAGCGGTTGTGCGGTTTATGCGTTCTCTCAGGACGTTACTGTTGACAGCGGTGCTGTTAGTACGGCACATTGTGCAAAAATTAAAAAGATTTACGACCTTGCTCTTAAAACAGGCTGTCCTGTTGTGGGCGTGTATGATTCAAACGGCGTGAAGCTTACTGAAGGCTTCGAGGTGCTTAACGCATACGGCGAGCTTGTTAAGCTTTCATCACAGATGAGTGGTGTATGCCCTCAGATTTCTGTTGTTGCAGGCTCCTGTCTCGGCACTTCTGCTCTTATTGCTAATATGGCAGACGTTGTTGTTGCTGTTAAGGACGCTGATTTTTATGTTTCTGCTCCTTCAGAGGTTACAGCAGAGCAGTCATATAAAGAGGGTACAGTTGATATTCTCGCTGATGATTTTGACAGTGCAGTTGCCGCTGTTAAGAATCTTGTTGCAGTTCTTCCGTCAAACAATCTTTCACCGGCACCTATTCTTGATTTCGCAGATGCTTCAGTTACTGCTGAAGAGGGTGCAGACGCTATGACTGTTATTTCATCAATCGCAGACGCAGGCTCTGTTGTTGAGCTTAAGGGCGGTTATGCTTCTTCAAACTGCAAAACTGCTATTGCTTCCGTTATGGGAAGTGCAGTGGGCTTTATCGGATTTGAGGGCAAAGCTCTTTGTCCTGGATGTTCATATAAGGCTGAAGCTATGATTAAGCTTTGCGACGCATACTCAATTCCTGTTGTTACAGTTGTCAATGCAGACGGCGTTATTGGTGAAAAGGAAAATCAGCTTTTGACTGCTTTAACTAAGCTTACTTCTGCTTACGCTTCTGCAACCTGCCCTAAGATTTCACTTATCACAGGACAGGCTATAGGCTCTGCTTATATTATTCTTGCGGGTAAAGGTGCTAACGCAGACTTTACTTTTGCTTGGGACAGCAGTATTGCTTCTCCTCTCGACGCTGACGCAGCCGTTGCATTCCTTTATAATGACAGGCTTGCTAATGGTGAGGACAGAGAGGCTCTTAAGAACGAATACAAGGAAACTGTTGCATCACCATTTACAGCTGCTGCCTGCGGTGCTGTTGACGATGTATTCGTTCCTGCACAGACAAGAGCAAAGATTATCGCAGCTCTTGACATTCTTTCAGGTAAGAGAGAAACAACTATGCCTAAAAAACATTCTGTTAAATAATGGAGGATTAAAATATGAAAAACTATACAATTACCGTAAACGGCACACCATACAATGTAACAGTTGAAGAGGGAACAGGCTCTGCTGCTCCTGTACAGAGTGCACCTGCTCAGGCTCCTGCCGCTGCTCCTGCACCGGCTCCTGCTGCAAAACCGGCTGCTCCTGCTGCTTCGGGCTCTGCCGGTTCAGTAAAGGTCGAGGCTCCTATGCCTGGTAACATTCTTGACATTAAAACTTCTGTTGGTGCTTCTGTTTCAAGCGGCGATGTTCTCGTTATCCTTGAGGCTATGAAGATGGAGAATGATATCGTTGCTCCCCAGAACGGCACAGTTGCTTCAATCAATGTTGCAAAAGGCGACAGCGTTGAGGCTGGTCAGGTTATCATTACATTAAACTAAGAGGTGTAATAAATGGCTAAAATCGGTATTACAGAAACAGTCCTTCGTGATGCTCATCAGTCCTTGATTGCAACTCGAATGACAACAGACGAATTTTCGGGTATTCTCGAAAAAATGGATAAGATTGGCTATCACTCACTTGAGTGCTGGGGCGGTGCTACTTTTGACTCATGCCTTAGATTTCTTGATGAGGACCCATGGGACAGACTTCGTCTTATCCGTGAAAAATGCCCTAATACAAAGCTCCAGATGCTTTTCAGAGGACAGAATATGCTTGGCTATCGTCATTATTCCGACGAGGTTGTTGACTATTTTGTAAAGAAAAGTATCGACAACGGTATTGATATTCTCAGAATATTTGACGCTCTTAACGACGTCCGCAATCTTCAGACAGCTATTAACGCTGCTAAGAAGTACGGCGGTCACGTTCAGGCTGCTATTTCATATACAACAGGTCCTGTATTCGATATCGAGTATTACTGCAATTATGCAAAACAGCTTGAAAATGCAGGTGCAGATTCTATCTGCATTAAGGATATGGCAGGTCTTCTTACTCCTTACGGCACTTATGACCTTGTAAAGGCTCTTAAGGAAACTGTTAAAATTCCTATTCAGCTCCACTCTCACTATACTTCAGGTCTTGCATCAATGGTACACCTTAAGGGTATTGAGGCTGGTGTTGATGTAATTGATACTGCTATCAGCCCTCTTGCTATGGGTACATCTCACCCTGCAACAGAATCTATGGTTGCTGCTCTTCAGGGCACAGAGTATGATACAGGTCTTGACCTTAAAGCACTTACAGAAATCAGAGATTTCTTCAATCCTCTCCGTGAAAAGTATCTTGAGTCAGGTCTTCTTGACCCCAAGATGCTCGGCGTTGATGCAAACACCTTGCTCTATCAGGTTCCTGGCGGTATGCTTTCAAACCTTGTTTCTCAGCTTAAGCAGGCAGGCAAGGCAGATAAGCTCGAGGAAGTGCTCAAGGAAGTTCCGAGAGTAAGAGAAGATGCAGGTTATCCTCCTCTTGTAACTCCTACATCACAGATTGTTGGTACTCAGTCAGTATTCAATGTAATTCTCGGCGAGAGATACAAGATGGTTACTAAGGAATTTAAAGATTTGGTTGCAGGCAAGTATGGTAAAACTCCTTGCGATATTGACCCTGAATTCAGGAAGAAGATAGTAGGCGACGATGATATTATCGACTGCCGTCCTGCTGACCTTATTACCGATACTATTGATTCATTTAAAGATGAAATCAAGGAGTATTACGAGCAGGAGGAGGATATTCTTTCTTATGCTCAGTTCGGTCAGGTCGCTGTTAAGTTCTTCGAAAAGAGACGTGATAAGAAGTACGGTCTTGACGGAAAGCACGACGATATTGAATCAAAGGTTCATCCTGTATAATTCAAATAAACTAAGCCATGACTTGTTTCGTTGCTTTTGTGCTTTTTGTGCATATTGTATGAATTGACTATTTATTAACAAATTATAACATTTTTTATTGACGTAAAATGGTAATGATGATATACTATTTCAGTAATATTTATTTAGGGGGTACATTATGAACGTACTTATTTTCGGCGGTACAGGACTTCTCGGTTCTGCTGCGGCACAGATTTTTATTGACAGAGGTCATAAGGTTAAGACTATTGCTCTTCCTCCTCTTCCGGAAGGTGCACCAATTCCTGAGGAAATGGAAATTCAGTTCGGTAACTTCCTTGAGCTTACTGACGAAGAGCTTGAAAAGGCAATGACAGGCGTTGACGCTTTCGTTTATGCAGCAGGCGTTGATGAAAGAGTTGAATTTCCTCATCCTGTATATGATGCTTACAAGAAGTATAATATCGACCCTGTTGACAGATGTCTTGCAATGGCTAAAAAGTGCGGCGTTAAGCGTTGTGTAGTTCTCGGCTCATATTTTGCTTGGCTTGCTAAGCAGAAACCTGAGATGAAGCTTTGCGAAAAGCATCCATATATCCGTTCAAGAGTTGAGCAGGAAGAGGTTGCTTTCAAGTATGCTGACGAAAATATGGGCGTTGGTGTTCTTGAGCTCCCTTACATTTTCGGTACTCAGCCTGGCAGAAGACCTGTTTGGGTAATTCTTATCGAACAGCTTCAGAGGTTTGAAAAAATGCCGTTTACAATGTATCCGGCAGGCGGCACTGCTATGCTTACAGTACGTCAGGTAGGTGAGGCTATCGTTGGTGCAGCAGAGCAAGTTGAGGGTGCAAGAGCATACGGAATTTCTTGCTACAATATGCACTGGAGAGAGTTCCTCAAGATTGTTTACAGAGCAATGGACGGTATTCCTGACAGAAAGATTATGGATATCCCTAAGTGGACCTTTAAGGCGTTCGGTCTTTATATGCGTAAGGACTATGCATCAAGAAATGTTGAAAGCGGTATTGACCCTGTAGGTCTTGCTGATATTATGGGCTTAGATTTGTTCATTCCTACTGATGATACAAAGGAACTTGGATGTACTCCTGACGATATTGAGGCTGCTATTTTTGATTCAATCAAGCTTTCAAAGGCTTCATTTGAAGGCAAAGCAAAGCTCCTTGAAATGAAAGGCGAATAATCTGACGATACAAATTTATCCTAATTGTAAACTCCTTTAAATATTTCTTGCAATTAAGGGCAAATATGTTATAATGACAAGTGTATTGACAATAATATTTTTGACGCTTTTGTCAAGTCGGTACATTTAATTTTTAAGGAGGTAACTATATTATGAAATATGTTTGTGACGTATGCGGATGGGTATATGACGAAGAAGAAGGTTATCCTGAAGGCGGTATCGCTCCCGGTACAAAGTGGGAAGATTTGCCTGATGATTTTGAATGTCCTCTTTGTATGGTAGGTAAGGACTCATTCTCACAGCAGTAAGCAAAATAAAAAACTCTCTTGATTTTTAAGTCAAGAGAGTTTTATTTTTTTATTTCCAAAAAAAATATTCCGCCCAGCCGCCGCAAACTGAGAATAACCTGCATCTCAAGCAGGTGGGTTAAG
>JAQXUH010000067.1 GCA_029219885.1 Eubacteriales bacterium | reverse complement strand
TGACGAAATGTACTCAGAAAGGCTTGCTGACTGATGAAAGTTTTAGTAACAGGTGTTAAGGGACAGCTTGGATACGATGTAGTAAATGAGCTGGAAAAAAGAGGTCATACCGCTGTGGGCGTTGATGTGGAGGAAATGGATATTACAGATTCCGCCGCAGTTGACAGCGTTATCAGGCAGGCTGACCCGGATGCGGTTATTCACTGTGCCGCTTGGACTGCTGTTGACCTTGCAGAAAGCAATGTGGAAAAATGCAGGCTTGTTAATGCAGTTGGTACAGAGAATATAACAGCGGTGTGTAAGGCACTTGACTGTAAGCTTATATATATTTCAACTGACTACGTATTTGACGGCGAGGGTACAAGACCTTGGGAGCCTGACGACGAGAGACATCCTCTCAACGTTTACGGTCAAACGAAATATGAGGGTGAGCTTGCCGTAGAAAAGTATGAAAAATCATATATTGTCCGCATTGCGTGGGTGTTCGGCAAAAACGGAAAGAATTTTATAAAAACCGTGCTGAACCTTGCAAAAACTCACGACACCCTGAACTTCATCAACGACCAGATAGGTACGCCTACCTACACTTACGATTTGGCAAGACTTCTTGTTGATATGGCTGAAACCGATAAGTACGGCAAGTATCACGCCACTAATGAGGGCGGTTATATCAGCTGGTACGATTTTGTTGTTGAAATTCTCAAGCAGGCAAAAATTGAGGGAAAGACAGTTAATCCTGTTACATCCGAGCAGTTTAAAACTGACGCAAAAAGACCTCATAACAGCAGAATGAGCAAGCAAAAGCTTGTTGATAACGGCTTTGAGCCGCTACCTGATTGGAAAGACGCTGTTCACAGATATTTAATTGAAATCGAGGAAATATAAATGCAGATTAATGTTGAAAAAAATGTCGGCGGAATTGAGGGACTTTGTGTAATAACTCCTGCCGTTCACGGCGACGCTCGTGGATATTTTATGGAAACGTATAACGAGAACGATATGAGGGAAGCAGGCATTGATATTAAGTTTGTGCAGGATAATCAAAGTGCCTCCACAAAAGGCGTACTCAGAGGACTTCACAGACAGCTTAACTTCCCGCAGACTAAGCTTGTTAGAGCAATAGTCGGCTCTGTTTACGATGTGGCAGTTGATTTGAGAGAGGGCAGTGAAACCTATGGAAAGTGGTACGGCATTGAGCTTACCGCTGAAAATAAAAAGCAGTTTTTAATTCCAAAGGGCTTTGCACACGGCTTTCTTGTGCTTTCCGATTATGCGGAATTTTGCTATAAATGTGACGACTTTTTCCATCCAAACGACGAGGCGGGAATTGCATATAATGACCCTACTATCGGCGTAGAGTGGCCTATTCCTGAGGGTATGGAGCTTAAGCTTTCGGATAAGGATAAGGCTTGGAAACCGTTAAAATAATAAATTCGAGTGTTTGAAATGAACGAAGCAACAATATTTAATATGCCGCAAAGAGGAGCAAGACTGCCTTTTGTAGATATTTCAAAAGGAATTGTTATTTTATTGTGCGTATTAGGTCATGCGGTGGCGTTTCAGGGAATAACATTTTTTTACATATTTTCCTTTCATATGCCGTTCTTCTTCTTGATTTCCGGCTGGTGCAGGGAGAACAGAAACGCTGACGAGAAATTTTTGCCTAATATTAAAAAATGGTTTGTTAAGCTGATTATACCGTCATTGCTTTTTAAAGCAGTCAGGTTTTGGAATCCTGAAAATCCTGTTGATTGGCTTAAGACAATTTTTTTGGACCCGGAGGCAGAATGGTTTTTGTCCTCAATGTTTGTGGCAAACATTATATTCTTTTTTTACAAAAAGTTTGATTTGAAGAGCCGTAACAAATATTTGAAAATCGGTGTCACCGGTGCATTTGTGTGTATACCGCCGCTTTTTGCGGCATACTATCTGTACTTGGAGCTACATATGAAAAAGGGACTATTCTTCTCTTTTGACTGTGTGCTTATTGCCTTATCGTTTATGATTATCGGATACTGCATACACAAATGCAATCGCCGTTTTCCGATACCGAAAATGACAGTTTCCCTTGCGGTATTGACAGTCATACTTCTGGCAATTTGTGCAAAGCTGATTCTTGTAAATTCTTACGTCAATATAAGTAATGCAATGACGGGAAACAGCGACATATTTTTTTATTTCAGTGCAGTATTTCTCAGCTGTCTTGTTGTGTATCTTTCAGGATATATGCAGCTTGCCGGTTACAAGAATAAATTAATGGCGGCAGTAAACAGACTGCTTGAGCTTTGGGGAAGATATTCTCTTTGGATTTATCTTGTACATTTGTTTCTTTTTGATTACTTTATTAAGTTTACAACTGAAAAGCAGATTGTTATGAACAGCGGGTTGAAATCATTTGTTTTTACCGCATTAGCTATGCTGATAATTACGCCTGTATTGTATGCAGTCGATATAATCAAACACAAAAGAGCCTTGAAAAAGGCAGATAAAAAAGTGACGGAAGTTTAAATTTCCGTCACTTTTCTTTTAATTATTTTTATTTTATTCAGCTTCGCCCACAAGACGCATTACAATATCCTTGTTTTTAACTTCCTTGCCCTTGTATTTAGAGTAGCAGTCGGAGTAGTCTTTTTGATATGTCTTGTAGTAGCTTGCCTTTTCTTTACTGCTCTTTTCAAAGTAGATTGCAACCTTCTTTGAAGAATCGGTGTAGAACCTGAAGCAGTATTCCTTGTCCTTTTCAGGATAGAATTTTTCGTCAAGGACTATCTTGGTAAAGTTGTGAGAGCCGTCGGCAATGTTCTTCTCTTTTCTTGAACCGGTTGCAACCACCTCATTGGTTTCCGTATCAATAATATCAACGATGATTTTAGCTTTTTTCTTGGTTTCCTTGTATTCGTCGCAAACAACGTATACGGTTTGAATCATTTCAGCGTCCAAAGTGGTATATTCTTCAGCCTTGGTTTTGTTATTGATAGTAACGATTTGCTGCTTATAACCGCCGAAACGCTCCCATACGATATCAGGGCTTTCAAGGAAGCTTGGCAGACAGGCTAAAGCACCTACCATAAAGGCACAGCTGAAAGCGAGAAAACGCACATTAATGATAAATCTGCCTTTCTTGAGATTTTCGTTAATCTTTTCAAAATTGAATTTCGGATGCTTGAAAACAAAGCCAATCAGGAATATTGCTGAAATTATTGTGAACAGCATTGTTGTATCCTGATATACGAAAAAGTCTCTCATTTTCGTTGCGGCATTCATAGAATACTGAAGCTCGTCGTGGAAAATACCGAAACGCAGTAATGATTGGTCAACGCTGTTTACAAAAATATTTACTATATAAATATCAAGGACAAGTCCAAGCAGCGTATCAATCCAGAAGAAGATTTCGTAATGCTTATTAATAACGGTACTGATTACCCAGAAAGGAGCCATAAACAGCAGCCATTGAGGATACCAAACCATCAAGCCGAAGAGTGCAAAGCAGATACCGCAGGAATAGAACATTCCGTAGCTGATATATTCGTCAAAATCTTTAGGCTTTGTGAAATATGAGCAGGCAATTATTACAAGCAGTACAAGGTAAAGTGCGTTAATGCCCATTCCGCCGATGTTGATAATAAATCCGCTGGCGTTATCAAGAGCACCGAAACC
>JAQXUH010000066.1 GCA_029219885.1 Eubacteriales bacterium | reverse complement strand
CCTTAAATTCCGGTGTGTATTTCCCTCGTGACATAGTATGGTCTCCTTTCGTTTCCTTTGGTTTATCTTACCATGTTCACGATTCATTTGGAAGAGGTGGTCTATTTCTTGGGGACCATTATAAACATAGTTCTTCTATTTGTGCGCGTTTTCTTAGTGAGACAGCCTCTTTTTCAACGAAATAAATCCCTGCGGGATTTGTGAAATACACTTCGTGCGTGAAATATTCCTGCGGAATGTGAAATACGCCTACGGCGTGTGATATGGGATTTATTTCATTTCACTTTCTGCACAGCAGAAAAATTCACGATTTACGAAGTAAATCATTTCACATTTTGCGTAAGCAAAATATTTCACTATTGTTTTGAGCTATTTTATATGGTATAATCACTTTGCTATAAGGTTCTTCTTTATAACTTTAACAATGAAACTTTATAATTTTTAGGAGTGATGAAATGAAAGGGAAAGTTCTTGTTGTAATTAAGAATATTTTTTGTATTATAACTATTTTGTGGTCTTTTTTGATGCTGTTTGAATATACTTTCGTTCTTATAGGTGTTCCAGGAATTATATATGAAGTTTTCGACTTTTGTATTTTGTTTCTTTACTTGGGAATTTTTGCAGTCCCGACATTGTTTATTGTTTCTGCAATATTGATGGCTGTTACCGGAAAAAATATGAAAAAAAGAATATTGAAAAATTATTGAATATTGCAACGGTTGTTTTACCTATAGTTGTTGGTGTTATAATGCTTTTTACAGATTTTAATTCTCGTTTGCAATAATATGCAAATGTATTCAAAATGTCTTTGGTTGTAAATTGATATCATATCAAACAGAAAAGTCCTTGCTCAATATTTCACTATTGTTTTCTATGTTACAATCAACACCGCAAAGGAAAATTTGGCAAAGTGATTTTGATGTTTAATACTTCAGAGGTAATAAAAAAATATGTTAGGTAAAATTGTTACTGTTACGGTTGACAGACCAATGGGCACATATCACCCTGAACACTCGGATATGTTTTATCCTGTTAACTATGGTTATATAAAAGGAATTATTGCTCCGGACGGCGAGGAACAAGACGCGTATATTGTAGGAATTGATGAACCTGTAAAAGAATTTACAGGAAAGGTGATTGCCATTATACATAGGAATAATGATATTGAAGAAAAATGGGTTGTTGCTCCTGTTGATAAATCATTTTCAAAAGAAAAAATTCTTGAAAAAGTGCATTTTCAGGAGCAATATTTCGATTCTTATGTAATTATGTAATTTTAACTTATGAAGTTTTTATAATTAACTTTGGTTCACTTTTGCAGTGTCCTCTCAATAAATTCCAAGTCTTCGGACTTGGAATTTTTTTATCCATTGCGAAGCAACGGTATATCATCAGCCAAAGACTGTATATCATCACCGCAGGTGCATTTAATTTAGCATATGATATGCAAGAAAAATTGTAAAGTAATTACAAACCTAATTTTCATATCCGAGATATAAATTGATATGTTTGAAATTGTATGATATAATATCAATATCAAAACTTGCGAGGGAAGTTATGAAAGAGAAAAAATTATCTTCTGCCAAGCTTCAAAAGAGAGCAGAAAGAAAGCAGAAAGAAATTCAAAAATGGGAGAGAGAAAAGGCTCGCCCTAAAAGACATTATTATATTGTTTACCTGATTTTTTTGGTAAGTATGATTTATGTTACAGATGAAATTGCGTCTCAAATCAGTACCCTTATGAAGACTGAAATTGCAAATGATTTGATGGCACGTTTCGGCGAAAAGTCTGTCGGTGCACTTGATATTATCAGTTTTATTGCTATTCCGTTTCAGGCACTTTCTATTTTTTACAAGCCGCTTTCCGACCGCTTCGGAAGAAAGGTTTTCCTTGTTATCAATACTTTTGGTATGGCAATCGGTATGATAATTATCGCTCTTTCAAATGGTTTGGCTCTTTATATCCTCGGTTCAGTTTTAATTTTTTTCTTTGTGCCTCACGATATGCAGGTCGTTTATGTTATGGAATCTGCACCATCAAAGCACAGGGCAAAAATTTACTCCTCTGTAAAGTGTATTGCAACTTTAGGCGTTATGCTTGTTTCTCTTATGAGAAAAGTATTTATGACTGATGCGTCACAGTGGCGAATGGTTTATCTTGTTCCTGCTATTATTGGACTTGTTTCATCGTTTGGTGCACTTCTTTTCGCAAGAGAAACAGATGCGTTTATTGATTCAAGATTGTCATACTTGAGAATGACTGATGAAGAAATTCAAAAAGCAAAAGCAGACAAATCAAGTAAAGAGCTTCAGGGCGGTTTTATAACAGGCCTTAAATTTGCTTTATCTCATAAACAGCTTCGTTGGGTTTTCATCGCAACGGCACTCAGTAATTTCGGCGTAATAATAACTATGCACTATCAGGTTGTTATGTCATACGGATTTGCAAAAGATATAATGTCCGACGGCGTAAACAGCCTTGAAGAGGCACTTAATATGGCGAGCGTCGGTCCTGTTACAACGGCACTCTTTATGTTTCCTGTAGGAAGTGCGTTGGCTCAGCTTATTGTGGGATATTTAGCAGATAAGATAGGTAGAAAAAAGACAGCTGTATTTATGACTGTTTTGACAACCGTCTCATTTGTTGCTCTTACTATCGGTGCGAATAGTGGCTGGTCACCTTATATCGTTGGCGTTTGCTGCGGTGGTGCAGTTGGCGGATATTGGGGACTTTCTGACCTTGATGTAATTATCGTTTCGGAATCTTCGCCAACAAATCTTCGTTCATCAATTTTGTCTGCTATGTTTCTTGCAATGGGAGTAGGCTATGTTGTGGCATATGGCGTAGGACTTCCTTTAATTACAGTTCTTGGAAATTCTTATGTTCCTGTTATCACACTTTGTATTGCAGTTCCCGGAATGATTGCATCTCTCATTACTCTTATTACAAAGGTACACGATACAACAGGCGTTGATTTGGACAAGGTAACAGGTGTTGAGTGGGACTGAAAAAGTTTCAATAAATAAAGAAATACAGATAAAGTCTTCTGACAGAAAATAAAGCAGACAGTAAATAGTAAAATACGAATAAATATCAATGAGCAGTAGGTTATTCCTGCCGCTCATTTTTTGTTTTTTAATTTGTATATTATTTGGACAAAATGCAAAAACTGTATAAATAATTTAGCAAAAAAATTTAAAAAACTATACTTTAGTATGGGGAATTTAACTATTTTTCTAACTATAATAAAAGTGTAAAAAGGTATGGTCTGCCTTTTGCAAAATCATATGAAATAAAATTTATTTAAGAAAGGAGTATATTTTATATGAAAAAGTTTTTATCATTTTTTTGCACACTTCTCATTGTAGTTACAGCCTTAGCTGTTCCTGCAAGTGCTCAGGAATGTTCTTGGGACTTATGGGTTGACGGTGTGAAGAAAACATCATCTTATGAAGATGGTGGACTCAAGTACGATAGGGCTAGTGGTACTGTAACCCTAACGAATTATACCGGTAAAACTATTGAAGCTATTCCCGGTGGTGACTACGGTGATGACGATGCACCCCAGCTTAAAGTAGTATTATTCGGCAATAACACACTTACAGGTGGTACACTCTACAACGGAAATTTAGGTGCTTTGTATGCGGCGGAACGCGGTGGCGGCAGCGGTGTTGACAGTAACATCACAATTATCGGTTATGGAAAATTGAATATCAACATTTCGCCAAGCTCTTCTACCTCAACAACGCAGGAAATCACAGCTATTTCTTGCGGAAACAAGTACGTTCAGCAGCCTTCATACGGCAGCGTTAATGGTCCGTCTGTCTATATAAAAGCAACTACTTATTCCTCTGAAAAAAATATTACAGGTATCAAAGCATCTATAGCATCTGTAAGTGGAAAATGTGTTCTTGACATTAAAACTAATGCAACAAGGTATCATAAGCTGACAGGTCGTTTGCCGTCTTGGGGAAGTTATTCAAACTGCACAGACTATGGCGTCGATGGTGCTTTATCGGCAAACATAACAGACGGTGGATATCTTTCTGTTGACACATATTCTCCGTATAACAACGGAGTTGACTACAACGTCAATGGCGACTTTACCATTTCAAATACAACTAACTATTATGTTAAATGTAAAGATAGCTGGGTTACGTCAAATTATGATATTGATTTTGCAAAACATTCAAAAACTTATTTGATTGACGATGACGAATTCTTTTACACAGTAGGTATTGCAGAAGACGTATCTATGCTTAAAAACATAGACAGAACACAGATTTTTGCTGCTTATGATTACCCACAGCACGGCGATGATAAAGTATATATGCCACAGTATGTAGCTCTTGCAGATGCTGGTGCTTATTACAAGGTTGAAACCAATCAAATTAAATCTCCTACTGATACAACTTCAGTACCGTTTGAAAAGTACGGAGATGCTTACTACGACTTTTGGTTTGATATAGTACCGATGCCGGGTTATTTTAAAGCAACTGCAAATGCGTCTGAGTTAAAATATAAGTCAGCATATCCTATTACATCTTCGTTATATTATGATAAAGTAATTTACGATTATAATAAGCCGACATTCACCAAACAGCCTCAAAAGTATGTCTGTTCAATAAAAAACCGCGGAAGTATTGTTGATATTTCTGCTGAAACAAGTGCTAAAAACAGCGATGTAACATAGGCTGTTCTGTTATTATATCTCAGCTTTTCGGTGCAAAGCGTTATACATAAATGAAAACAGCAGTCAAAACAACAATGATTGGAAGTGCTGTGCTTTGTTTGATTCTTATGACAGTCGGTATTGTCGGAAGTGATGCACTGTTGTCACTTATCAATACTCCGGAAAATATTTTTGATGATTCAAAGCTTTATCTTGATATTTATGTTTGGGGACTTCCTTTTGTTTCCTTTTATAACATAGCAACAGGAATTTTTTCTGCACTTGGAGATTCAAAAACTCCGTTCTGGTTTTTAGCAGCATCATCAAGTGCAAATATTTTTGTAGATATTCTTTTTGTAAAAAGCTTTAAAATGGGTGTGGCAGGTGTTGCTTGGGCAACTTTTTTGTGCCAAGGAGTAAGCTGTGTGCTTGCTTTAATATTTGTTTTTGCAAGACTTCATAAAATAAAAACAGACGAAAAGGGAAAGATATTTTCTTTCGCACTTTTAAAAAAGGTTGCCGTTATTGCAGTACCAAGTATTCTTCAGCAAAGTTTTATTTCTGTGGGAAACATTATGATTCAGGGCGTTATTAACGGATTCGGCTCAGGAGTAATCGCAGGGTATTCTGCTGCCATTAAGCTTAATAATCTCGTAATTACATCATTTACAACTCTCGGAAACGGAATTTCCAATTACACAGCACAAAATATCGGTGCAGGAAAACCTCATCGTGTTAAAGAGGGCTTTTCCGCAGGCAGAAATATGGTGTGGCTTTTATGTGTTCCGCTTGTTCTGCTCTACCTGCTGTGTGGAAAGACACTAATTTCTTTCTTCATTGATAATCCGTCGGCAATTGCTCTTAATACAGGTATTGAAATTTTAAGAATTTTTTCGCCGTTTTATTTTATAATTTCAATTAAGTTAGTGGCAGACGGAATACTTCGTGGTGCAGGAATGATGAAACAGTTTATGGTTGCTACATTTACAGATTTGATTTTGAGAGTACTTCTTGCATACTTTCTGCCTAATACATTCTTAGGCGTTACAGGAATATGGTGTGCTTGGCCAATCGGATGGACTGTTGCTATGATTCTTTCAATCTGCTTTTACAGTAAAAAGTTTGGAAAAATTGGCCAACATAGTAATATTCATAACATAAAAAAAACAAATCCCGAAGAGTGAAAAGTAACACTCCTCGGGACTTGTTTATGCGTAAATATAATCTAAAATACTTTCGTCGTTTGTGTAATAATAGTCATCTTCAAAATCATTTTCCATCCGAATCAAGACCTTATTACCGATTTTGTATTCTATGTATAATTTATCGTCATAAAGACTTTCGCCTATAACAGTTTTAGTATTATGCGACGCATTGCCTATATAAACTGCCTTGTCAGTATTCGGTTTGTAGCCGTCGAGCTCAATCTTGCTGTATTCAGCTTTGTCGCCAAAATTATTGTAGCTGATAACCTGATAATCGTCGGAAACAGTATATTTGCTGTTAATGTTATAATGGTATATGTTTACATAAGATAAACCAAAAATCACAAAAACAACTGCTATAATACTGAATACAACGGCAAAAACCGATTTAATCTTTTTGCTTGTCATAGCTTAATTACATAAGTGAGAGATAAAGCTCTTTGATTTCCTCAACACTTGTTTCTCTTGGATTACCTGGACGGCAAGCGTCGTCATAAGCAGACTGAGCAAGGAAGTCAACATCCTCAGGCTTAACAATTTCCTTAAGGTCAGCAGGAATACCAACATCCTTTGAAAGCTTCTTAACTGCATCAACTGCTGCCTTTCTAGCATCCTCAAGGCTCATATCATCAACGCCCTCAACGCCCATTGCCTTTGCAATATCTCTGTATTTTTCGCCTGTTGCAGGAGCATTATATTCCATAACAGTAGGAAGAATGATAGCATTTGCAACGCCGTGAGGTGTGTCATAAAGAGCACCGAGTGGGTGAGCCATTGAATGAACGATACCAAGACCTACATTTGAGAAGCCCATACCTGCAATATACTGACCGAGAGCCATACCCTCTCTGCCCTCTGGTGTGTTTTCAACAGCACCTCTGAGACTTCTTGAGATTATCTCAATAGCTTTGAGATGGAACATATCTGAAAGCTCCCAAGCACCTGCTGTAATGTAGCCCTCGATAGCGTGAGTAAGTGCGTCCATACCTGTGGCAGCAGTAAGTCCTTTAGGCATTGATGACATCATATCAGGGTCAACAACTGCAACGATTGGAATATCCTTAGGGTCAACGCAAACCATTTTTCTGTTCTTTTCAGTATCGGTGATTACATAGTTGATAGTAACCTCTGCTGCTGTACCTGCTGTTGTAGGAACTGCAATAATAGGTACGCACTTATTAGTTGTAGGAGCAACGCCCTCAAGTGAACGAACATCAGCGAAATCAGGATTTTCGATAATAATACCAATTGCCTTTGCAGTATCCATTGAAGAACCGCCGCCGATTGCTACAATACAGTCTGCACCGCTTGCCTTGAAAGCAGCAACGCCAGTCTGTACATTTTCGATAGTCGGGTTTGGCTTGATTTCGCTGTAAATCTCATAGTCGATTGAAGCAGCGTCAAGAACATCTGTAACTTTTTTAGTTACCCCGAATTTGATAAGGTCAGGGTCAGAGCAAACAAAGCATTTCTTAAAGCCTCTGCCTTTAACCTCTGTTGCTATTTCCTGAATAGCACCTGCACCATGATAGCTTGTTTCATTTAAAACAAATCTGTTAGCCATAAATATATCTCCTTAAAAAGTTAATTGGGTATTTCTACCACAATTGATTTTACTATATTGATAAAAAATTATCAATATCTATCGTAAACTTTTTCAATGATTTTAAAATTTGTTAAAATATTTTTCGTATTGATAACAGTAGACATTTATGCTAAAATTTAACTATAAATAATATTAAATTTTCGGAGGCTGTTATGATTTATACCGAGTGGATGAAATATATTAAAGATGATGTTAAGCTCAACCGCCTTGTAATTCCCGGTGCACACAACGCAGGAAGCTATGGTATGGGCGGTATGGCACAGTGTCAGGATGATAATTTGTTTGTCCAGTTTCAGTACGGAATCAGGCAGTATTGCCTTAGGCTGAATACTGACAGAAAAGGCAATATCGTTTTAGCTCACGGAATTTCAAAAGGCGACTTGTTCGAAAACGCCTTAAAGGATATTAAAAAAGCGTTGGAGCTTTATCCTGATGAATTTATACTTCTTGATGTGAGAGAGTATTATCCGCAGAAATTCGGCCCCATAACGCTCACTTATAAAGCAGATAAAAACAAAGTCAACGCACTTCTTAAAAAGTACCTTGACCCTGAAAAGAACGCTTATTATGACTTTGACCATATCAGCGATGTAACAGTAGGCGATATCAGAAACAGCAGTAAGAGATTTATTCTTATTAACGAAAATGAGGACTACGAATACAGCAAAAACTGCGAGCAGATTTTACCTTGGGAAAAGGCTGTAAATGGTGCAAAGGCAGAGAAATTTGTAAATGAAACGCTTCGCTTTTTTGATGACTATAAAACAGATGGACTTTACTGGTTCCAAACACAGCAGACGCCAAACTTGGGTACTGAAATCGGTGTAACAAGACCAAAAAAGCTTGACGATGACCTTGTCAAATATTTTCATATAATGATTGACGGCATAGCAAATACTCCTCGTTATCTTGAGAGGTCAAATATTATTGCAGGCGACTTTATGACTCGGGATTATTCAAAATGCTCACAGATACTTATGCTTAATTTTCTTAAAGGAAATGTGAAAGACGAGCTTAAGGACGAATACGAAAATGGCTTAAAGGAGCAAGCAAAATGAAACTGACAGTTTTAGGAAAATACGGTCCTTACGGCAAAGCAGGCGACGGCTGTTCAAGCGGTTATCTTGTGGAAAATAGCGGCGACTATTTAGTTCTTGATATGGGCTGCGGTACACTTTCAAGGCTTTGCGGTGAGGTTGATATAAATAAAATCAAACATATTTTTATATCCCATCTTCACTACGACCATACAAGCGACCTGCTTGTTTTCAGGTATCTTCTTGAGGAGTTAAACCACACAGTTAATATTTATACTCACAAAGAGGACAGTGATTGGTATAATATCCTCTTCACTCATCCGAATTTTAATGTTATAGATATTGACGAAAATACTGAAATTACCGCCAACTCAATGAAACTGACCTTTCTGCCAATGAAACATACAGTGACAGATTATGCAGTAATTATAAAAGGCGATAAAACGCTTTGTTACACAGGCGACACACTTTTTAACAATAATGTTATAAAATGCTTTGAAAAAAGCGACTGCGTTCTTGCCGATTGCAGTAAGCCGTCAGGTTTTAACGCACCTCATATGACAGTTGATGACGCAAAATATCTTGCTGAAAAATTCCCGAACACAAAGATTATTGCCACTCATCAGTCCGCCGATTATAACCCAAAGATTGACTTGGCAGATACTTCAATAATAAGTGCAGAGGAAAAAGTAACCTACGAGATTTAGGAGATAAATTAAATTATGAAAAAGTACAACAGCATAATAATCGGTCGTATTACAAAAGACTACAATATTGACCATTTGAAAAACTTAACTGAAATCTGCGGAGGTGCGGTTTTATTTTCTTCTGCCTCTGCATATGCGTTAGGTCATAATGTGGCAGCAGTTACAAAGCTTGCTGAAAAGGACAAGGACAGGCTTGACAGCTTTATCATAAACAAAGGAGACATTTATTGCTCTTTTTGTGAAAACTCAACCACTATGAGAAATGAGTATTTCACACCTGATAAAGAGAGGAGAAAAGGCACCTGTCTTTCATGTGCCGAGCCTTTTTCAATGGTTGATTTGCCTGACGTTGATGCAGAAATATATCATTTCGCAGGACTTCTTTACGGCGAATTTCCAAATGAAATGATTAAGGAATGTGCTAAAAGGGGAGCTGTTGCAGTTGATGTTCAGGCTTGCCTCAGGCACGCTGATATGAGCGACGGCTCAATGTTCTTTGAAGATTGGAAAGATAAAGCGGAAATGCTCCCATACATTACTTTCCTTAAAACAGACGCAGCCGAGGCGGAGATTATGACAGGCACAAGTGACAGAGCTGAGGCTGCCAAAATTCTTTACAATCTCGGTGCAAAGGAAGTACTTATAACCCACAACAAAGAAGTACTTGTCTATGATGGTAAAGAAATTTATACTTGTCCGATAAGAGCAAGAAATCTCAGCGGAAGAACAGGCAGAGGAGATACAACCTTCGCTGCTTATATTAACGAAAGGCTTAATAGCTCCATTGAAAAATCACTTCTCACCGCTACGGCAACCGTTTCTCTCAAAATGGAAACGCCAGGACCGCTTAAAGCAACAAGAGAAGATGTTGACACATATATCGAGGAATTTTATCCTGATTATATCGCAAAATAAAGAAAACCTCCTACTGCAACTTTTATGCGTAGGAGGTTGATTTTTTATTCGGTTTACAGTTTAGACGCCTCATAGGCAACGCCTAAAAGTGCGGAGTTGCTGCCGAGCTTTGAACGGACAATGTTTACCTTTTTGAAATTTTCCATAAGAAGATTATAAATCTTTCTGTCAATCAAATCAATAACATAATCTTCGTTCATTATACCGCCGCCGAGTACTATCAAAGGCGGATTGAATACATAGATGATATTGATAAGACCGATTATCATTTCATCAATCCATTTGTCGATAACAGACCTGATTTCAGGCTTTTGGAAATTTTCAGGCTCAAAAATCTGAAAAGCATCAAGGTTAGTGGAGTTTGCTTTATTAACCGCATCAACAAGAGCCTTAGTAGATGCGTAGCATTCATAACAGCCTTCACCGCCACAGGTACATTGCTTACCGCCTGCGTGAGTAATTATGTGACCGAATTCTCCTGCTGACGAGCTTAAGCCTTTATAAAGCTTGTTGTTGAGATAAAGAGCACCGCCGATACCTGTTCCGTATGTAAGGCAAAGAAAATCGGAACAGCCTTTACCTGCACCGAAATGTGCCTCGCCAAGAGCAAAAGCGTTTACATCATTCTCAACAAATGTAGGAATACCTGTTTTGTTCTCTATAATCTTTTTAACCATCATTCCTGTATAGTACGGAATATTGTCGGTTGAATAAACAACTATACCGTTTTTGCTGTCAACCTGACCTGCGGTTGAAACGGCAACTCTGTCAATACCATCGTATTCTTCGATTATTCCTATTACTTTTTGAACGATAGCCTGACCGCCTTTATGTGCTTCAGTAGGTATTGTATGCTTGTCGCTGATGTTAAAATTTTCGTCACAAAGTGCATACTTAATATTTGTTCCGCCAATGTCAAATGCAAGTATTTTCATATATTACCTCCGAAGTAAATTATTGTTAAATCATTATATCAAAATATGTAAATAAATTCAATACTTATTGAAAAAAGCTCCTAATTGTGGTATTATATAAAAAACGAAAAATAGGAGATACTTATGGAAGAGGATATCAGAGAGGAAATACTTGACAGTCCACTTGTAGTTCACAAGGCTGACGACGCTTCATATCAGGAAACTGCTGCTGAGGGCGGTATGCAGACAACACATATTGATGACGATTCTGATGTGCCTACACTTGAAAGGCATCGTTTCAAAAAAGTTAAGAAAAAGAAGAAGTGGCCTTACGTCCTTTTAGCACTTATTGTTGTTGCTGCTGTAGTTATAGCTGTTCTTATCGGTAATGGTACTATCAGCTTCGGTGAAAAGAAAACTACCACAAAGGCTAAAGTTACATACGCCACTACCGCAGAAAATCCTTTTAAGGATACGATTACTGTTAAGGGTACTTATCTTTTCTTCGAGGGCAACGAGCTTGACGATATCGGCGAGCTGGAGAGAAAGGTTAAGTATCTTGACGCCGGCACAAAGTTCGTTATTCAGGATGAAAATGCAGACAGTAATTTCCTGAATTTTGAAGTTCTTTCTTTGCTTTCAAATTATGGTATGGAATATGAGATTACTCATATTGTTTCATCAGGTTTAACCTCAAAGTATGAAACTACTGCCGCACCTGAAACCACTACCGCAGCACCTACCCAAGCTGAAAGCACTGCTGCTTCACAGCCGTCAGAATAATGCTTGACTATATTGATTTTCTCGGCCTTGACGAAGATTTAAAAGTCAAGACCTTGAATACGGCGGATAAAAATAAGAATAAAATAGTCTCTCTTGCCGAAAAATACGCAAAAGGGGATAATAAATGCCTTGTTAATCAAAATGATTTAACAAGGCTTGCTGTCGTTATAGAGGCTTTGAAATTTACTAAGGAGCAGTATGACGCTCTCGGTATAGATGAAAAAATCTTTTTTGATACCGCAAGCGATATTGCAATTTGGTGCGAAAATAATAAAAACCGCGGGTTGAAAAATTATAATTGGCTGAGAAATCATATTCGCTGTGAGCTGTTTCGTATCGGCAGACTTCAGTTTCAGCTTTATAAGTGCAATAATCCTACTCTTAAATATTCACGCTTGCCATTTGATTACGGCGAAAATTTAATTTATGTCCACATTCCTCAGGGCGAAAAATTGCTCCTTGACGATTGTATTAAATCACTTATTGACGCAAAAGCGTTTTTTGAAAAGTATTTTCCAAGCTACAGCTTTAATTATTTCTTCTGCGAAAGCTGGCTGCTTTTTGGCGGAAACAAGAATTTTATGAGAGCTGACAGCAATATAATTAAATTCTCTCAGCTTTTTGATGTTGCATATTCTCTTGATATTGATGCTCAGGCGATAGAGAGAATTTTCGGCAAAAGGCATTTGATTAAATCAAAGTACCCTGAAAATACAACTCTTCAAAGCTCTGCTAAAAAATATATTATGACGGGCGGAAAATTGGGCATCGGTGTTGGTACAATTAACAAGAATAAAATTACAGACTGTTCAGGTAATAATTAACTGCAAGAGTATCGCATCTTTCGTTGTACGGATGACCGTTGTGACCTTTTACCCAATTAAATTCTACCTTGTGAGTTTCGAGAAGCGGTAAAAGCTTTTTCCACAAATCAACATTAAGTGCAGGCTTTTTATCAGCTTTTCTCCAGCCGTTTTTCTTCCACGAGTACACCCAACCTTTATTTACGGCGTCGCATACATATTTTGAGTCTGTTGTAAGAGTAACCTCACAAGGCTCTTTAAGTGCTGACAGAGCTTCAATAACCGCTGTCAGTTCCATTCTATTGTTTGTTGTTTCGGGCGAGCCGCCGCACAATTCTTTTTCGTTTTTGCCGTAAACGAGTACGGCACCCCAACCGCCTTTACCTGGATTTCCACTACAGGCACCGTCGGTATAAATATCTATTTTTTTCATAAATACCTCAAAAAATCTTTTTATGAATACATATTTTACCACCAAATTCGGTAATAATCAATATATAAGTGACTTGACATTAAAGCTAATATACTTTATTATATGTATTAACTTTTTGAGTTCGGAAAAATAATTAAATTACGGAGGTTAATTAATGACAAATGAAAATAAGTCAAACGGTAAGAGCTATTACGGAAAACGGAATTCCAAAAAACGCTATGTAACTTACCGCAAGACAAATAAAAGAAGAACGCAGAAACCGACTGCACCAAAGGAGTCTGTTCGTATTGCCTTTCTCGGCGGTATTAACGAGATTGGTAAGAATATGACTCTTTATGAGTACAAAAACGATATGTTTATCGTTGACTGCGGTTTGGCATTTCCGTCTGCCGACCTGCCTGGTGTTGATGTTGTTATACCTGATTTTTCATATGTTGAGGCACACGCCGACAGAATTAAGGGTGTAATCATCACTCACGGACACGAGGACCATATAGGCGGTCTTGCTTATCTTCTTAAGAAAGTAAACGTACCTATCTATTCAACTAAGCTGACACTTGGCTTGATAAAAGGCAAGCTTGAGGAACACAACCTTCTGTCCTCTGCAAAGCTCATTGAAATTAAGCCGAGAGATACTATCAAATTAGGTGAGTTCAGTGTTGAATTTATCCACGTAAATCATTCAATTCCCGATGCCGTTGGACTTGCTATTAAATGTCCTGCCGGTGTAATCATTCAAACAGGTGACTTTAAGATTGATACTACACCTGTTGACGGCGATATGATAGATATTGCTCGTTTTTCTGAATACGGCAGAAACGGCGTTCTTGCACTTCTTTCTGATTCTACAAATGCCGAGAGACCGGGATATGCAACCAGTGAAAAGAATGTCGGCGACTCCTTTGTAAACCTTTTTAACAAGGCTAAGAAAAAGAGAATTGTCGTTGCTACTTTTGCATCAAATATTAACAGAATTCAGCAGATTGTTGATGTCGCAAAATCAAGAGGACGTAAGGTTGCCGTTATCGGCAGAAGCCTTGAAAATCTTGTAAGTGTAGGCTGTGAGCTTGGATATCTCAATATTCCCGAGGGTGTTCTGATTGATATTAACACTATCAAAAGCTACACAGATGATGAGCTTGTAATTATAACAACAGGCTCTCAGGGTGAGCCTATGTCAGCACTGACAAAGATTGCTTTTGATGAGCATAAAAAAGTTACCCTGACACCAAATGACTTTGTTATTATTTCCGCTACGCCTATTCCCGGTAATGAGAAAATGGTCAGCAATGTTGTAAACGAGCTTATGAAGCACGGCGTTGAGGTTATTTACGAGAAGATGTATGAGGTTCACGCTTCGGGTCACGCCTGTCAGGAGGAGCTTAAGCTGATGCTTGGTATCGTTAAGCCTAAGTATTTCATTCCTGTTCACGGCGAGCAAAAGCATCTTCAAAAGCACGCAAATCTCGGTATTGCTATGGGTATTCCAAAGGAAAATATTTATGTTGGCAATATCGGCGACAGAATAGAAATTTCCGAAAGCGGCATTAAGCCTGTCAGCAGCGTAACGGCAGGTGAGGTGTACGTTGACGGTATCGGCGTTGGCGATGTCGGCAATATTGTTCTTAACGACAGAAAGCATCTTTCAAAGGATGGTATAATTATTGTTGTTGCAACTATAGACAGTGCAACGGGCTATACAGTCAGCGGTCCTGATATCGTTTCAAGAGGTTTTGTTTTTGTTAAAGAAAATGAGGCACTAATGAACGCTGCAAGAGATTTGGCTTGCAGAGTTATTGACGAGTGCTATGACAAGAATTATCGAGATTGGAATACTGTCAAGACAAAGCTTCGTGATGAAATTTCAAAGTTGATGTATGAGAAAACTAAGAGGAGACCTATGGTTCTTCCGATTCTTATGGAAATATAGGAGAATATAAAATATGAAAGTTATTCTTAAACAGGATGTAAAGAGCCTTGGTAAAAAAGGCGATTTGGTAAACGCTTCCGACGGATATGCAAGAAACTTCCTTTTCCCTAAGGGACTTGCAGTTGAGGCCAATTCTTCAGCAATGAACGAGTTTAATACTAAAGAATCTGCTAAGAAATTCCACAAAGCAGAGGAGATTAAGGCTGCTCAGGCTGACGCTGATAAATTAAACGGCAAGACTTTTTCTCTCAAGGCAAAAGCTGGTGCCAACGGCAAGCTTTTCGGCTCTGTAACTTCAAAGGATGTTTCAAAGCAGATTAAGGATGACCTTGGTATTGATATTGACAAGAGAAAGATTGTAATGGGAGATATTAAGGCTTTCGGCACAGTTCAGGCTGAAATTAAAGTATATCAAGGAATTACCGCAAAGGTATTTGTTCAGGTTTCGGAGGCATAAGCTATGGCTTCAAGCATTACCACTTCAGGAGTAAATATGCCATTCAATCTTGAGGCGGAGCAGTCAGTGCTCGGCTGTGTTCTTGTTGAGCCTTCTTGTATGGAAGAAGTAGTATCTCAAATCAACGCAGAAAGCTTTTTCCTCCCTCAGCACAAAGCGATTTTCAGTGCTATGATGCTGATGTACACTAATTCAAAGGCTATTGACCCTGTAATTATAGCAGATACTCTCGCTAAAGAGGGACTTTATGATACGGCAGGCGGCCGTGATTATCTTCTTCAGCTTGCTCAGTCTGTACCGTCAACGGCTAATGTTGATTACTATGTTAATATCGTTAAAGAACAGCATTATCTCAGAATGCTTGTTAATGTATCTACCGATATTCTTGAACAGGCAACAAGCGGCGAAGCTAACGCCAATACTATTCTTGATACTGCCGAACAGAGAATATATAACATTCGTCAAGGCAGAGAGAAGAATGGTCCTGTTAAAATCAGCGAGGTTATCGTAAATGATGTATATAACAAGCTGTCTTTGATTACAGGCGAGGAAAAAGAAAAATACAAGGGTATTCCTACCGGCTTTGGTATGCTTGATAAGTATATTACAGGTCTTAACAGGTCAGATTTAATTCTTATCGGTGCAAGACCTGCTATGGGTAAAACGAGCTTTGCTCTCAACCTTGCTCAAAACATTACTATGCTTGCCAGAAAGAAGTGTATTGTTTTCAGCCTTGAGATGACTAAGGAACAACTTGCTGAAAGATTGCTTTCTGCTCAGGCAGGCGTCGAATCTCAAAAGCTCAAAACAGGCGAGCTTACTAACGATGAATGGGTCAGACTTGGTAATGCGGCTGGCCAGTTTAATGACGTTGAGCTTTATCTTGACGATACTTCATCAATTACTGTACCTGAAATTAAAGCAAGAGTCAGAAGAATGAGAGATGTTGACTGTATTATCATCGACTACTTGGGACTTATTTCTTCTGCCACTAAAAAAGAAAACAGAGTGCAGGAGGTTTCCGAAATTACGAGAAACCTTAAAATGATGGCAAAAGACCTCAACATACCTGTTATCTGCTGTGCTCAGCTTTCCAGAGGTACTGAGGGACACGGAAAAAATCACAAGCCTCAGCTTGCCGACCTTCGTGAATCAGGCTCTATTGAGCAGGATGCCGATATCGTTATGTTCCTGTATCGTGAAGATTATTACAGAAACGATGTTTCCGAGGAAAAGCAGGACGAAATTGACGCTAACAAAACTGAGCTTATTGTTGCTAAAAATCGTCATGGTGCTACAGGAACTATCGAAATGACATTTGATAAGGAGTTCACAAGATTCCGTTCAATCGATAAATCTAACTATGAATAAGAAGATTTTGAAAACTGTTGAAAGGTATAATATGCTCTCGTATGGCGATAGGGTAGTGGCTGCCGTTTCAGGCGGTGCGGACTCAATGCTTATGTTGAACTTCCTCCTTTCAGTCAGGGAAAAATATAATCTTGATATAATTTGTGCTCACGTAGAGCACGGAATACGCGGTCAGGAATCTATTGACGATGCTGAATTTGTTAAGCAGTTCTGCATTAAAAATGATATTGAATTCAAAATTAAACACATTGACGCTGTAAACGAAAGCAAAACTGCCTCAAAAAGTGTTGAGGAATATTCAAGAGAAAAACGTTATGAGTTTTTCTGTTCCATTGACTGCGATAAAATTGCTACCGCTCACAACCTTACAGATAACGCTGAAACTGTTTTGTTCCGCCTTGCACGAGAAACGGGACTAAAAGGTATGTGCGGTATTCCTGCTGTCCGAGATAAAATAATCAGACCGCTTATCGAAATTCCCTCAAGCGATATCAGAGAATATTGCAGTAAAGAGGGAATAAAATACAGAACAGACAGCACCAATTCTTGCAACGATTACTCGAGAAATATTATAAGAAATGAAATTCTGCCTCTGTTTTCAAAGCTTAACAGCTCTTGTGAGGATGCTATAAACTCATTTATAAGTGACGCAAACGAAGATTATTGCTTTATTGAAAAGTCTGCTGATTTGGCTTATAAAGAGTGCTTATACGATAACAAGCTTTTGACGGATAAACTGTTGCATTTAGACATAGCGATTGCTAAAAGAGTTATACTTAGATACTTCAAAAACTTTGGTGTTGAGCTTGACAGAAATCATCTTGAAAGTATTTATAAAATTGTTTCCGTTCCGTCAAAAGTGCAGATTAAAGGCAACGTTTTTGCCGTATCTAACAGCAAGTATCTCAGAATTGCCAATTTTACGGCTGCCGATTTTGTGACAGATTTTGACAGCCAAATTTTAAATATTGATGAATTTAATGGAAAAAATATTGATTTTTACTGCGACTATGATAAAATTATCGGCAGTGTATATTTAAGAAAAAGGCAAGACGGCGACGCTGTAAAGCCTGCGGGCAGAGGCTGTACAAAGACCTTAAAGAAGCTTTTTAACGAGCTTTCAGTGCCTGTTGAAAAGAGAGATAGTATTCCTGTTATCTGCGACAGTAGCGGCGTTATAGGTATTTACGGCATCTGTGCCGACGAGAGAGTGAGAGTTGACGGCTCCACTCAAAATGTATTTGTAATCAAACTTCCTTCGGAGGATTAATTAATGAACAATATGTCAAAAAACTGGAAATCAATGATAATATATATTTTGATTCCGATTCTGCTGATTGTTTCGGTAATTTTCTTTGCCAATCAGCAGACAAAGGTTGATGTAAAATATTCTCAGATTGTTTCAATGTTTAAGAACGATGAAATTTCCGAGTTTACTCTCGACCTTTCAAGCGGTAATCTTGTATATAAAACCTTTGATAAACCAAATGCGGAGCAGACTTATTCCGTTCCGAGCGTTTCTTACTTCCTTGATGATATAAGAGATGAGGTTGAGGAGTATAACGACGCACATCCTGATAAGCCAATCACTTATGACTACAAAGCAGGAACATCTAATTCTTGGTTAATCAGTATGCTTCCTACTATTCTTATGTTTGTTCTCATTGTCGTAATGGGCTTCTATTTAGTCAAGAAGATGAGCGGAGCTATGAGTAACGAAACAAACAGAACTCTCGGCTTCGGTAAAATCAAGGCAAAAAGTCTTGTTGATGACGAAAAGAGAAAGACTACATTTAAGGATGTTGCAGGCTGTGACGAGGAAATAGCAGAACTTGTAGTGCTTGTATAATTTCTTTAAGAGCCTGAAAAGTTTACTGAACTCGGTGCAAGAATTCCTAAAGGTGTACTTCTCGTAGTCCCTACGTGTACAGGTAAAACCTTACTTGCAAGAGCTGTTGCAGGCGAGGCAGGTGCACCGTTCCTTTCAATTTCAGGTTCTGATTTTGTAGAAATGTATGTTGGCGTTGGTGCATCCCGTGTCCGTGACCTCTTTGAACAGGCAAAGAAAAAATCACCAGCTATTGTATTTATTGACGAAATTGATGCTGTAGGCCGACACAGAGGTACTGGTATGGGTGGCGGAAATGATGAAAGAGAGCAGACTCTCAATCAGCTCCTTGTTGAAATGGACGGTTTTGGCGTAAACAGCGGCGTAATCGTTATTGCAGCTACTAACAGACCTGATGTACTTGACCCTGCACTTCTCAGACCCGGAAGATTTGACAGGCAGATTACTGTCAACAGACCTGATACAAAGGGCAGAGAAGAAATACTCAAAGTTCACGCAAAGAATAAACCTCTTGCTCCTGATGTCGACTTGAAAGAAATTGCTAAGGATACAACAGGCTTTACAGGAGCAGACCTTGAAAATCTTTTGAACGAGGCAGCTATTCTTGCCGTACGCCGTAAGAAAAAGGCAATTACAAGCGAGGATATTGCAGATTCTACCTCAAGAGTAGAATTAGGTCTTGAAAAGAAGTCCCATAAGTTCAGCGAAAAGGCTAAAAAGCTTACTGCTTTCCACGAAGCAGGTCACGCTGTTGCATCATATTATCTTGATGGCTACAATCCTGTTAAGGAAATTTCTATCATACCGAGAGGTCTCGGTGCAGGCGGATATACCTGGTACACTCCTCAGGAAGAAAATTACAACTCTAAAAACGAAATGCTCAACGAGCTTGTTTCACTTCTCGGCGGTAGAGTTGCGGAAGCTATTGCTCTTGACGATATTTCAACAGGTGCGTCAAACGACCTTCAAAGAGCGTCAAATATCTGCCGTGATATGGTTTCAAAGTATGGTATGAGCGACGAAATCGGTCCTGTTGTTTACAGCGATGAAAATAACGAGGTATTCTTAGGCAAGGACTATGGTCACGTAAATAATTACAGCGAGAATACTTCATCTCGTATTGATGCTGAAATTGAGCGTCTTATGAGAGAAGCTTATGAGAAAACTGAGGCTATCCTCAAGGCTCATTTTGACAAGCTTGAGCTTGTTGCAGGCGTGCTTATGAAGAAAGAAAAAATCAATTCTGAAGAGTTCTTAACTCTTATGGATGAGAATTATGTTGAGCCTCAGGAAACTTCTGCTGATGAAGAAAATACCGATGTTCAGGAAGTTTCGGAGCAGACAGAAGAAACAGTTCCTGAAGAAAATTTCTCTGTTGGAACTGAAAATTCTTCATCAAATGACGACAATTCTTTACAGGAATAGTACAAAATTTAAGACGGTGGCACAATTGCTACCGTCTTTTTTTATGAAATCTTGACTTTTACACAAGATATAGTATATAATATCACGGAATGTAAACTTCGATTCGGAGGGATAAATTTGGCAAAGAAGAAAGAATACGGCAACGAAAGTATTAAATCATTAAAAGGTGCTGACAGAGTCAGAAAAAGACCTGCCGTTATATTCGGCTCAGATGGTCTTGAGGGCTGCGAGCATTCCGTATTTGAAATTATGTCAAACTCAATAGACGAAGCAAGAGAGGGATATGGTAATAAGATTGTTATTACCCGTTTTCTTGACGGCTCCGTTGAGGTGCAGGACTTCGGCAGAGGTATTCCTGTTGACTATAATAAAAATGAGGACAAGTACAATTGGGAGCTTCTTTTCTGCGAAATGTACGCAGGCGGTAAGTATGATAACGGAGAGGATAACTACGAGTTCTCTCTCGGCTTAAACGGCCTTGGCTTGTGTGCTACGCAGTATGCATCGGAATATATGGACGCAGAGGTCCATACCGGCGGATATAAATACACACTCCACTTTGAAAAAGGCGAGAATATCGGTGGACTTCAAAAGGAAAAGTATGATAAAAAAGATACAGGTACACGAATTAGATGGAAGCCTGACCTTGACGTTTTTACCGATATCAACATACCGCTTGATTATTATAAGGACACAATTAAACGCCAGGCAATAGTCAATGATGGCGTAAAGTTTATACTCAAAGACCAGACTTCCGCCTCAAAATTTGAGAGCTTTGAATACTGCTATAATGAAGGCATTATGGACTATGTCAAGGAAGTTGCAGGAGACAAGGCTTTTACAACTCCTCAGTATTGGGAATGTGAGCGTAAAGGCAGGGACAGAGAAGATTTGCCGGAATATAAGCTGAAAATCAAGGCGGCTATCTGCTTTTCTCTCAAAACTCAGCTTAAGGAGTATTTTCACAATTCAAGCTTTCTTGAGCACGGCGGTGCACCTGAAAAGGCATTTAAGAGTGCTTTTGTAAATCAAATTAACGCATATCTTAAGGCTAATAATAAGTATACCAAAACCGACGGTCAGATAAATATTCAGGATGTTGAGGACTGTATTATATTTGTAGTTTCATCATTTTCTACTCAAACTTCCTACGAAAACCAAACTAAAAAGGCGATTACTAACAAATTTATTCAGGAAGCAATGACCGACTTCTTCCGCAAACAGCTTGAGGTTTATTTTATCGAAAACAAAATGGATGCCGATAAAATTGCTAATCAAGTGCTCATCAATATGCGTGCAAGAATCAAGGCTGAAAATACAAGAAAAACTCTCAAAACCTCACTTCAGTCAAAAATGGATATGACAAATCGTATCCAAAAATTCGTTGACTGCCGTTCAAAGGATGTCAATGAACGTGAAGTGTTCATAGTAGAGGGTGACTCTGCTCTTGGTGCCTGTAAGCAGGCGAGGGATGCGTCTTTCCAAGCAGTCATTCCTGTTAGAGGTAAAATACTTAACTGCCTTAAGTCTGATTACGATAAGATATTTAAGAGTGAAATCATTACAGATTTGATTAAGGTGCTCGGCTGCGGCGTTGAGGTCAAAAGCAAGGCGGCTAAAGATTTGTCCGCTTTTGATATAAATAATCTTCGCTGGTCAAAGGTGCTAATCTGTACTGATGCCGATGTTGATGGCTTCCAAATCAGAACACTTATTCTCACTATGATTTACAGGCTTATGCCTAAAATTATTGAGGCAGGTAAGGTTTATATTGCAGAATCTCCTCTTTATGAGGTTACCTGCAAGGACCAAACCTACTTTGCATATAACGAAGCCGAAATGGATGAAATCAAAAAGGAAATCGGCGACGAAAAATATACCGTTCAGCGTTCAAAGGGTCTTGGTGAAAACGAGGCTGAAATGATGGCTCTTACCACTATGAACCCTGCAACAAGACGTCTTATTAAGGTTACTCCTGATGATGCTGAAAAGACTTCACAGATGTTTGATTTGCTTTTGGGCGACAACCTTGAGGGGCGTAAGGAATATATTGCAGATTACGGACATCTTTATCTTGATGCCGCAGATGTAAGCTAAGGAGGGAATTGTTTTGGCTAAAAGAAAAAAAGAAACTGAAGAAAAGAAAAATAATTCTCTTGCAGAAAATGTGCACATTAAAGGTGCAGGTCTTATTCAAGATGAGGTTATTACCGACACACTGACAGGTAACTATATGCCTTATGCTATGAGCGTTATCCTTTCCCGTGCAATTCCTGAAATTGACGGCTTTAAACCGTCTCACAGAAAGCTCCTTTATACTATGTATAATATGGGACTTCTTCAGGGCGGAACAATAAAGAGTGCTAATATCGTCGGCAGAACTATGCAGCTCAACCCTCATGGAGACGCAGCAATCTACGAAACAATGATTAGACTTTCACGTGGTAACGAAACACTCCTTTATCCTTATGTAGAATCAAAGGGTAACTTCGGTAAGGCGTACAGTAAAAATATGATGTATGCTGCATCACGTTATACAGAGGCTAAGCTGGCACCAATATGTCACGAGCTTTTTGACGATATCAAGTCCGATACGGTTGACTTTGTTGATAACTATGATAATACAATGAAGGAGCCTGTTCTTCTTCCTGTAACATTTCCGTCAATTCTCTGTAATGTTACAACAGGTATTGCCGTTGGTATGGCATCATCAATTGCGTCATTCAACCTTAAAGAAATTTGCGATACTACAATCGCACTTATGAAAAATCCTGACCACGTTATCAGCGATACACTTCTCGCTCCTGATTTTGTCGGCGGCGGTTACGTTCTTTATGATAAGGATGAGCTTGAAAAGATTTATGATACCGGCAGAGGTTCTGTTAAAGTCCGTGCAAAGTATTCTTATGACAAGAAATATAACTGTATTGATATTACGCAGATTCCGCCTACCACTACATCTGAGGCAATAATTGATAAGATTATCGAGCTTGTTAAAACTAATAAGATTAAAGAAATCAACGATATCCGTGATGAAACAGACTTGTCAGGTCTTAGAATTACAATTGACCTTAAAAGAGGTATTGACCCTGATAAGTTTATGACAAAGCTATATAAGATGACACCTTTGCAGGACAGCTTCAGCTGTAACTTTAATGTGCTTATTAAAGGCAGACCTATGGTCCTTGGTGTTAAGCGTATTCTTCTTGAGTGGATTGATTTCAGGCTTGAGTGCGTTCGAAGACGAATCAATTTCAATCTTGAAAAGAAGAGAAAACAGCTTCATCTTCTTAAAGGCCTTTCAAAAATTCTTCTTGATATCGATAAGGCAATCAAGATTGTTAGGGAAACTGAAAGTGAATCAGAGGTTGTGCCTAACCTTATGATTGGTTTCGGCATTGATGAGGTGCAGGCAGAATATGTTGCTGAAATCAAGCTCCGTCACCTTAACCGTGAATATATTCTTAAAAGAATAAAGGATATTGAACAACTCGAAAATGAAATTGCTGACCTTGAAGCAACTCTTGCAAGCAAAAATAAGATGAAAAAAATCATCATCGGTGAGCTTGAAAATGTTTCTAAGAAGTATGATTCAGGCAGAAAGAGCGAAATTCTTTATGATACATCCGAAGATGTCGAGGAAGAAGTAGTTGAAGTTGCAGATTATCCTGTTACACTTTTCCTTACAGAGCAGGGATATTTGAAAAAGATTAAAACTGCTAATCTTCGTATGAGCGGCGAGCAAAAGGTCAAGGAAGGGGACAGAATGCTCCCTGAAATTGAATGCTCCAATAAAGATGAGCTTTTGTTCTTCACAAATCAACAGCAGGTTTATAAATCAAAGGTTGATGATTTTATTGATACAAAGGCATCAGTTCTCGGTGAGTATGTTCCCGCAAAGCTTGAAATGGCAGAGGGTGAGCAGGTTGTATATATGGCTGTATTAACTGATTACAGCGGTTATATGATATTCGTCTTTGAAAACGGAAAACTTGCTAAGGTTGATATGTCGGCTTATGCAACGAAAACTAACAGGAAGAAGCTTATCAACGCATACAGCAGTAAAGCTCCTTTGGCTCAAGCTATGTATATCAAAGAAGATACAGAGATAGTTTTGTGCTCGTCAGCCGGAAGAATGCTGCTTGTAAATACTGGTGCAATACTTCCAAAGACCACAAAGGACACTCAGGGCATTTCAGCTATGAAGCTCAAAAAGAATCAAACAGTTACCTCTATTCATCTTTACAGGGAGGGCGAGTTTGAAAAAGCTTGGCGTTTCAGAGCAAAGAATCTGCCTGCTGCCGGTGCACTTTTGTCTGATGCTGATATTGCTGAACAAATCACTTTTTAAATATTTATAAAAAATACTTGCAATATCAAAACTATTGTGATATAATCCATAAGTAATTTATATAGACGGAGGGAATAGTATGCTCTGGTATCATTATGTGTTTGGTGCTGTTTTGATTGTAGCATCAATTATTATAACAATCGTTGTTCTTATGCAGGAAGGTCGTTCACAGAACCTTTCCGGTGCTATTGCCGGTGGTGCTGAGACATTTCTCGGCAAATCAAAGGGAAGAACTATTGAAGCTAAGCTTGAAAGAATTACTAAATGGTTAATTGTGGCTTTCTTTGTTATTGTTCTTGCTGCATTTCTTATTTTCCTTTTCATAGGATAATGATTAAAAGTTGTTAGCCTTGCTGTTTTGGCAAGGCTAATTTTTTTGAGAAAAGCGGTGAATTATGTACTATATTATTTTTGACCTTGAGTGGAATAACGCATACAATTATAAAACTAAAAAAGGAATTAATGAGATTATTGAAATCGGTGCAATAAAGCTAAATTCAAAGCTCGAAATAGTTGATAGCTTTAAACAGCTTATTAAACCTCGTCTTTCAAAAAAACTTCAAAGCAGATTTAAAAATCTTACTCATATTACTGCTGAGGAAATTAGAGAAAACGGAATTGATTTTGATGCAGCTTTTGCTGATTTTTCGGCTTGGAGCAGGGGAGATGAAAATATATTTTTAAGCTGGTCCAAAAGTGATTTGTACACCTTAATTTCAAATTATAAGAGATTTAAGGACACTTCAAATATTGATTTTATGCATCGATATGCAGATGCTCAACAGTATTGTATGAGCTTTATTGATTCCCAAGGAAATAATCAAATAAGCCTTTCAAATTGTGCTGAGATTTTTGATGTTAATATAGATGGCACCAATTTTCACAGAGCATTAGAGGACTGTATGATTACAGCGGCTTGTTTTAAAAAGGTGTTTGATAAAGAAAAATTTAAGGGTTTTGTTTATGATTGTACACCTGAATATTTTGAAAGATTGATTTTTAAGCCTTATTTTATTTCTAAAAAGATTTACGGCGATTTTAATATTGATGAGGTTTTTCTTGTTTGTCCTGCCTGTGGCGAAGCCGTTAAGCCTATAAACGATTATGAATTTGCCAATAATACATTTAAGACGGTTGGCAAATGTACAAAATGCAATAAAAAATATTGGGTAAATGTTCGTGCAAAGCAGAACTTTGACAGCATTGCAGTCAGCAGAAGACTTATTGAAGTAAGTAGGAAAAAGGCGAAAAAATATAAATAATACAGCTCAATAATAAATTTTACAAATTTTTTCTTTATTTATTACCTTGTTTGTAATATAATATAATAAATTATAATGACGGAGGTGTGCCTATGGCTTCTAAAGATTATGACGATTTACTTGATTCTTTTATGAATAATTCTCAAAAAGCGTATAATGAAGATAAAACTTCCCGTGAGGAAAGTGCTAAGAAGCTTCCGGCGTCATATGATATTCCCGACTCTGCGGATAAGAAAAACAAGAGAATTCAAAGAGGTAGGAATATCGAAAAGGAGCTTGCCGCTAAGAATAAAAAGAAGCGTTCAGGCGGTAATAAAACTCCTGCTCAAAAGACAAGAAGTACAATCGGTAAAATTCTTCTTGGTTTAGTTATGGTTATCGGCGTTGTGGGTATTGTTTGTTTCTCCGTTATTGCTATTTACGGCTATACAGTAGTATACGGCGACCCTGTATTTGATTTGACAGAAGAGGCACTTTCTCAAAATCAAACCTCCTTTATTTACGGCTATGACGGCGACGATATTGTTGAGATAACAAGACTTCACGGCGAGGAAAATCGTATTTGGGTTAATCTTGAGGATATGAGTGAATATCTTCCTGAAGCCTTTATATCAATCGAGGATAAAAGATTTAAAAAGCATCACGGCGTTGACTGGATAAGAACTATCGGCGTTTTTGTTAAGCAGAATAATCAGGGCGGTTCTACTATTACTCAGAAGCTTATTAAAAATCTTACCGACGATAATAAGGTTACTTATATCAGAAAATTCAATGAGATTTTAAGAGCACTTAATCTTGAGAGAAATTATAGTAAGGATGAAATTCTTGAGGCTTATCTCAACACAATTTACCTTTCAAATGGCTGTTACGGCGTAAAAACTGCTGCGGAAAAATATTACGGCAAAGAGGTATCAGACCTTAACGCTGCTGAATGTGCTGCTATTGCCGCAATCACTCAGGATCCAAGCCGTTATGACCCTCTCTATAATCCTGAAAATAACAGGGAACGTCAGGTCGATGTTCTTTACGCTATGATGGACAGCGGTTATCTTACTCAAAGTGAGTACGATGAGGCTAAAGCATATGAGATGGTATTTACTAATAGTGAAAACTATAAAGGCTCTCAAATTAAAGAGGACGATAATTCCCAAACAAATAATGACGTTACAAGTTACTATGTAGATTATGTTATTACTACTGTTCAGGAAGACCTGCAAAAAATGGGCTACACCAGCCGTAAAGCTCACGATATGGTATACGGCGGCGGACTTAAAATATATACGGCAATTGATTTTGACGTGCAGGACTCTCTTGAGGATGTATACGAAAACTATAAGCGTATGCCTGACGAAACAGTTCAGGGTGCTATGGTTGTTATGAACTACGAGGGTAGAGTTATGGGTATCGTAGGCGGCACAGGTAAGAAGAAAAAGGCATTGTCACTTAATCGTGCTACTCAGTCTACAAGACCTCCCGGCTCAACAATTAAGCCTTTGTCAGTTTATGCTCCTGCTTTGCAGAAGAGCTTAGAGGATGACGATACGCAGGTTTATTGGTCAACAATTCAGCAGGATAGTCCGTCAAGAACTGTTGAGGGCAAGAAGTGGCCTGTTAATGAGGGCGGCGGATATTCCTCAAGAAACGTTTCGTTGCAGTACGGACTTTCACGTTCGCTTAATACAATTTCAGCAAGAACTCTTGATAAAATCGGAGTTGACTATTCTTACGATTTTATCACTGAAAATTTCCACGTTTCCACTCTTGATAGCATTCGAGATGCTGACTACGGTCCTCTTGCAATCGGCTCTCTTACAAATGGTGCTACTGTTCTTGAGATGACGGCAGCTTATGCATCATTCGGCAACGGCGGATATTATTATGAGCCATACTGTTATTATAAAATAGAAGACAGTATGGGTAATACAGTTATCAATAAAGAACCAGAAAAGACAAAGACTGAGGCTCTTTCCGAAAATACGAGCTGGGTTATGAACAAGCTTCTTCAGACAGTTATGACAGAGGGTACAGGTACTACCTATAAGCTTTCGGGTATTGAATGTTTTGGTAAAACTGGTACTACTAATGACGATAAGGACCGTTGGTTTATCGGCGGCACTCCTGATTATATCGCAGGTACTTGGTATGGATATGACACACCTAAAGAGGTATATTACTCACTTTCACCAAACCCAAGCGGTACTATTTGGAATACTGTTATGAAAGAGGTTTATGCAAAGCTCGATGAGGATAATGCTGAGTATTCAAAGGAATTTCCTGAATGTGAGGGAATTGTAAGAAAGGCATATTGTCCTTACTGCGGCGGACTTTCATCAGGCGGTTCATACGGATGGTTTGATGTGGATAATCTTCCTGCTTATTGCTCAGGTGGTCATTACACCGGAGAAGATGATGAGGAAGAAACTACTAAGAAAAAGAATTCTGAAAACAGCAGTCAATCAGAAAGCGAAACAACGGCTGCTTCTTCCGAAACTCAGCCTGCTGCTACAGAGCCTGTGACAGATGTACCGGCAGTTACCGATGCTCCTGTCGAGTAACAAATAATATTATTTTTAACAGATAACGGAAAATCGTTTGTTCGGTTTTCCGTTTCTGTAAAATTGGTGATATATGAAAATTATGTCTATTGATTACGGTGATGCGAGAACAGGTATTGCTTTTTGTGATGTGAATGAAATTCTTGCAAGTGCCTATACAGTTATAAATGAAAGCTATGCACCAAAGCTTGTAGATAAGATTATTGAAATAATCGACACAGAAAAGCCTGGTAAAATTATTATCGGTTTACCTCGCAATATGGATGGTACATATGGTTATCGTGCTGATAAATGCAAAGAGTTTGGTGAGCTTTTATCCGAGAAAACCGATTTACCGATTGATTTTGAAGATGAAAGACTTACTACTGTTATTGCTCACGATATTTTATCTTCTAATAATGTCAGAGGTAAAAAGAGGAAAGATACAGTTGACGCTGTTTCTGCTGTTGTAATTCTCCAAAGCTATATCGACAAGAATAAATAATTATTATCACTCATATTTATTATCGGTGATAATATGTCCTTTAATTTTAAAGGATGTATAATTAAAATAGATTTTTATTTTATCCTTGTGATGTCATTTTGTGCTTTGACCGGAGCCGATGATTTAATAAGACTTTTGATTTTTTCTTCTCTTCACGAGGCAGGTCATTTGATTATGCTTTTGATATGCAGAGGGAAACCGCTTTCTTTGACTTTTTCATATTACGGTTTTGCACTTAAGTATAAAGATAATCTTCCTAAAATATCGGAAACTCTTGTAATCGCATCAGGACCCCTTGTGAATTTGATTTTTTATTTTATCCTTAAGGATGATTTTAATCTTATTTTGTTTTTTATTAATATTCTTCCTGCCTTTCCACTTGACGGCGGCAGAATTGTTAAGCTTTATTTTAACAGAGTGTCAAAGGTTGTAACAATTGTTGCTTTGATATTTTTGTATGCTTTGTCACTTTATTTAATTATTTACTGCGAATCAATTTCAATGCTTTTGATATCGCTTTATCTTACAATTTACAGTTTGAATTACTGAGGTTTTTATGAAAAAAGAAGTTGAAAAAATACTCCAATATGTTCAAAAGCCGGCAAGGTACATTGGCGGCGAGCTTAATTCTGTGGTGAAAAATAAGGATGAAGTAGCGTTAAGATACGCATTCTGCTTTCCTGATACCTATGAAATCGGTATGAGCCACTTGGGAATGAAGATTATTTATTCTCTTGTCAATGACAGAGAAGACGCTTGGTGCGAGAGAGTTTTTGCTCCTGCAAATGATATGGAAGAACAAATGCGAAAGTATGATGTTCCTCTTTTTGCTCTTGAAAGCGGCGACTATATCAAAGATTTTGATATTATCGGCTTTACGCTTCAGTATGAGCTTTCTTACACCAATGTGCTTAATATGCTTGATTTGGCAAAAATTCCGCTTAAATCTGCGGACAGAGATAGCCTTACACCTATCATTTGCGTTGGTGGTCCTTGCTGCTGCAATCCTGAGCCTATGGCTGATTTCGTTGATATTGTATTCCTTGGTGAAGGTGAAAACAGCACTAATGAGGTCCTTGATTTGCTGAAAGAATGTAAGCAGAAAGGCCTTTCAAAGCAGGAATTTCTTCTTAAAGCAAAGGATATTGTCGGCGTATATGTTCCGTCTTTTTATGAGGACAGCTATAACGAGGACGGCACTCTTAGGGAATTAAAGCCAATTAACGATGCACCTGCTAAAGTTAAAAAGGCAATTGTGTCCGATATGGACAAGGTTTTTTATCCAAAGGAATTTGTTGTACCGTTTATTGACATCGTTCACGATAGAGCGGTAGAAGAGATTTTCCGAGGCTGTATAAGAGGTTGCCGTTTCTGTCAGGCAGGCTTTATCTACAGACCTATCAGAGAGAAAAGTGTTGATGTTATCAACGAACAATGCAAAGCCCTTATTAACTCAACCGGATATGACGAAATTTCGCTTTGCTCTCTTTCCACATCCGACCACAGCGATGTAAATAATATGCTTGAAAGTCTCATTGACTGGACAGTTAAAGATAATATTAACCTGTCGCTTCCAAGCCTTAGGGTTGATAATTTCTCCGATGAGCTTGTTGATAAGCTTAATAAGGTCAGAAGAAGCGGCCTGACGTTCGCTCCTGAAGCAGGTACACAAAGACTGCGTGATGTTATAAATAAAAATGTTACGGAAGAAGAGGTTATCAATACCTGCACTAAAGCCTTCGACAACGGGTGGACATCAGTAAAGCTTTACTTTATGATGGGACTTCCTACCGAAACTATGGAGGATATTGAAGGTATAGCAGACCTTGGAATGAAAGTTCTTCACGCCTTTTACAACAACCCCAACAGGCAGAAAGGTACAGGACTTCAGGTTTCTATTTCCTGTGCGTCATTTATTCCTAAGCCTTTTACTCCATTCCAATGGGAGCCTGAGGATAATATGGAATCTCTCAAGGAAAAGCAAAAGCATCTTCTTGAATATGTTCCGTCAAAAAAGATAAAGATTTCATACCACGAAACACCTACATCACTTCTTGAGGGCGTTCTTGCAAGAGGCGACAGAAGACTTGGCAAGGTGCTTTTGAGAGCGTTTGAACTTGGATGCAAGTTTGATTCGTGGGATGACCAATTCAATTTTGACGCTTGGATGCAGGCCTTTGAAGAGAACAATATTGAACCGTATTTCTATACTCAAAGAAAACGTGATTTTTCCGAGCTTCTGCCTTGGGACCATCTCGATTTCGGCGTCAGTAGAAAGTTTCTTGAGCTCGAAAATAAAAAGGCTCACGAAAATAAAACTACACCTCATTGCCGTATTAAATGTGCCGGCTGCGGTGCTAATAAACTGAACGGAGGTAACTGCGATGCGAGAAGTTAGACTTCGTTTTTCAAAGACAGGCAGACTAAAATATATCAGCCATCTTGATATAAACAGGGCAATGTCAAGGGCACTTTGCAGAGCTAAAATACCACTTTGGTATACAGAGGGCTTTAATCCGCATCCGTATATGAGCTTTTCTTTACCTCTTTCGTTAGGAGTTGAAAGCCTTTGCGAAAGCGTTGATTTGCGCATTACAGGAGATATTTCAAATAAAGAAATCAAGGATAGATTAAATTTCGTACTGCCTGTGGGACTGCGTATAGTTGATGTATATGACAATTTCAGAGATTGCAGTGAAATAGCTTTT
>JAQXUH010000065.1 GCA_029219885.1 Eubacteriales bacterium | reverse complement strand
TATGGAAAAGAAAAAGAGCAACGCATTTTTAATTTTTTCGGTGATATTTTACGCTGTAATGACAGGACTGATGATATTCGGAACGCTGAACGATTTGGAAATCGACAAGGTGCTTTATCATCCCGACAACAGCTTTACAATGTTTATTGAGCGTTTCGGTCAGTTTACATATTGGGGAATATGGGGTGTGGCTTTCGCCGTAATTTTTCTTTGCAGACGTGACCTTAACGGCTGTTTAAGTGTTATCGGTAAGGTTTTCCCCTTTGTCAAAACAGTTGAAAATACAAACAGCAAGGCGTACAAAATTTTCGATTTTATAGTTAAAGCGGTAACAACAGTAGGATTTTTCGTTCTCTGCGGTATTGGCTGGAAAAAGCTTATCGAAAATGTAATTAAAAACATTCTTGCGGCGGCAGGAAAAGACAATCTCAGCCAAGCGGTATACTTTATTATCAGTTTTGTTGTGGCTGTTATTTCGATTATTCTGATGTCTAAAATTGACAAAAAGACGCTTAAAAAGCTTGAGGCACTTTCACTTGCAGGCGTGCTTTTCGGCATACTGATTAAAATTGCCGAGGAGTGCAAGCCTATATCGTCGAGAATTCGTTTCCGTGAAATGATTGCATATTCCAACGGCTTTTTAAACGAGGAGGGCTTAAGTGAGGGCAAGGACTCTCCCCTGACAAGAGAAATGATAAACGGCACCGATTTTTCCGCCTTTACGCCTTGGTACAAAAAGGGCGACAATATGGGAATCTACAACAGAGCCGACTCATTCCCCAGCGGTCACACGCTGTCATCCTGTGCAGTATTCTTAAGCGTTCTGCTTTGCAACGCATTTGAAAAGCTGAAAAAGTTTGCACCTTTTGCCCTTTGCGTCAGCACAGTTTACGTGGTGATTATGGCATACACAAGGCTCACTATGGGTGCACATTACCTGACAGATGTAGTAGGTGCGGCTATCATAGGATATACGGCATTTGTAATTGTCCGCAGTATTTATTTGAACTTCACAAAAAGAGGTATTATCGGAGAATAATACACAGCAAATCAAATTCAATATGACGCAAAAAATCCGACTCGTAATTGAGTCGGATTTTTATATTTTAATATGTTTTATATTATATACATTATATATTACTCTGCTTTTTCCTTACCGGGAGCACCGCAGCACTTCTTATATTTCTTGCCTGAACCGCAAGGACAAGGGTCGTTAGGTCCAACCTTATGACCTTTTCTGACAGGAGTAGCCTTAACAGTATCGTCGCCGCCTGAGGAAGTAGCTGTTACCTTTGCAACTGCCTTTCTTTCAACGTCCTCACGTCTTCTCGGCATAATTGTAAGCATCATTCTGACTGTATTTTCACGGATAGTAGCAGTCATTTCGTCAAACATATCGTAAGACTCCATACGGAATGCAACAACCGGGTCCTGCTGAGCATAAGCTCTAAGGTGAATACCCTGCTTCAAATCGTCCATAGCGTCGATGTGGTCCATCCAAAGAACGTCAACGTTACGGAGAAGTACCATTCTTTCAAAGTCTGCAAACATTTCGTCGCCCAAAAGCTCTCTCTTTTCCTGAAGTCGCTTATGACCTCTGTCGGTAAGAAGCTCGATAACGCCGTCAACTGTGAGAAGCTCTACATCGTCTGTAAAGTCATCATCAGTAGTGAGCCAGCCTTTGTACTTTTCTTTAAGGCCTGCAATATTCCAATCTGCCTTGCTTTCACCTGCAAGATAATTCTTAACATTTTCTTCAATGTTAGTGTCAAGCATTGCAATAATCTTGTCGGAAAGGTCGATACCATCAAGAACCTGGTCTCTCTGCTGATAGATAAGCTGTCTTTGACGATTCATAACGTCGTCGTACTGAAGTGTATTCTTACGGATACCGAAGTTTCTGCCCTCAACCTTCTTCTGTGAGGACTCAACTGTCTTTGTAATCATCTTTGACTCGATTGGCATATTCTCGTCATCTGTAAGACGAGCCATCATAGCCTGCATTCTTTCGCCGCCGAAAAGACGCATAAGGTCATCTTCAAGTGAAAGATAGAACTGACTTTCACCGGGGTCACCCTGACGTCCTGAACGTCCGCGAAGCTGATTATCAATACGGCGTGAATCGTGCCTTTCAGTACCGAGAATGAACAGACCGCCCACTTCTCTAACCTTGTCAGCCTCTTCCTGAATTTCGTCCTTATATTTAGCCTCAAGCTCCTGGAATGTCTTTCTTGCGTCAATGATTTCCTGATTATCAGTTTCAGCAAAGCCTGTTGCCTCGGCAATAAGCTCATCGGTGAACTGCATTCTCTTCATTTCAGCCTTTGCAAGATACTCCGCATTACCGCCAAGCATAATATCAGTACCACGGCCTGCCATATTAGTAGCAATTGTTACAGCACCGAACTTACCTGCCTGAGCGATAATTTCAGCCTCTCTCTCGTGGTTCTTAGCGTTGAGTACGTTATGAGGAATCTTTGCTTTCTTAAGCATTTTTGAAAGGAGCTCACTCTTTTCAATGCTGATTGTACCAACAAGAACAGGCTGTCCCTTTTCGTGGCACTTTTTAATCTGCTCGATTACGTTATAATACTTTCCTCTCTCCGTCTGGAAAATAACATCAGGATGGTCAATTCTTGCAAGTGGCTTGTTGGTAGGAATTTCAACAACATCAAGCTTGTAAATCTCGGAAAATTCAGGTGCCTCTGTAGATGCAGTACCTGTCATACCTGAAAGCTTGCCGTAAAGACGGAAGTAATTCTGGAATGTGATAGTAGCAAGAGTCTTGCTTTCGTGCTCAACCTTAACGCCCTCTTTAGCCTCAATAGCCTGGTGAAGGCCCTCGTTATAACGTCTGCCCTCCATAATACGTCCGGTGAACTCGTCAACAATCTTAACCTGACCGTCAGCTACAACGTAGTCAATATCTCTTCTCATTACACCGTTCGCCTTGATAGCCTGATTGATGTGGTGGAGGAGAGTTGTATTTTCCATATCCATAAGGTTTTCGACGTTAAAGTAAGCTTCAGCTTTCTTTACGCCGTCCTGAGTGAGAGTAGCGGTTTTAGCTTTTTCGTCAACTACATAGTCGCCGTCGTAAGTAGCCTCTGTATCCTGCTTCTCGTCCATTTTGGCAACCTTAACCATCTTAAGGGTTTTAGCAAAAGCGTTAGCCTGACGATAAAGGTCAGTAGACTGCTCACCCTTACCGCTGATGATAAGAGGAGTACGTGCCTCATCAATAAGAATTGAGTCAACCTCATCCACGATAGCGAATGCGTGACCTCTCTGCACCTTGTCCTCTTTATACTGAACCATATTGTCACGAAGATAGTCAAAGCCCATCTCGTTATTTGTGCCGTAAGTAATATCGGCGTTGTAAGCTTCTTTCCTCTGCTCGTTATTCTTCTCGTGAATAATAAGACCTACAGAAAGGCCAAGGAAACGATAAAGCTTGCCCATCCACTCAGAGTCACGCTTTGCAAGATAGTCATTTACAGTAACGATATGAACACCCTGGCCGTTAAGAGCGTTAAGATATGCAGGAAGAGTAGCAACAAGAGTTTTACCCTCACCTGTTTTCATCTCGGCAATTCTGCCTTGGTGAAGAACGATACCACCGATAACCTGTACCGGGAAATGCTTCATACCTAAAACTCTCCACGCAGCCTCACGGCATACAGCAAAAGCGTCGGGAAGAATATCATCAAGAGTTTCGCCATTTGCAAGACGTCCCTTAAGTATCTCTGTCTGAGAAGTGAGCTCCTTGTCGCTCATAGCCTGATACTTTTCTTCAAGTGCAAGAACCTTATCGGCTGTCTTTTTTACTCGTTTAACCTCTTTTTTGGAGTAATCTCCGAAAATTGCGGTTAATAATTTGTTTGCCATTTTAGCACCCACCTTAATTTTTTACATATACATACAACAGACATTCTAACACAAAATTGTACTGTTGTCACTAATTTTTTTATTTTTAATATATAATAATATTTACTGATATTAGACTGCAATCGTTATTTCAGCCTGATTGTTAAATCAGAACATTCCCATTATAGTTGAAAGTGCACCGCCTGATACCTGATTTTCTGCATTCTCATCAAAGACGAGCACGAGATTTTTACCGCTGTCATCAATTGTGAGAGTTATATCAACATAGCCGTCCATCATTTCGGCGTTGTCAATTTTATTGCAAAGAACAACTAATTTACTGTCAAGAAATGTATCGTTTGAAAGCTTTGTAAGAAGCTCAACAGTTGAATAGGTCCTTTGAAGCTCACGAACAAAATCACTGGCAACATTTGATAAATCTTTATTGTTCACCGCCACGAGAACTGTTTTATTCTCCAAATCAATATCCATTACCTGATATTCAAGATTTGCAAACATTGCTCTGCCCAAATCTGCAAACTGCTCCTGCTTGTCGGCATAGGTCAGGATTGTGGAAAGAGTTTCGGAGTTGATATATTTTTTAAGGTTTTCGCTGTCAAAATCTTTAAGGGCGGTCATTGCCTTGTCAACTGTGGCAGTAACATTTTCCTCTGTCAGCTCTGCCTCCGCTGATGAACAGCCTGCAAAGGAGACTATACACAGCACAATACACATAATTACGCTTATTACTTTTTTCATAACATTTACCAATCCTTTGAAATTTTCCATATTATTATATATAATAAATTACGATTTGGCAACAATAATTAAAATTATTATAAAAAAATTGCATATTTAAAACAGATGTGGTATAATCATCAAAACTATACACACTATGTTGATTTGCGAAAATTGCTTAATTGTTAATATAGTAATAATTTTTACGTCTTAATTTCAGGGTAAAATAAGGATGTTAAACACTATTTTCGGAATACGAAAGGTATAATGGTACTGATGAAAAAGAAGTTAAAAAAATACTTCGGACCTACGAAAATCAAAAGGCTTTTTGATATAGTAGTTTCGTTTTTTGCGTTAATATTTCTTTCGCCGTTATTTCTTGTAATCTGCATAGCAAATCTGCTTACACCTAATACAAGTATATTCTTCTCTCACGAAAGAAGAGGCAGACGGGGAAAGCCCTTTAAAATTTATAAGTTTCAAACTATGAGGAATGACACGCCTAATGTTGCCACAGGTGATTTGGAAAATCCTGAGCAGTATATTACAAAGGTGGGTAAATTCCTTAGAAAGACAAGCCTTGACGAGCTTCCGCAGCTTTGGAATATTCTCAAGGGTGATATGAGCTTTGTTGGCCCGAGACCGCTTATTTCGTCGGAAATGAGAGCACACAGACTGCGTTTGGAGTACGGCGTATACAGGTTCAGGCCTGGACTTACAGGACTTGCTCAAATCAACGGACGAGATGAAATTTCCATTATGAAAAAGGTTAAGTATGACAAGCTTTACTGCGATAACTGGTCCCTGAAGCTTGACCTTGCAATACTTCTCAAAAGCGTCGGTGTCTGCATTAAGCAGGAGGGCTTCAGAGAGGGTATGTATCACAGAAGATAATACGGCAAACGCCGATAAGATAAAACAATATAAACACACGGAGAAACAATATGGAAAGAAACTTTATCGACGGCTACACCGAGTGGCAGTCAAATCCTGAAATTGTGGGAGTAAATAAGTTGCCGCCTCACGCAACCTTTATGCCTTACGAAACATTTGAAGAGGCTGCAAAGGCTGACCGCTACGCATCATCACGCTGTAAGCTTTTAAACGGCAAGTGGAAGTTTAAGCTTTACAAAAACTATGCGTACAGACCCAGTGATTTTGCACAGCCACACTACGATTCTCACAATTGGGATACTGTTATGGTTCCTTGCTCATGGCAGATGCAGGGATATGACCAAAGCCAGTACTGTAATGTAAGATACCCTTGGGAGGGCAGTGAGGACATCTGTCCGCCTAACGCACCTACAAAGCACAATCCCGTAGGCTGTTATATCAAGAAAATCAACGTCAGCCAAAAGCTTCTCAGCAAGAGAGTTGTAATCTGCTTTGAGGGTGTTGAATCTGCATTTTATCTTTATGTAAACGGCGAGAGAGTGGGTTATTCCGAATCTACCTTCCACAGAAGTGAATTTGATATTACAAGGCATCTTGTAGAGGGCTCCAACACTATCGGCGTTGAGGTTTACCGCTGGTGTACAGGCTCCTGGCTTGAGTGTCAGGATATGTGGCGTCTCGGCGGTATTTTCCGTGATGTTTATATCTACACCACCGAGAAAGAATACATAAGAGATTATACTGTTACTGCTGAGCCTGATGTTACTCTCAGCGACGGATATGCAGATATTCTTGTAAAGACAAACGGTGCATACGAGAGCCTCAGCATTGACCTCAGTATTCTTGACGCTGACGGTCAGACAGTAGCCCTTGACAGCAGATATGCAAACGAGGACCACCAGACAAAGCTTAAGGCTATTGTTACCGACGTTCACCCGTGGTCAAGTGAAAATCCATATCTTTACACCCTTATTATCACACTTAAAAGCAACGGCGTTCCAATCGAGTATATCAGTCAGAAGATAGGCTTCAGGACTGTTGAAATCAAAGACGGAATCATCCGCATTAACGGACAGCGTGTTGTTTTCAAGGGTACTAACAGGCACGAGTTTGACTGCAAGACAGGCAGATATATGACCGAAGAGGTTATGAGATACGATATCGAGATGATGAAAAAGGCTAATATGAATTCAGTCCGCACATCTCACTATCCTAACTGCCCGAGATTTCTTGAGCTTTGCGACGAATACGGTCTTTATGTAATTGATGAAAACAATATGGAAACTCACGGCACAGGCTGGTCAACTATCGTCGGCTGCCCTCAGCTTCCTGCGTCACGTCCTGAATGGGAAAAGGCTTGTATGGAGCGAATCAAAGCCACATATCATCGTGACAAGAACGTAACAAGCGTTGTAAGCTGGTCAATGGGTAACGAATCTCTCGGCGGTGAAACACCGAAGAAGATGTATAAATTCCTTAAGGAAGCAGACAAGACAAGATTTGTTCACTTTGAATGTCATCGTGCACCTGACGAAAAGGAGCTTTCCGACGTTCAGTCAAAAATGTACTACAAGCCTTGGGAATGCGAGGAATACGCACTTACTCAGCGTGACGGCAGACCCTTTATCCTCTGCGAATACACTCACGCTATGGGTAATTCCTGCGGCTCTACCGACGAGTACACTCGCCTTTGGGACAAATATCCTTGCCTGCAAGGCGGTTTCGTTTGGGATTGGGTTGACCAGAGCATACTGACAACTGACGAAAACGGCGTAGAGTATCTTGCTTACGGCGGCGATTTCGGGGAAAATCCTCACGATGGTCACTTCTGCGGTAACGGTCTCCTTTTCGGCGACAGAAAGCCGACACCGAAGCTTGCTGAAATCAAAAAACTTTATCAGTATGTTGACTTCAATGCTATTGACCCACAAAGAGGTATTATTGAAATAAAAAATAAATATCTCTTCACCGACCTTGGCGACTTTGAGCTTTATTGGTGCCATTGCTCCGACAAAGGAATTTTCTGCGACGGCACAGCACCTGTCAGCCTTGCTCCCGGCGAAAAGACAGTTATAAATCTTGAGCTTTCAAGAATTTCAAATACAGAATGCTACCTCAATCTTGAGCTTCGCACAAAGGAGAAAACCTCCTGGTGTGACGAGGGATATGTTGTTGCTGAGGAGCAGTTTGTAATAAATGAATTTGAAAATACATATGATGAGCTTGAAACAGAGTCACCGCTTATTGTTGACGATACATACGGCTCACTGCGTATTATCTCCGACGACGTAAATATCCGCTTTGAAAGACGAGAGAGAAATCAGCTTTACTCTATCAAAATCGGCGGCGAGGAGCTTCTTCAGGCACCTGTAAGACTTAACTTCTGGAGAGCACTTACCGATAACGACAGAGGTACAAGAGCAGGCTCACGTCTCGGCTGCTGGAGAGACGCAGGCGATACTCCCGGTATCTTCAACAACACCAAATGGTCTATACAGAATTATAAAATTCTTGAAAACTCCACAAAGGTAATCGTTACCTGCGGTGCTACAATCTGCACTCAGCCTGAATCAAAGGCACAGGTTATCTATACCATTACTTCAAAGGGTATGGAGGTAGATATGCAGTTCTATCCTGACGACAGCCTGCCTGAAATTCCTGAGGTTTCTATGCTCTTTGAGCTTCCGCCTGATTTTGAAAATGTTACATATCTCGGCAGAGGTCCTGAGGAAAACTATATCGACAGATGCTGTGCATCAAAAATCGGTCTTTACAACACTACCGTCAAGGATATGTGGGTTGATTATCTTAAGCCACAGGAGTGCGGTAACAGAACAGGCGTAAGATACGCTGCTATCGTCGGTGACAAAAAGGTATTTTCAGTAGTTGCAGAGCCACAGATGGAGCTTAACGTTTGCCACTATCTTCCTAAGGAGGTTGAGGAGGCTTGGCACCAGAAAGACCTGCCTGAATACAACAAGACAGTTGTAAGGCTTATTGCACGTCAGCAAGGTGTTGGCGGTTATGACAGCTGGGGTGCTCACTGCAACGATATCTACAAAAACAAAACTGACAAAACATACAGACTAAAATTCCAAATCAGGTTTTAAAGGACTGCTTTTTCTACAATAATGAACACGTGTCCTAAATCTGTAAAAAATTTACTTGACTTTTTACTGTAAAAGTGATATTTTTGCTATTAGTTAACACGCGATGAATAAGTTCGTTATTTCAGAGAGGTTATTATACTATGAAATCAATTAAAGAGACAGCAATGTCTATCGCTATAAAAAATGCAATCAAATATGCACGTAAAGATTTTAACTCTAACGCACCTAAAATTCTTAACCTGCTTGAAATGGCAGACGTTAAAAAGGTAAACAGAAGCACCTATGCAGGTCTTCACAAGGTACTTGACGACCCTGATAACAACTGGATGATTTTCGCTAAAAAGCTTATCTGCGACACCAACATTCAGGTTGTTGAAAAGCTTGTACCTCCTGCACTTAACGTTGCTATCAACAGCTATTCAACAAGAATGAAATCTATTGCAGAGCACGGCTGTAATGTTCCTTGGGCAATTCTTCTTGACCCCACTGCTGCCTGCAATCTTCATTGTAAGGGCTGCTGGGCTGCCGAGTACGGAAAGAACAGCCAGCTTGATTATGAAACTCTTGCACGTATAATCAGAGAGGCAAAGGAGCTTGGAACATATATGTTCCTTTACACCGGCGGCGAGCCTCTTATGCGTAAAAAGGACCTTATCCGTCTTTGTGAGGAAAATCCGGACTGTCTGTTTATGAGCTTTACAAACGGCACTCTTCTTGATGATGAGTTTGCTGACGAGCTTGTAAGAGTCGGCAACTTCCTTCCTGCATTCTCTATTGAGGGACACGAGGAGGAGAACGATTTCCGCCGTGGTGACGGAACATACAAAAAGGTTTGCGAGGCTATGGCAAGACTTAAGAAGAGAGGCGTTCCTTTCGGTGCATCTCTTTGCTATACAAGTAAGAATGTTGACCTTTTGGCATCTGACGAATATATGGATTGGCTTATCGACCAAGGCGTAATGTTTGCGTGGTTCTTTACCTATATGCCTGTTGGTAATGGTGCTGTTACCGACCTTATGGTTAACGCTGACCAGCGTGCATTGATGTACAAGAAAATGCACGAATGGCGTCATACAAAGCCTATCTTCGCTCTCGACTTCTGGAATGACGGCGAGTATGTTCAGGGCTGTATTGCAGGCGGACGTCACTATTTCCACATTAACGCCAACGGCGACTGCGAGCCTTGTGCTTTCGTTCACTATTCTAATGTAAACATCAAGGAGTGTCACGTTATCGACGCTCTCAAGAGCCCTCTGTTTATGGCTTATAAGCAGAATCAGCCTTTCTCAAACAATATGCTCCGCCCTTGTCCTATGCTTGATAACCCTGGTGCTATCAGCAAAATGGTACACGATACAGGTGCTTATTCAACAGAGATGCTTGCTCCTGAGTCTGCTAATGAATTTTTCGACAAGACTATCGAGTATGCAAAGCTCTGGAAAGTTAAGGCTGACGAGCTTTTCGACCGTGACGAGTTTATCAAAAAGCACGTTAAGGATGAAAATATGTACAACTTTGAAATTCCTGACGAGGAAAGACACTTTAAGGAATTTGAAAAGACAGAGGACTAATAAAGAAATAAATAGACTAAGCCTTGTTCACATCAGCGTGTGCAAGGCTTTTTCGAGATTTATACGGCAGGATTTTTTGACTGATACCGCCGTAAATTTAATTTTATCAGGAGTGAAAAAATGAACGCAGGACTGCTGTGTGCAATGATTGTTTTGGTATTTTTCAGTGCTTTTTTCTCAAGTGCTGAAACTGCCTTTTCATCTGTAAACCGCGTTAAGCTCAAGGCTATGATGCGTGACGGAAAGAAAAACAAAAAAATTGAAAACGCTTTGAAGCTGGCTGAAAAATATGATGTTGTGCTGTCAACTGTTCTTATCGGCAACAACATTGTAAATATTGCCTGCACATCTATTGCCACGCTGTTTTTCACAGGACTTTTAGGGGACAACAGCGACTTGGGTGCTACTGTTTCCACAATAGTTATGACAATTGTGGTGCTTATTTTCGGTGAGATTTCGCCTAAAACAATCGCAAAAGAAAAGGCAGAAAAAATGGTAATTTTAATCACGCCGATTATCAAATTTTTCATTGTGATTTTTGCACCTCTCAACTGGTTTTTCAAGGGCTGGAAACAACTTTTAAACAAGATTTTCGGCTTGGGCTCTGCCGATACTGTTACTGAAGAAGAGCTGAAAACTTACGTTGACGAGGCGAAAACAGGTGGCGAAATTGACGAAAACGAAAGCAAGCTTATCCGCTCATCAATCGAATTTGACGATATTGACGTAGGTGATATTCTTGTGCCGAGAGTTGACGTTGAGGCGGTTGACAAATACGCATCTCTTGACGAGATTGAGCGAGTATTCAACTCCACAAATTTCAGCCGACTTCCTGTTTATATCGGCGACATTGATAACATTGTGGGCGTAATTCACCACAGAGATTTTTCAAGTGCAAGAAAGCGTAAGCTTAAATCGCTCAGGACAATTATCAAGCCTGTTCCAATGGTGTCCCCTGACACTAAAATATCAAAGCTTTTGAGAATTTTGCAGAAGAACAAAACTCACCTTGCCGTTGTTATTGACGAATTCGGCGGAACTGAGGGTATTGTTACTCTTGAGGATATTCTCGAGGAGCTTGTGGGCGAAATTTGGGACGAGCACGACGAGGTTCAGAACGATATTGAAGAAGTGGGCGTAAATGAATATATCGTTCACGGCAGTATGTCCATAGACGATTTCAACGAGTTTTTCGGCATTTACAGCGAGAACCATGAGGTCTCAACTGTCAACGGCTGGATAATGCAGAACATTGACAAAATTCCTCAGGTGGGTGACAGCTTTGAAAGCGGTAAGCTCACAGCCGAGGTGCTGACAGTTGACGGCAAGAGAGCCGACGAAATTAAAATTAACGTCAAGGAGACAGATGATGATATTCAGTCGCAGGAAGCAGAATAACGATAGTGCATATGATTTTATCATTGCGGGCTTGGGAAATCCCGGTGCAAAGTATGAAATGACTAGGCACAATGCAGGCTTTCTTGCTATGGATTTGCTTGCCATCAATGAGGGCTTTGACATTAAAAGACTCAAGCACCACGCTCTCACCGCAGATGTAAATATTAACGGCAAACGCTGTCTTGTAATGAAACCGCAGACGATGATGAATAACAGCGGTGAAGCTATCGGCGAGGCTGCTAAGTTTTATAAAGTCCCTGCGGAGAATATAATTGTAGTGTTTGATGATATTTCCCTCGATGTGGGCAAAACAAGAATAAGACGCAAAGGTTCAGCAGGCGGTCACAACGGAATAAAGAGCATAATTGCTCATATCGGCTCGGAGAATTTTCCGAGAGTTAAGGTTGGCGTGGGCAAAAAGCCTAATCCCGAATATGATTTGGCGGCTTGGGTCCTCGGCAAATTTCCAAAGGAGCAGGAAGCCGACCTGAAACAAGCCTTGGAAAATGCCGTTTCTGCCGTTAAGCTCATTGTTGACGGCAAAACAGATGAAGCTATGAACCTATATAACTCATAGGAGCAGACAGATATGTCTTGTTTTTCAAAAGAATTTAATAAGAGTAAAGAATTTTCAAGCCTCAGTCAGAGTGTTAATACCCTTAATGCTCCGATTGGGGTTATCGGTCTTTCCGATATAACTAAATGCTTTGCCATTCACTCTCTTTGCGAAGAGGGCAAAAAGGCGTTTATCCTCACTCCTGACGAGGCAACGGCAGTTAAGGTGCAGGAGTGCCTTGCAGAGCTTCAGGAGGGTGTTCTCCTCTACCCTGCAAGAGAATTTACATTTGTTGAGGTGGCAGGTGTCAGCAGAGATTTTGAGCATATCAGGCTCGGTGTGCTGTCAAGAATTGCCGAGGGCGATTTTACTGCTGTTGTGGCATCTGTGGCGGCAGCCTGTCAATATACAATGCCACCGGAGGAACTGAAAAAACGCACATTTTCAATCAGCGTCAATGACGAAATCGACATAAACAAGCTTGAGAAAAGTCTTGTTCTTGCAGGCTACACACGATACGAGCAGGTAGACGGCACAAGTCAATTTGCCGTTCGTGGCGGAATAGTAGATATTTTTCCCTCATACCTTGACGAGCCTGTGAGAATTGAGCTTTGGGGCGACACAGTTGATACAATTTCATCCTTTGACATTGACACACAGAGGAGAAGCTCAAGCCTTGACACCATAAAAATAACACCTGCAAACGAGGTGCTTTTTGAGGACAATATTAAGCTTGCAGAGAAAATTGAAAGCCTTGCAAAGTCACTTAAAGGCAAGGCAATCAAGGCAAGAGAAAAGCTAAACGCCGACGCCGATAAGCTCAAAGACGGAATAAAGCTCAACTGCCTTGACAAATATCTCCCGCTTTGCTACAAGTCGAGAGGACTTTTTGACTACGCAGATGGTCTGCTTTTTGCTGTGGAAAGTGCGAGAATTAAAGAGAAAGCCGTTAAGCAGGAAAAACTTTATTTAGAGGAACTCAAATGGTTTGTTGAGGACGGAACTCTCTGCAAGGGTCTTGACAAATTTGCCCTGAATTTTGACGAGCTGACAGATATTTACGAAGAAAAAAATGCAATATATATGGACTCTCTGCCAAGAGGCAGCTTTGATACTCCCGTAAGACATCTTGCTAACTTCAGGGTGCAGAGCTTTAACGCCTGGAACGGCACTTTATCTCAGCTTAAAGACGAGCTGTTCCCTCTTGTGAAAAGCGGATACACCGTCTGCATTATGGCAGGAACCTCACGAGCAGGCAGAGCACTTTGCGACGATATTGAGAAAATGGGTTATGACTGCGTTTTCTTTGATAAGCGACCAAGTGAGCTTCAACCGAAAGCCATAAACATTCTGACAGGCACACTTCAGTCAGGCTTTCAAATTACCGACATCAAGCTGGCAGTTTTAACTCATTCAAAAACTAACCAGAGCACTAAAAAGGCGAAAAAAGCGTCGTCGAAAAACGCCATTCACTCCCTTGATGAGCTTGCTGTGGGCGATTATATTGTACACAATATTCATGGTATCGGCGTTTTTGAGGGTATCCACGCTCTCGAAATCAACAAGGTTAAAAAGGACTACATCAAGATAAGCTACGCAAAAGGCGACACACTTTATGTCCCTGTAACTCAGCTTGATTTAGTTTCAAAATACATCGGCCCTAAAAATGACAGCAAGGTTAAAATCAACCGTCTCGGCTCAACGGAATGGAAAAAGACAAAGGCGAAAGTCAGAAATTCCGTTAAGGATATGGCAAAGGAGATTATTGCACTTTACGCCAAAAGAATGAGCACCAAGGGCTTTGCATTTTCGGAAGACTCGGATATGCAGAGAGATTTTGAGCTGAGATTTGAATACGAGGAAACTGATGACCAGCTCAGGTGTGCTGAGGAAATCAAGCACGATATGGAAAGAACTGCACCTATGGACAGACTTCTCTGCGGTGACGTAGGCTTCGGCAAAACAGAGGTTGCCTTGAGGGCGGTTTTCAAGTGCGTAACAGATTCAAAGCAATGTGCAATTCTCGTGCCTACAACTGTACTCGCAATGCAGCATTTTCAAACTGCACTTAAGCGATTTGAGGCATATCCAATCAGAGTTGAAATGATTTCTCGTTTTGTATCTCCCACAAAGCAAAAGGAGATTTTAAAGGGACTTGAAAACGGCTCGGTGGATGTGCTTATCGGCACTCATAAGCTCCTTGGCAAAACAGTAAAGTTTAAAGATTTGGGACTGCTTATCGTTGACGAGGAACAGCGTTTCGGCGTGGCACAAAAGGAGAAAATCAAGGAGAAATTCCCAAAGGTTGACGTGCTTACTCTTTCTGCAACGCCTATTCCGAGAACGCTTAATATGGCAATGAGCGGTATCAGGGATATGAGCCTTTTAGAGGAAGCTCCCGGAGAAAGACATCCTGTGCAGACTTATGTTGTGGAATATGACGCAGAAATTGTTACCGAGGCTATGGAGAGAGAAATCAACCGCGGCGGTCAGTGCTACTATCTCCACAACAATGTGGAAACTATTGAGCACAAAGCAATGCAGATAAAAAAAGCCTTGCCTGATGCAAGGGTGGGTATTGCTCACGGAAAGATGACTGAAGAACAGCTGTCGGCGGTATGGAAAGATTTGTTAAACGGCGACATTGATGTTTTAGTCTGCACCACCATTATTGAAACAGGCGTTGACGTGCCTAACTGCAACACGCTGATTATTGAAAATGCAGACAGAATGGGACTTGCACAGCTCCACCAAATCAGAGGACGAGTCGGCAGGTCGTCGAGAAGAGCCTACGCCTACTTCACTTTTACAAGAGGTAAGGAGCTTTCGGATATAGCTACAAGGCGTCTTGAGGCTATACGAGAATATACCGAGTTCGGCTCAGGCTTTAAGATTGCTATGCGTGACCTTGAAATAAGAGGTGCCGGCTCACTTTTGGGCAACCGTCAGCATGGTCACATTGAAGCGGTAGGCTACGATATGTACCTTAAGCTCCTTGAAGAAGCGGTGGCTATGGAAAAAGGCGAAATCAAAGACGAGGAGCCGGAAGAAAAGGAATGTCTTATCGACCTTTCTATCGACGCAAACATTCCCGAAAGCTACATTACTTCAACTCCTCAAAGGCTTTCTATGTATAAGCGAATTGCTAATATTAGGAGTGAAGAAGACGCAAACGATGTTTACGATGAGCTGACAGACCGTTTCGGTGCTCCGCCTGCCTGCGTTTGGGGACTTGTGGAAATCGCACTTTTAAGAAACACCGCTATGTCACTTGACATTACGGATATTGTTCAGCGAAACGGCTCAATTCTTTTCTACACTCTGTCAGCAGATATCAGGACTGTTGCCATACTCAATGCCTTTATGAAAGGAAGAGTCAAGCTTTCAGCAGGCAAAAAGCCCTATATCGCAGTAAACTGCTCACCTGACGAGGCTACTCTCGAAACTGTACGAGAAACGCTGAAAATTATGAAACAGGCAAAAGAGCATTACAGCGAAAACGATAATCAACCGAAAGAGTGAATTTGTTTTAAAACAAACAAGTAAAATCATATTTGGAGGGACTTATGAAAATCACACAATTGCAAAGTAACAAAATACAAATATTAAGAGGATTAGCAATAATAGCGGTTGTTTTTATACACAATACACCGGGAGGAATGGCACAAATTTTTTGTAGACCTTTCTTGAATTTTTCGGTTGGCTTATTTTTGTTTTTAAGTGCAATATTATCAAATGCAAAAAACTGGAATCCCAAAAAAAGAATAAAAAAAGTATTGATTCCATATGTTATTTGGACATTGATTTATGTAATATTGCAGAATATCAGTACTCCATCAAATATTCCTATACGTTATATAAAAGATTTGATTACCGGAAATGCCTCTCCCATTATGTATTATGTTTTTGTCTATTGCGAACTCACTTTGCTAATTCCGTTAATTGACAAATTAGCAAAATCGAAATATAAATATTTGGGGTTTGCAATTACACCGATTGAAATTATTGTAATGAGAATTATACCGCTTGTTGCAGGTTTTGAAGTAAATAAATATGTTAAAATCATAATGTCCGTTTCTTGTTTATCGTGGTTTACATACTATTATCTCGGTTATTTGATTGGAAATGAATTTATTAAAATCAAAGTTCCGCAAAAGAATCTCTTCTTGCTTTGGCTTGTTTCTATTGCAATACAAATGTTAGAGGGATATGCTTATCTTTCTATGGGTGATAACAATTGCGGCACGCAAGTTAAATTAAGTTCTGTTTTGACAGGAGTGTTGTTTGCTTTGATGGCATACAATTTTATTGTTAGCGAAAAAAGTCACAATATGAAACTATTGAAAATTTTAGGAGATAATTCATTCGGAATTTATTTTTCACATTTGGCTGTTCAGACAGTAATTAGTCATATTCCTTTATATACTGAATATGTAATTTATCCGATAAATGCTATTGTTGTTATTTTTGTTACTACAATATGCGTATGGTGCGGAAAAAAAGTTTTGGGTAAATACAGTAAATATCTTGCATTATAATAAAAATATTTGTTTTTAGACAGCAAAAAACCTCCCTTTTCGTTAAGGGAGGTTTTTCATATTCACTTTTTATCCCAGCGTTCGTGCTCTTTTTTCAGGTTGCCCTCAACCTTGACGATAACGCCGAAAATGCCGATTGTCTGGAGTAAAAGAATAGCACAAGGCACAAATTCTTTATTATAAAAAATAATGCAAAGAACAGACAGAATAATGCTGACAATCAGGGAAATAATTCCATAATAAATAAAACATTCCGCCATCATCTGCTGTGCCCAATCCCAGCTGCGTTTATCCCTCATACTGCGTGGCGTTCTGTAACCTACAACGGAATTAATATCGTAGGCTTTAGTATTAAGGATAATGACGCCTATGACAAAAAGCAGTAACGGAATGGGAAAAATAAACAAATAATCGAGCATTCTTTACTCCTCTACCCAAATCGGATTGGTAAATGCCCAAATAAAATCAGGCACGTTGCCGTCGCCGTGAAGGAATTTGCTTTCAACGGCAGTATAAACCTTCTTGATGAGTGGCGTAAACTTATATGTAATCTCTGCTCTTATAAAGCCTGCCTCCTCAATATCAAAGGAAGTCATAAAGGTTGGAGAATTTTTAGATGCCGTATGCTCGTAAATAACCTTTTCGTTATTATAAACAGTAATCTTGTGACCTTTTTTAAGGTTGGTTACTTTAAGCTCTGCCTTTTGGCTGTCGGAAAGCTTAACTGTATCGCCTACGTTGGCATCACCGCAGGTTAAGTATATCATTGAAGATTTTGTGTCGTTAGTAACAACACTTCTGCCCTCTTTAATCGCCGACAAAATATCGTCTGCCGTGTTGCTTTCTGCGTAAACAACAGTCATTGGCATTGCAAGAAGCGGCATACCGTAGCGGTTATCGTGGAAGTCCGAACCGCCCACTGCACCTATATGCTTTCCCTTAAGGAGCTGACCTACCCACCAGTCACGATTTTTCATATTATCGCTGTGCTGAATAGTGTTCCACACCTCAACACAGTCAAAATCGTAATCCTCAAGATTAAGCCTGAAAGGACAGTTTGAGCAGAAAGGATGATTGACGGAAACTACTGCTCCTGCGTCCTTACACCTTTGGATAACCTCTGCATAGTCCTCAGCCGTTCTGAGAGTAAATGACGGCTCGTCGGGAACTTTCTTACCCCACACGTTTACGTGACCGGGATACTCCGTAAGCTCCTGTCCCTGAATAACGAGAATATCGCCGTCGTAATAGCTTTCCTCAACGGAATTGTTATTGTGGTCGGTGATTATCATAAAATCAAGGCCCTTATCCTTGCACATTTCTACAAGCTGACCTTTTGTATGCTTGCCGTCGCTTAAAAGAGTATGAAGATGAGTGTCACCCTTGTACCATTGTCTTTCCATAAATCTGTCCCCTTTTACCGCTTATTTGAGAATAACCGTTGAAATGCTTTTTGGCTCAATGGTTATTTTTTTACTTTTTACTGTTTCGCTTTTTAATTGTTCTGCCTGCGTAGTGGTAATAATCTCTGCTGTGTCAAAATCAACATCAGGCTCTATTACCCTTTTTGCCTTACTGTTATTCACGGCAACTAAAGTATATCTGCCCTCATTATTCTTAAACGCAAAAAGAGAAAAGCCCCTTGCGGTATTAAAGCCTATATCAAGGCTCTCGCTACCCGACAAAACGAACCTTGAAAAATGAGCAACGGCGTAATACCTCATAGAAATATAATATTCGGAAAAATCGTCCTTTGCCGTCAGCAATCCGTCGCTGTAGCATTTGCCGTCATCCTTAATTGCGTTATCCAACTGATTAGCACATACCCACGCAGTCCAGCTGTCAACGCCTGTATATATCAAATCTTCACCGATTATCCTTGCCATAATAAGTGCCGAGTCGATAGATTTTGTATCGTGCTTGCAGGGAAGCTCACACCATTCGCTCATATCAAAGCGGTTTGTTTTTATATTTTCCTTAGCCCATTTGCCGAAATCTGCCTTTTCCTCCAAATTATCGTCAGAGCCGTAGGAGTGATACGCAAAGGTGTCAAGATACTTCATTATCAGCTCGTTTGACGAAAGAAGAGAATAATACTCCTTTGTGAAATCTTTTATATTTCCGCTTTCAGGACCATAGAGAAGAAGTGATGAATTTCTCCTTTCAAGCTCCTTGGCAAAGGCTAAAAAGCAGTCTCTGACCTCCTCCGGTTCGTAGTGACAACCCTCCTGCCACACATAGTCGCCGCCCCATTTCCATTGAGGCTCGTTAATGGGACTTATGTATTTTACGGGATAGCCCTCATCAATAAAATGCTCTGCAATATCAATAAGATATTTTGCAAAGGCGTCGTAATTTTCCCTTGGAAGATTTGAAAAATGCTCCTGAAAACCACCGCTTGCCTGACGGGTTACGGTATGAGAAAAGTGCGGAGAGTTGGCAAAGAAAATCAAGGTATCTACATTGCCTGTATCAAGTGATTTTTTCATCATTCTTACAGCGTTTTTATCTCTGTCCCAATGATATGTGCCGTCCTCGTCCATAAAGGACTCAACTACTCTCCACGGGTTATCCACACGGACATTGCCTTCTTCAAAACCGCCGCCCACATTGTAGCGGTAGATGTTCATTTTAAGTCCGTCGTCGCCGTAAAGTAGCTTTGCAACATCCTCTGCGTCCTTTTCATTTTTAACGCCTGTACTCCACCAGCAGGATGACCCGCCGAAGCCTTTGAGCGTTTTGATTTTCTTGGCATTTGATAAGTTAATTTTCATAATTTTCAACCGTTGATAATTCTATCAAGCCTTTCGGTATCTTTTGCTAAATGACGCTGACTGACGAGAATAACAAGCTCGTCGCCCTCTTTAATCATCGTGTCGCCCTTTGGTGTAACTGAAACGCCATCACGCTCAACGCTGACAACAAGACAATGCTTGCCCCAATCAATACTGCTGACTGTTTTTCTGTCAATAGGACTGCCCATAGGAACTATAAATTCACGCAGTACCTTTTCATCCTTAAGATGAAATTCAGGCTCGTCATCATTATTCTTAAGTATTCTCTCGAGAAGTGACTCGTAAATAGGAGAAACGCCCATAAGATTAGCCGTTGCGTAGCTGATAAGGCTGACAGTTGCAAGAGGCAGAATGTTATTCATATTTCCCGTCAGCTCATAGACAAGGACAATACCTGTAATAGGACTTCTTACTATTGAGGAGAAAAAGCCTGCCATACCGATAACAACGAACTCCTCGTAAAATTCAGGGCCGAGATTTAAAACATCCATTGACACCAAGCCGAAAACCGCACCAAGATACGCACCTAACACGCACAAAGGATAAAGGGTTCCGCCTGGAGCACCACAGGCAAAGCTGATAACGCCGAAAAGGAATTTGCACACTAAAAGAATAATGGTATACGTAAGTGTGGGTCTTTCGCTTAAGAGCATTTCCGACATAGTATGACCGCCGCACAAAATCTGTGGCATTACAAGTCCCACAATTCCGCTGAACACGAAAACAATGGGCATTTTAATATAATTCGGCACAGCTTTAATGCTTTTGTAGATATCCTGTGCCTTAACCATAACAAGATTATAAAGTGCACCGCTGATACCGAGAATTACACCGATTAAAGCTAAAAGCCAATAGTACCTTAAAGGGAAATTTACAGTATCGTAATTAAACGTTGTGCTTTGACCGAAAAACAGCTTTGAAATAAAATCAGCCGTAATGGCAGAAACGATACCCATACAAAGAATATTCTTGTCAAAGGTACGGTGAATTTCCTCAAGGACAAACATTATACCTGTCAGCGGAGCATTGAAAGCAGCTGCCATTCCTGCACCTGCACCGCAGCTAATCATACGAAGCTCGGTAGTCCTGTCTGCCTTGGTAAGTCTTGCAACGCCTTTTGCCGCCATACCGCCAAGCTGAACGCTGGGACCCTCTCTGCCGAGAGATAAGCCGGAGAAAACAGACGCCGTTCCGCCTATAAATTTACAAAGTATAATTCTTATCCAGCTTGGGTTGAAATTGCCTTTAATTTCGCCGTTTACCTGCGGAATACCTGAGCCTGCTGCCATAGGCTCCCACTTGTTGAGAAATGATATACCAACGCCGATAAGTGCCAGAACAACAAACCATACCGCAATTTTCAAAGGGTTGCCTTTTACAAAGTCGATAACCCTCATCAGTCCCGACTCAGCAAAGGACAGTGAGTATCTGTAAAGCACTGAAACAAGGCCTGCTACCACGCCTACCTCAAGTCCTCTGACGATAAGATATATACTTTCCTTTCGGCTGTATTCGATTTTCCTGTATGTAGTTCTTTCTTTCTCTTTCATTTTCCGTCTTTTCTTCTTTCCTTTATACTTGAATTATAGCATACTATTACTGCAAGTTCACCATATTTTTTTATAAATGTTATTTTTTGTAAAAAGAAATTGAAATTTATTTTATAGGGTGTATAATAAATAAGGAAATATTTTTTGTGAGGTAATTATTATGCTTGATAAAAGAAAAGTAGTAATCATCGGTGCAGGTCACGTTGGCTCTCACGTAGCAATGGCACTTTGTTTTCAGGGCACCTGCGACGAAATCGTGTTTATCGACAAGGACCACGAAAAAGCAATAGCAAACTGCTATGATGTTGCTGACGCTTGCCTGTTTTTAGGCTCTACAACTAAAATCAGCGTCGGCGATTATAACGACTGCAAGGACGCAGATATTATTGTTATCTCAATCGGTATGCCGAGAAAGCCCGGACAGACAAGACTTGATATGCTTGATGATTCAATCGTTATGCTCAAGGACGTTGTAGAAAATCTTAAGCCTATCGACTTCAAGGGTATTATTGTGTCAATCACAAATCCTGCCGACGTTATTGCTCATTATGCAAGAGTTCATCTCGGACTTCCAAGGGAAAGATGCTTTTCAACAGGTACTTCTCTCGATACTGCAAGACTTAAGAGAACTGTCAGCGAGCTTGCAAATGTTGACAGAAGAAGCGTTACAACCTGTGCTATCGGTGAGCACGGCGACTCATCATTCGTTCCTTTCTCAACTCTCACCTTAGGCGGTAAAAATTACAAGGAGTTGCAGGAGGAAAAGCCTGAAAAATACAGCAACCTCACCGAGGAATATGTTCTTGAGAGAACACGTTATATCGGCTACGATATCATCAACGGCAAGGGCTCAACGGAATTCGGTATCGGTGCTGCTTGTGCCGACATCTGCAAGGCAATTTTCCACGATGAAAAGAGAGTTATCCCTGCGTCTGTTTATCTTGACGGCGAGTACGGTATGCACGATGTTGCCTGCGGTGTTCCTTGTGTTATCGGCAGAAACGGCATTGAGGATATTATCGAGCTTCCTCTTAACGATAAAGAAAAGGAACAGCTTGCTTACACCTGCAAGGTAATCAAGGAAAATATCGACAGAGCCGAGACAATTTAACATTTGACCTACTTATAACAAAAGCACCTTTGAACTGCTCAAAGGTGCTTTTTCTTCTGTTGACATAAGGTGTCAGGTGCAGTATAATTTTGTCGGATAAGGAAAACTGCCGAATACGGTAAGCGGTTAGTCCCTCTTTAAGAAGAGGGCAATGCCCTCTAATAAAATTAGGGGGTGATGCTGATGGAATATGCTACAATAGTAACACTTTTACTTATAGCTATAATCGTTTTAGCAATAAAAAAATAACCGCCCAACCCTCAGAAAGTTAGCGGTTATTGTTCAACCAATGAGGGACTAACCGTTTATCCGGTAAGCTCCTTATCTACTGTTATGTTATCACACTTTTTCTATTCTGTCAAGCGGTACGATTGTACTGCTTTTTTATTTTGCTTTTGTGCAAGAAAGAAGTCCGACCTGCATATATATTAGCGGTGGTAAAATGAAATCATTTAAGATAAAGGACAAGAAGAAAGCACAAAAAGAACCCTTTGATTACTATTTCGGAAAACCGAGAATCGAAATGTCGGGAAGTGAATGTCTTGTAGACGGACTTGAGGGAATAATCGAATATTCCTCAACAAAAATTCAGGTGAGCCTCGGCAGTCAGATTATCACCTTTTGGGGTGACGATTTGCGGATAAACTCCTTTACCCGTGAGGGTGCGGTAGTTGAGGGAAATATTATGTCTATGGAATTTTCAAGCTGACTTATTTTTTCAGGCTGCTTTTCGGAATAGTCGAATTTCAGTTTTCAGGGGGATTTTGGGAGGACTTTTTAAACGACTGCTTTACGCAAGGTATTGACGTAAAAAATGTTGCACTATTCGGCAACGGATTTACCGCCGACTGCAATATAAAAACCTACAAATCGCTCCACAAAACAGCATACCTCCACGGCGGAAAGGTGAAGATTATCAAAAAAAGAGGAATTCCCTTTCTGCTGAAACCGCTGAAAAACAGAACAGGCTTTTTTGTGGGAATAATCGCCTTTGTGTTTATAATCTGCTTTCTTGAGGGCTTCGTGTGGAATGTGGAAATCGTTGGAAACGAGAGGATAAGCCGCAGTGTGCTGACCTCGTATTTGGAAAACAGCGGACTTAAAAGCGGTACGATGTGGAGCGTTATTGACCGCAAGGAGCTTGCGTGGGATATGATGGGCGATTTTGAGGATATCGCCTGGGCACACATCAACAAAAACGGCACTACCGCAAGAGTTGAAATAAACGAAATAACAGAACAGCCTGAGCCTTTTGACGAAAACACCCTCAAGGGCAACAAGGTACAGCGTAAGGAGCTTGAGGTGGTAGCATACAGACAGCAAAGCAAAATTTCCCTACGCTCTCAAAAAACATACCGACGGCTGATTTTCTTCTCTGCCGAAATACCGCTTTATATCAAAATCAAGGCAGGTGATATTGAAGAAGAACAGGCAAAAATGCTGACGATTAAAGGTACCGAGCTTCCTGTGGGCGTGGCGGAAAAAACTGAAAAATATTTCACCCAAACGCCTTATGACTTAAGCGACGAGGAGCTTTTATCTCTGGCTGAAAAAAAGCTCTCCTATCTTGTAAAGCAGGAGCTTGACGGTTTTGAAATAATCAACAGGTCGCCGAAATGCGAAACAGACAGCGACAAATGCACAATTAAATGTGCCTACGTTGTAAGAGAAAAAGAGGAATAAAAATATCCCCCGCCTGTTTTTAAACAGACGGGGGTTAAAATTATAGTTTGTCGGTCTAAATTGCAACAAATTTTCGGCTCCCTTGTGTAAAGGGGTTCGTTTGCGACCGCTTCCGGTGGAAGATAAAGGGAGCAAAAAGAACTTAGTAGCGGTCAAAATTTGCCCCTACCAAACATCAAAACATTATCCAAAAGGTGACATTATGGAATTATTTAACGGACGTCCGACGTCAAACGACGGCAGACTTGAAAGAGAAATTAAGGTCTATGACCTGCTTGACAGCTTGGGCATTGAGTATCAGAGAACAGACCACGAGCCTGCTGATACTATGGATGCCTGTAACAGAATTGACAAAATTCTAGGCACTATTATCTGCAAAAATCTTTTTCTCTGCAACAGGCAGAAAACGGAATTTTATCTTTTGATGATGCCAGGCGACAAGCCTTTCAAAACTAAGGACATCACAAAGCAGATAGGCTGTTCCCGTCTGTCCTTTGCGGACAGTACCTTTATGGAGGAGCTGCTGAATATCAAGCCCGGTGCGGTTTCTGTTATGGGCTTGATGAACGACACGGAGAATAAAGTGCAGCTTCTTATCGACCGACCTGTTGTGGAAAGTGACACTTTCGGCTGTCACCCCTGCGTCAATACTTCAAGCCTCAGAATGCGTACTGCCGACGTGCTGGAAAAATTTCTCCCTGCCGTTCACCATACACCGATTATCGTCGATATGCCAACTTATGACGATTCAGCAGAATAGATATGATTTAAGCCTTGCGAAATATAAACGCAAGGCTTTTTGTGTAAATTATTGTTTAGCAAAGGTGTGTAGCTGATATTTCGTAGGGGTCGGCGTCCTCGACGACCCGTGAGTTACCCAACAATGCTGTTTATTTACGGGATGTCGAGGACGCCATCCCCTACAAAAATTCAATTAGTATCTGTAAAACTTGATACGCTAAAC
>JAQXUH010000064.1 GCA_029219885.1 Eubacteriales bacterium | reverse complement strand
TACTCCTGACCGTAAGGCAGACCTTCCTTTCCTTATGCCTGTTGAGGACGTATTCACAATCACTGGTCGTGGTACTGTTGCTACAGGTAGAGTTGAAAGAGGTCAGCTCAAGACAAACGATACAGTAGAGATGGTTGGTCTCCACGACGAAATCAGCTCAACAGTATGTACAGGTATCGAGATGTTCCGTAAGATTCTTGACTACGCTGAGGCTGGTGACAACATCGGTTGTCTTCTTCGTGGTGTTCAGAGAACAGATATCAAGAGAGGTCAAGTACTTGCTGCTCCTGGTTCAATTCACCCACACACAAAGTTCACAGGTCAAGTATACGTTCTTTCAAAGGACGAGGGTGGCCGTCATACTCCTTTCTTCAACAACTATCGTCCTCAGTTCTATTTCAGAACAACAGACGTAACAGGTGTTATCACTCTTCCAGAAGGTACAGAGATGTGTATGCCTGGTGATAACGTAGTAATGAACGTTGAGCTCATCACTCCTATCGCTATTGAAGAAGGTCTTCGTTTCGCTATCCGTGAGGGTGGTAGAACAGTAGGTTCAGGCGTTGTTACAGCTATCAACGAGTAATCTATTTAACCTTTAAATTTAAAGAGCAGGCTTTATGCTTGCTCTTTTTTCTTATGTAAAATTATCAAAAATAGTTGGCAAATTTTGAAAAGATAATTAAATTGTATCATTTACTAATAACGCCGTTTATGCTATACTTATATCGGTGAAAATTATGGCAGAAGAGCTTGAAAATTTAACAGGCACAATTGAAAGTATTACATATAGAAATGACTCTAACGGCTATGGAGTAGTAGAAGTGGCAACAGGCGACGAATATGTTACTGTTGTAGGCGTTCTCGGCAATATCGTTGTAGGTGAAGAGGTGGTTTTCCAAGGTGAGTGGACTATGCACCAGACCTTCGGACGTCAGTTTAAAGCTGTGAGATTGCAAAGGACACTTCCTGCCGATGCTGCCGGTATGCTCCGTTTTCTTTCAGGGGGAATTGTTAAAGGCGTCAGAGAGGCAACTGCGTCTAAAATTGTGGAAAAATTTGGTTCCGATACATTTAATGTAATTGAAAATGAGCCTGAACGCCTTGCTGAAATCAAGGGAATTAATAAGTCAAGAGCAAAGCAAATCAGCAGAGATTTTAAAATGCAGTTCGCCGCAAGAGATGTAATGAACGGACTTGCTGATTTAGGCTTAAGTCAGCAGGAGGCCTTTTCTGCATATAACTTGTATAAGTCAAATGCACTTGATATTATTAAAGAAAACCCTTATGCCTTTATTTCCGATAACGGCGGCCTTACCTTTGAGCGAGCAGACGAAATCGCATCTAATCTTCAGGATACACCTCCGTTTGATTACAGATGTCAGGCAGGCGTTGTTTATGTTGTCAGGTATAATCTCCATAATGGTCACACCTGTCTGCCGAGAAACAGCCTAATTACTCCTGCAAAAAATCTACTTGATTGTAACGAGGACGAGGCTGAAATCGCTATTGATAATGCAATTGAGTCAAAACAGCTTGTGCAGGAAAACATTGACGGCAGAGATTTCATTTTTCTTCCTGAAATTTACAGAGCCGAATCGGCAATAGCTGAAAGAATACAGGTTATGCTCCATTTTCCACCGCAGCAGAAAGATATTTCTCAAGCGGAAATTTACGCCTTTGAGCAGGCAAACAATATCACCTTTGACGAGAAACAGAGAGAAGCTATCGAAATTGCAGTAAATAAGGGTATTCTTATTCTTACAGGCGGTCCCGGTACAGGTAAAACAACAACTGTTAAGGGTATAATTGCCCTTATGAAAAACAGAGGGCTTGACGTCGCTCTTGCTGCTCCTACCGGCAGAGCCGCTAAGCGAATGAGTGAGCTTACAGGATATGAGGCAAAAACTATTCACCGACTTCTTGAGGTGGAATATAAAGAGGGAGCAATTGAGCCGTCATTTACCCATAATCTGCGAAATCCTCTTGAGTGCGACGCAGTAATCGTAGACGAGCTGTCAATGGTGGATGTAACGCTTTTCTCCGCACTGCTTGACGCATTACCGCTTCATTGCAGGCTTATTATGGTGGGAGATAAAAATCAACTTCCGCCTGTTGGTGCAGGCAATGTACTTGCCGATTTGATAGAAAGCGGACTTATCGGCGTGGTAAGCCTTGATAAGATTTTCCGTCAGGCTATGGAAAGCAGAATAGTATCAAACGCTCACAGAGTAGTAAACGGCGAAATGCCTGTTTTTGACAACAGCCCCGATTCCGACTTCTTCCTTTTAAACGAAGATTCACGTTACACGGCACCAAGAAAAATTGTCAGCCTTGTAACATCCCGAATACCCGCAGGGTACGGCTTTGATTCCGTCAAGGATATTCAAGTGCTTTGTCCCAGCAGAAAAGGAGAGGTAGGTACAGAGAATCTTAACGCATTACTCCAAGAAAAACTCAATCCACCGTCACCTGAGAAAGCTCAGCTTAAATATAAGGGCTATATTCTCCGTGTTGGCGACAAGGTTATGCAGATAAAGAATAACTACGACGTTCCGTGGTTTAAGGATAACGAAAACGGCAACGGAGTTTTTAACGGTGATATCGGAATTCTGACGAATATCGACAGAGCAAATGATATTATCAATGTCCGCTTTGATGACAGAGAGGCAATGTACAGCTTTGAAAACGCTAACGAAATTGAGCTTGCATACGCTATGACGGTACATAAAAGTCAAGGCAGTGAGTTTGACGCTGTTGTTCTTCCTGTTGTCAGCACACCCCCTAAGCTTTCATACAGAAATCTCTTTTACACAGCTTTGACAAGAGCAAAAAGCCTCCTTGTAATTGTGGGCAACGAGGGAGCAATTAAAGCTATGGTGGATAACGATAAAAAAAGCAGGCGTTACAGTGCACTTGTTCATTTTTTATCTGTTGACAACGAGGATGTTTTCAAGTAACATATATTATATTATTTAAGTTTATATTTTTCTTTTTTAGGGAATGTTTTTATGTTTGGTTATGATTTAGGTATAGATTTAGGTACAGGTTCAATAGTTATTTCAGTTGTGGGCAAAGGTATTGTCCTTGACGAGCCTGCCTATGTTGCCTATGATACAGAAAGCGAAAAGGTGCTTTACGCAGGCAAAAGAGCTTATTATCTTCAGGGCAGAGAGCCTGTGGGCGTAAGTGTTATTCAGCCTATTTCTGAGGGCGTTGTCAGCAATTACGCTTTGGCAGAGCAGATGCTCAGCTATTTTATGGATAAGGTGCTTAAGAAAAATATTTTTAAGCCGAGAGTTGTTGCCTCTGTTCCGTCTAACAGTACAGATGTGGAGAGGAGAACGCTGATTTCCGTTATTATTACGGCAGGTGCTCGTTCTGTCTGCCTTGTAGAGGAGCCTCTCTGTGCTGCATTTGGTGCAGGCATTGACCCTCTTCATCCAGGCGGAGTGTTTGTTATTGACAGCGGTGCAGGTGCTACGGATATGGCAGTTATCAGCCAAGGCTCAATGAGCCAAAGCGATATGGTAACTGTTGCCGGTGACGATTTCGACAGAGCAATAGTTAAGTTTCTGCGTGATAAGTATGGACTTCTTGTGGGACTTCGTACTGCTGAGGAAATAAAAAAGAATATCGGCTGTGCCGTGCCGAGAGAAAATGACGTAACTATGACCGCAAAGGGCAGGAATGTGCTTTCGGGACTTCCAAAGTCTGTGGAAATTACAGGCAACGAAATCTGCGAATGTCTGCGTCCTTTGCTTGACAAAATTACAGTTGCTGCAAGAACAATGTTTGAGCGAACATCACCTCAGCTTGTGGCAGATATTACTAATTCAGGCCTTATTTTAACAGGTGGTTCTGCTCAGCTTTACGGCTTTGATAAGCTTATTTCTCAAACCTTGAGCCTTGATGTTATCGTTCCTGTAAGACCTAACCACTGCGTTTCCAAAGGCTGCGAGGTGGCACTTAAAAAGCTCCATATTCTCGACCAATACGGCTACTCCTTTAAGACAAAGGAAGAGGTCAGAATCAGATGATACAGATTTACTACGGCTTTGGAAAAGGCAAAACAACTGCCGCAATAGGTGCAGGTATGAGAGCCAAGGGTGCTGATTTAACCGTCAGCCTTGTGCAGTTTTTGAAAGATAATAAATCTTCAGAGCTTGCTGTTTTGCCATTTGATATATGGCAGGCACCTGACAGCTTGCCTTTCAGTCCCGGAGAAATATATCGTGATGCCGCAAAGTCTGCACTTGATTTTGTTAAAAATTCTAAAAGCGATATGATTATCCTTGATGAATTTCTCGATATTATCGGCGAGTATATCAGCGAGGATGATGCACTTGATTTGCTGAAAGCTCTTGAAGGCAGAGAAATTATTATTACAGGACATAAAGAAGTGCCGTCGATTTTTGATACGGCAGATTATATAACTTATTTTGAAAAAATAAAGCACCCTTACGATAAGGGCGTTTTGGCACGAAAGGGAATTGAATATTAAAGGAGGGAAAGCAAGTGGACAGATTTTCAAGGTTTAATCCTAAATCCTGCTTTCTCTTTTTCCTTTTAGAGATAGTCTTATGCCTGCTCCTTTTCAACCCTTTTTATCTTTTGATAAGTCTGCTGTCATCATTCCTATATAGTGTCAAATTAGAGGGCAAAAAGGCGGTTAAATCGTTTTTTACATTTATTTTACCGCTGATTATTTTTGTGGGAATATTCAATATGATATTTGCCCACTACGGCGAGACGGTTTTGTTTACCGTTTTCTCTTACGATTTCACCCTTGAGGCGTTATTCTATGGGTTTAATCAGGGAATGATGTTTGCGTCTGTCATTTTGTGGCTTAACTGTTACAGTATCGTTTTAACATCGGACAAGTTTTTGTCAGTCTTTTCACGCCTTGCACCTAATACATCTCTCGTGTTTTCAATGGTGCTATCCTTTTTGCCGAGACTTCGAAAAAACGCTCAGGATATTAACGACGCTCGAATGAATATTAACGACGGCAGAAATAAACTTCAAAAAAGTATTGCAAATTTCAGTGCACTTCTCACTATGACGCTGGAGGAAAGCATAGAGGTTTCCGATTCTATGAGGGCGAGAGGCTTCAGTAAAAATCGCAGAGCCTACTCAAAATATTCCTTTGCACTTCGTGACGGCATAGTGATGGCAGTCTCGGTGATTTTATTTATTATAGTTCTTTATTTTAAAACTTCAAAAAAGACGCTTTTTATTTTCGAGCCTGTAATCAGTGCAGAAAATCAGTCGCTTTTTTCTATAATCATTTACGGCGTAATGTCGTTTTTACCGCTTATTATTGACTTTTGGGAGGATATGAAATGGCTTTATTTAAAACAGAAAATTTAAGCTTTACCTACCCGAAAGCGGAGAAAAAAGCTCTAAGTGATATAAATATTGAGATAAAAAGCGGTGAGTTTGTACTCCTTATGGGAGAAAGCGGCAGCGGTAAATCTACTCTTTTGCGACTGCTTAAAAAGGAGCTTTCACCTTTTGGAAAGGTCGAGGGAAACATCACGGCTGATGCTGAAAGTGCAGCGTTTGTTTTTCAAAATCCCGACACCTCATTTGTGTCCGAAACTGTAAGAGGTGAGCTTGTTTTTGCTCTTGAAAATAAGGAACTTGACTCTTCCGAAATGGCAGTAAGATTAGGGGAGATTTCCTCGTTTTTCAATATCAATAATCTTCTTGACAGGAAAATTTCAACCCTTTCCGGTGGCGAAAAGGCAACTGTTGCAATAGCCGCCGCAATGATAGACAATGCCGACGCACTTATTCTTGACGAGCCTTTTGCTCAACTTGACCCAAAAGCAGTAATTTCTCTTGCGTCAATGCTTAAAAGAATAAACGAGGAGCTCGGTGTAACAGTAATAATGTCATCTCATTCCTCAGCGGAAGTGATATATTTCTGCGACAGAATGATAGTTCTTGAAAAGGGAAATTGTATTTTCAACGGCTTAGTAAGTGATGCGGTCAGGGAAGATAAGCTTTTAGACTTTTTCCCTGTATGTACAAGACTTTTTGACGAAAGACCGCTGACCGTCAAAGACGCAATAGACCTTTGTAACGGCTTAACTCAAAAGGCAGAAGAATTGCCTGAAAAAACAGAAGAAACTGTTGTACTTAAAAATGTAACTTTTGCCTATGACAAAAAAGCACCTGATATATTAAACAGACTTTCCTTTACGGCATACCAGGGCAAAATTAACTCGGTAATCGGCTCTAACGGCTCAGGAAAGACAACACTTTTAAAGGTTATCGCAGGTATAAAAAAGGCTTATTCAGGCAAGGTTAAATTAAACGGCAAGGCTGTATATCTTCCACAGAATGTCCGCTGTCTTTTTACAAAGGACAGAGCAGGCGACGAAATAACAGAAAAGACGGCAGAAAGGCTCGGCATTTCCGACTGCTTAAATCAGCATCCGTTTGACCTAAGCACAGGTCAGGCACAGAAGTTAGCATTCGGTATTCTTCTTGAACAAAACGCCGATATTTTTCTTTTAGACGAGCCGTCAAAGGCGTTTGATTGTCAGTCAAAGAAAGAGCTTGCCTGCTTTTTAAAACAGCTCTGTAAAGAAAATAAAACGGTAATAATGGTGTCCCACGATATAGATTTTGTGGGCGAGGTGTCCGATTATGTGTCATTCCTTTCCGACGGCGTAATTTCCTCGGCAGGAAGCAGACGGCAGGTGCTGTCATCGTTGAAGTTTTACACAACTCAGGTCAGACGAATTACGTCAAAGGTTCTTGAAAGTGCCGTATCTGCGGAGGATTTAGTATGAAAAAAATTCTTCCCTTTGTAGCATCGGCAGGTATAATTCTTTTGATAGTATGGCAGTTTTTATCAAGTGATACAAATTATTATCTTATCAGCGTTTTAGTGCTGATTTTAGCAATGCTGCCGTTTTTTATTTCCTTTGAAAAGGAAAAGCCTACCGCAAGAGAAGTAACTCTCATTGCAAGCCTGACGGCTATTGCCGTTGTCAGCAGAGCAGTCTTTTATCTTGTACCGCAGGTTAAACCTATTGCCGCAGTAGTGGCTGTCAGCGGTGTCTGTCTCGGCGGTAAAAGAGGCTTTCTTATCGGTGCTCTTTCAATGTTCGTGTCAAATTTTATTTTCGGCCAAGGACTTTGGACGCCGTTTCAAATGGTGGCAATGGGGCTTGTGGGCTTGATTTTCGGACTGCTTTTCAGTAAGCTTAAGGCAAATAAAATCACTCTTTCTGTTGCAGGCTTTCTCATTGTGGCGGTTGTTTACGGATTGATTGTTGATTTGTCAACAGTATTAACGCTGTCTGCTGATTTGAGCCTTTCTTCCGTTTTGGCAGTTTATGCAGCAGGTGTGCCTGCAAATCTTGTTTTCGGCGGAACTACCGCTGTTTTCCTTTTCTTTTTCGGCGAAGCGTTTATAAAGAAAATTGACAGAATTAATTTAAAATACGGAATTTGTGTCAGCGAGGTATCAATATGACTGATAAGGATGTAATATCAAAAATCTGTAATTTTGCCTATATTATGGGCATTGTGGGCGTGTGCACTTTAGGTATATGTCCTGCATTTGCTATGATGGCGATAGCCGTATGCGTTGTTGTGAAAAACAAAAAGGTCAGCCTTTCTCAAAAGGACGAAAAAAAGCTGAAAATCGCAAAGATTCTCAGCATCATTTCTCTCGTCTTATTTGCCGCAGATATTATAATTGCCAGCCTTTTTGTAAAGTAATTAAAAAAACAACAAATCTTGATAAAAGAAAAAACTGCGTTGAATCAACGCAGTTTCTTTTTGGAGCGGATGACGAGGCTCGAACTCGCTACCTCAACCTTGGCAAGGTTGCGCTCTACCGGGTGAGCTACATCCGCAAATGCAAATGTATTATACATAGTAGAATGGAATTTGTCAAGAGTTTTTTTATAAATTTATAATATTTATGTGTTTACATATATGATTTTTTTTGATAAAATGAATTTACTATAAGAGGAGTTTTATCAATGGATTACAGAATTTTACCCTTCGGCAATGTTTGGGACGGCGGAATATTCAATGTGCCGTCTTTACTTGTTGACAAATATCTTAAAATGGCAAGTGAATATCAGCTTAAAGCACTTTTGTTTATTCTCAGGAATAACGGTCAGTCAGATTCAGCCGAGTTGGCAAAGGCTTTAGGGCAGACAACAGGTGATATTGACAATATCCTTGAGTTTTGGGTAGAAGAGGGAATTCTGTCTGTAAACGGTACAGCCGTTGAACCTCAAATACAGGTGACAGAGCCTGAACCCGAAAAGGAAAAAAAGCCAAAGGCAAAGGATACAATGTCACCGCCAACACTTTCGCCAAAGGATATTATTGCGATTCTTCGTGATGACGAAAAGCTGAGATTTCTTTTGACAGAGGCACAGACCGTACTCGGACGAGGTATAAGCCGTGCCGAGCAGGAAATGCTTATCAATATGGTAAATTACTACGGTCTTAAGCCTGAAATTGTGCTGATGATTTTAGAATTTTACAGAGCCGAAAAACTCAAGGGCAGGTCAATCGGCATTTCCTATGTCAATTCAATGGCTAAAAATTGGGCGGAAGAGGGAATAGATAATCTTGCCGACGCTGAAGAAAAGCTTAAGGAAATCGAAAGAAGCGACAGGCTTTGGAACGAGGTAACTGCTCTCACAGGTATTCGTCACCGCAGACCTACTGTTAAGCAGAGAGAAATGATTACGCAGTGGTTTGACGATTTTGATATTTCAATGGTAAGTCTTGCTTGCGATATAATGAAAGAAAATATTCCTGAGCCTAAGCTTTCCTATGTCAATTCCGTTTTGAAAAAATGGAAGAAGGAGGGCATCACCTCGCCGTCGCAGGTTAAGGCTCAGCAGGAAGAGTTTGAAAAGCAGAAGAACAGCCGTAAGGACGGCGACAAGCTTAAAAGCAAGCCTACATATGACCTTGAAAAAATTAAGCAGGACGCTATGAACAATACAGATTTGTAAGGAGAGAAGAGAATGTCTTATTCACAGGAGGTTTACTCCAAGGCAGCAGAAATTCTTGACAGAAGAAAAGAAAAGGCATACCTTGAAGCACAGGAAAGATTTGATGAAGTCAGCGAAAAAATTCCTGAACTTGAGATTATACAGCGTAAGCTTTCGCAAATCGGACTTAATATTTCAAAGGTGTTTCTTTACAGCACTGACAAGCAGGCTGATGTTGAAAAACTGATGCAGGAAAGCCTTGCACTTCAGGAGGAAAAGAAAGCACTTTTAAAGAAAAACGGATATGACGAAAAGGCTCTTGAGGTTAAATACACCTGTCCTGTATGTCAGGATACGGGCTTTATTAAAAACAGAAGATGCAAATGCCACAACGAGCTTTTAAAGGATATTGAAAGGGAAAATCTTTCAAAGGTAGCACCTATTTCCGACTGCACTTTTGATACCTTTGACGTCAATTTTTATCCTGACGAAGATTTGGAAAATGCAATAAATCCAAGAAATAAAGCAGAAAAAATAAAGAGAAGCTGTGCAAAATATGCGACAAACTTCTCAAGAGATTCTGTAAATATTCTTTTTATGGGCGGTACAGGACTTGGAAAGACTCATCTTTCCCTTGCTATCGCAAATGTTGTAATTAACAAAGGCAACAGCGTGGTTTACGGCACGGCACAGAATATCTTAAATGACCTGCAAAATGAAAATTTCGGCAGAACGGATAATTTGAGATATTACGAAAGAGCCGTTTTAAACTGCGATTTGCTGATTATCGACGATTTAGGCACGGAGTTTAAAAACAGTTATACGGTTGCTTGCCTGTTTAATATTATCAATACAAGAATTTCAGCAAAGCTTCCAACAATTATTTCAACAAATTATACCCTTGACGAGCTTGAGGAAAAGTATGACCAGCGTATTACATCAAGAATAGCAGGAGAGTACAAAAAGCTTGTTCTTGTTGGTAATGACATAAGATATATAAAGTAGGTGTTTTTATGAGAACTTTTATTGAAAAAATAAAAAACCTTTCAATCATAACCATAATTGCATCAGCGGTAATGGGCATAATTCTACTTGCAAAGCCTGATGAAACACTTTACGTTGTAAGTATGATATGTGGTATTACTATGATTGCTTTAGGCGTTGCCGCAGCGATTTCATATTTCGCCAAGGACAGAAATCCGATTTTAATCATACTTGCGGTAATTGCCGTTGTCAGCGGAATTATAGTCTGCGTAAGATATAAAAGTATTGTGTCGATTTTACTTTTCCTGTTTGGAATATTTATTTTAATCAGCGGTATTATCGACATTATAACCGCCTTTGACGCTAAAAAAAGCGGTCTCAGAGATTGGCTCTTTTCTCTTATTCTGTCAATCGGCGTTTCTGTTTTGGGACTGATTATTGTTGTTAATCCTTTCAGCTCCACTCTTGCCGTAATAAGACTTTTAGGTGTGAGCCTTATTGTTTATGCCGTTGTCGACCTTATTTCCTTTATTCAGGTTAAGCGTATGGCAAAAGAAATCAAAGATGTGCTTATCGACCTTGACCCGTCACAGATTGACGTTGACGCAAAAGAGGTTGACGATTAAAATTTTGTTACAGCTTTTCAGGCAGCAGAGCAATGCCTGAGGCTGTAATATCTATCATACCATACTCACCGCTTGCGGCACTTCCCGGATTCATAACATAAAGTCCGTTGTCGTAATTAGTGTACTGCATATGAGTATGACCGAACAGGCAGATATCTGCCTGTCTTTTTTTTGCCTCGCTGACTATTTCCTCATATCCGAATTTAACATGAAACGGGTGTCCGTGAGAGAAAAATATCTTTTTCCCGTCAAACATTATTTCTTTAAAAAGTGGATATGTTGAATACCAATCGCAGTTTCCGGCAACTCTTTCATATTTCAAATCAGGATAAAGCATCAGCACTTCGTCAAAATCATCCTCGCCGTCACCAAGGAAAATATAAAGGTCTGCCGTGTCCATATGCTTTTCAACTATTTCAAAGAGATTACCCTTTGCTCTGTGGGAATCGGAAATAACTACTATTCTCATTCATATTTCTCCTTTCAAAATCATAGATTATAACAGACTTATTATACTATAAAAAGGAGAGCTTTTCAATGAACAAAGATGAAAAGAGCAAGGCTATGAAAAATATGGGAATTGATGTAAACAAAATGAAACAGGCAGCCGACAGCGGTGAGCTTGACAATTTCATTAACGAGAATCTTTCTGACGATGTAAAAAAGAAGCTTAGCGACGTACTTTCCGACAAATCAAAGACGGAAAAATTACTTTCAACTCCTGAGGCAAAGGAGCTTATGAAAAAGTTTAATTTGAAATAGAGTTGACAAAAATGGACAATATCAACGATATAATTGCAAGCCTTACAGACGATGATATAAATATGCTCAAAGGCGTGGCGTCTTCTATTCTCGGCTCAAATGACAATCAAAATCAGCAGGGAGAGGGTGAAAACGCTCAAAATTCTTCAAAGGGCAATAATCAGCAAAGTAAACCTCAGCAGAATTTTCAGAGCAATTCGTCACTTCCTGCAAATCTTTCCCTTGACAATATCGACTTCGATATGATAATGAAAGCGAAAAATATTTTTGACAAAATGAACAGTACCTCTAATAAAAATACCGACTTGATTTTAGCTCTTAAACCTCATTTGAAACCTGAAATGCAGAATAAGGCAGACCAGGCGGTGAGGATACTGAAGCTTTTTGACATTCTTCCTCTACTCAAGGAGCTGTTTTAAATGGCAAATTTTTCGGAATCGGATATAAACGAGGCAAAAAGGCGTGTCCGCGAAATGCAAAGCAGAGCAAATCGCTATGTGGAAAATGAACCAAAGGGCAATTTTACTCCTCCGCCTGTTAACAATCACAGCGAAAAAAGCACTAATAATACAGGAAAAAAGCAGAACTCTCAAGGCTCAAGCAATGGCGAAAAAGGTCCGGGAGGCATATTTGACTTTCTCGGCGGCGACGATTCACAGATTATAATTCTTATTCTTATTTTGATTTTATCCCACGAGGGAGCAGATAATAAGCTGATAATGGCACTTCTTTATTTATTACTTTAAATAATATATGGAAATTTTGACAATAATATGTTATATTATCATTTGATGTATTATTTATATAAATGCTCGGAGGAATAAAATTGGAATTTGTTAAAAAAGAAATAGCCCACGGCGTTGATTTCGTAGGCGTTTTCGCTGATAGATTTAAAACTAATGAAGCCACAATTACATTTGCTCTGCCTCTTGATGCCGATAAGGTATCCGCTAATGCTCTCACTATCGGACTTCTTTCAAGAAAAAGCAAGGCTTATCCTGATATGAAAAGTCTTAACAGAAAACTTGCAGAGCTTTACGGTGCGGAAATTGATACTGCTGTTACAAAAAACGGCGAGTGCCAGATTTTGAAAATCGGCGTTACTGCTGTTGATGACCGCTTTTCTCTTGACGGCGAAAGTATTTCGTATGAGTGCGTAAAACTTCTTCTCTCTCTCATTTTTGAGCCGAGACTTGATGATAGCGGCAGATTTTTTGACAGCGATATTTCTGCTGAAAAGAGAATACTTTCTCAAAAAATAAGTGCTGAGGATAACGAAAAAAGAGTATATGTTCTCAGGCAGGCTGAAAGACTTATGTTTAAAAATGAGCCCTATGGAATTAACCGCTACGGCACCTTAGAGCAGGTTTCTGCTCTTGACGGCGATAACGTTCTTTCCGCTTGGAAAAATATTCTTTCAACTGCTAAAATACGTGTTACCGTTGTGGGCAATACTGATTTTGACAAAATCACATCTCTTCTTTCCGACTGCTGTGCAAAGGTTGAAAGAGCATATACTAAGCCCCAGAGTGCTGTTTTTGTGCCGTCATGTGATAACGTTAAGGATGAAACAGAACGCATAGATGTTAAACAGGGAAAGCTTGTTATGGGCTTTCGTGTAAATATGAAACCTGATGATGATATGACGCCTGCAATGAGAACTTTCTGCGATGTTTTCGGCGGCGGTCCTTACTCAAAGCTTTTTGCAAATGTAAGAGAAAAGCTGAGCCTTTGCTATTACTGCTCTGCAAGATATACAAGGCTTAAAAGCTTTATTATGATTCAGTCCGGCTGTAATGAAGAAAATATGGATAAAGCCATAAACGAAATTTCAAATCAGCTTGATGAAATTAAAAAGGGTAATTTCGACGAGGAGTTTGCGTCATCTAAAATGGCTTTGCGTGACGCAATTCTCTCTGTAAATGATACTCCTGAGCTTATCGAAAATTGGTATTCAACTCAAATTATCGATGAAAATATCAAATCTCCGGAAATGTCTGTTGCGGAAAATGACGCAGTTACAAAAAAACAGGTAATTGAATGTGCGTCACTTCTTACTCTCGATACGATTTACAGACTTTGCTCACAGAAGGAGGCAGAATAATGAAAGAAATTGTATCTTCATCTCTCGGCGAAAAGTATTACGAAATCGACCATAAATCAGGTCTTAAAATATATGTTATGCCAAAGGAAAATTATTCCTCCACCTACGCTGTTTTCGGTACTAATTACGGCTCTATCGACACACGCTTTAAAAGGTCCGACAGCGAGGAATGGACAGCAGTACCTGAGGGCATAGCTCATTTCCTTGAGCATAAGCTCTTTGAAAGCGAGGACCTTGACGCTTTTGCAAGATATGCTAAAACAGGTGCATCTGCAAATGCCTACACCTCTTTTGACAAAACCTGCTATCTTTTCCAGTGCAGTGATAATTTTGAGGACTCTCTCGAAATTCTCCTCGATTTTGTTACTCACCCATATTTCACTAAAGAAACAGTTGAAAAGGAGCAGGGAATTATCGGTCAGGAAATCACAATGTACTATGATGTTCCGGGCTGGATGAGTGAGTTTAATCTCCTCAGGTGCCTTTACAGCAAGCATCCTGTGAGAATTGATATTGCAGGTACTGTTGAGTCCATTGCACAGATTACGGACAAGCTCCTTTACGACTGCTATAACACTTTCTACAATCTTCACAATATGGCACTTGCCGTTGTGGGAAATGTTACACCTGAGCAGGTAATTTCAGTCTGCGACAGAATGTTGAAAACAGCACCTCCTCTTGAAATTGAACGCTCCTTTGAGCATGAGCCGAGAGAGATTGTCAGCGACTACTGCGAATATAACCTTTCAATGAGTATGCCTGTTTTCTCATTCGGCTATAAGGAAAAATGCGAAAAGCCTATTCAGGATATTAAAACAATCGTTGAAACTAATATTCTTCTTGAAATTCTTGCAGGCGAAACCTCTGATTTGTACAATTCGCTTTTTGACAAGGGACTTATTAATTCAAGCTTTACTAAGGAATATTTCATCGGAAACGGCTACGAGGCTATTATTTTCGACGGAGAAAGTGAAAATCCAAAGGCAGTAAGCGAAGAAATCAAAAAGGCTGTTGCAAAGCTTAAGGCTGACGGCATTGACGAAGGACAGTTTGAGGCTGTAAGACGTGCTGTTTACGGCAAAGAAATTATGGCGTATAATGACATAGATTCAATAGCAAACGGCTTTATCGGTGCACATTTCGGTGGCTTTTCACTTTTTGATTCTATGGAAATATATAAGAATGTAACAAAGGAAGATATTGAAAATCGCCTTTCTCAGGTGATGGATGAAAGATACAGTGCACTTTCTGTTGTTAAAGAAAAGTAAAAGGAGAATGAAATGAGCAATTACACAAGAGTCTATTTTGAGGGGCTCGGCATTGATTTTGATTTGCCGTCAGTAGCTTTCTCAATCGGCAGTTACGAAATTCATTGGTACGGAATTATTATCGCTTTCGGCTTTGCTCTTGCTGTTTTATACGGCGGAAGAATGGCTTATAAGTGGAAAATGAGCCTTGATGGTATGACCGACGTTCTCATTTGGGGAACTATTCTCGGCATAATCTGTGCAAGAGCCTATTACGTTATTTTTGAGTGGTCATACTACAAGGACCATTTGATAGAAATACCGCAGATTTGGAACGGCGGTATAGCAATTTACGGTGGTATTATCGGTGCTCTCATAGGTGCTGCAATCGGCTGTAAAACAGGCAAGATTGATTTTCACAATCTCCTTGATTTAGGTGCTTTGGGACTTCTTATCGGACAAGGTATCGGCAGATGGGGCAACTTCTTTAATCAGGAGGCTTTCGGTACAAACACAACTACTGCTCCTTTCAGAATGTGGAGCCTTAAAATTCAGGAAACTCTTGAGGCGTCGGCTGAAACATTAGCTGCCAAGGGCATTGAGGTTAATCCCGATTTGCCTGTTCATCCCACATTTTTGTATGAAAGCGTATGGTGTATTTTAGGCTTCTTTATCCTTAATTACATCGTTCATAAGAGAAGAAAGTATAAGGGCGAAATTTTCTTCCTTTACGGCATATGGTACGGACTTGAAAGAATGGTTGTTGAGGGTATGCGTACCGACTCTCTCTATATCGGCAGCACAACAATAAGAGTTAGTCAGCTGCTGTCAGCAGTAGTAGTTGTAGCATTCCTTATCTGCCACATTATCAATATGGTCAGATTCAGTAAAGGCACACTTCCGAAACGGCTTTTCCTTGCCTCAAATACTCCTGACACTTCGGACTATTTGAGAAAGCACGGCATCGCTGTTGAGTTAGAAAACGAAAAATCAGATAATAATAAAAGTGATGATAAGGAGAATGAAAATGTCTCAGATAATTGACGGTAAAGCAGTTTCAAGGCAGGTCAGAGAAAGAGTTGCCGCCGAAACTGAAGAGCTTAAGAAACAGGGAATTACTCCTGGACTTGCAGTAATTATTGTAGGTGAGGACCCTGCATCTCAGGTTTATGTAAAAAATAAAGAAAAGGCCTGCGAAGAGGTAGGCTTTTACAGCGAAAAATATGCTCTTCCTGAAAATACTACTCAAGAGGAGCTTAACGCTCTCGTTAAGGAGCTTAATGAGAAAAAGGAAATCAGCGGTATTCTCTGCCAGCTTCCTTTGCCAAAGCACCTTGACGATAAAGAGGTAATCAACCTTATTGACCCTATAAAGGATGTTGACGCATTTCATCCTGTAAATGTAGGTGCAATAATGATTGGCGATTATAATTTCCTGCCTTGTACTCCCGCAGGTGTAATGGAGCTTATCCATTCAACAGGAGTTGATATTACAGGCAAAAAGGCAGTAGTTATCGGCAGAAGTAATATAGTAGGCAAGCCAATGGCAATGCTTCTTCTTCACGAAAATGCAACAGTTGAGATTACTCATTCAAAAACTGTTGACCTTAAGGAAGTAACAAAAACTGCTGATATTCTTGTGGCAGCTATCGGCAAGGCAAAATTTGTAACAGCCGATATGGTTAAGGACGGAGCAGTAGTTATCGACGTGGGTATGAACAGAGACAAAAATGGCAAGCTCTGCGGTGACGTGGACTTTGAAAGCGTTAAGGATAAATGCTCATTTATCACTCCTGTTCCAGGCGGCGTAGGTCCTATGACAATTTCTATGCTTATGCAAAATACATTAACCGCCGCTAAAATTCAGAATAACATTAAATAATTAAGGTGATATTATGGCTCTTGAGGAGCAGGTAGTGGACAGGCTTATTGAAAAAGGCTATCACATTTCCTTTGCCGAATCTTGTACAGGTGGTCTTTGCTGTGGCACTCTCGTGAACGTTACAAACGCGTCAAAGGTTCTTGATGTTTCTTTTGTAACCTACGCAAACGAGGCGAAAATGGAGTATCTCGGCGTCAGTGCCGATACGATTTTAACTCACGGAGTAGTCAGCGAGCAGGTGGCTTATGAGATGGCTCAAGGCGTCGCAAAGACGGCAAAAAGTGAAGTGGGCGTGGGTGTTACAGGTGTTGCAGGTCCGGGAGGCGGAACGGCCAAAAAGCCTGTTGGTATGGTGTGTTTCGGCTTTTGCATAAACGGAGAAGTCACAACCTATACAATGCAGTTCGGTGAAATCGGACGTAATCAGGTAAGAAAGTCAAGCGTGGAGTTCGTTTTTCAAAAACTACTTGAGATTTTGTAGACTCTATGGTATAATACCATAGCTGTGTGGGAAAAGAGGATGTACTATGAAAAGACTTTACAGAAGTAAAAGAGAAAGAAAATTAGCAGGTGTCTGTGGCGGTATTGCTACTTATTTCAATATCGACCCTACTATTGTCAGACTTATTTGGGCTTTTGTTACATTGGTTAGTGCAAGTGTTCCCGGCGTTTTGATTTATATCATCTGTGCTCTTGTTATTCCTGACGAGCCTGACGCATACGACACAACGGCTAATTATTATGACGAAAATAAATAAGTAATTACAATTTCCGACATTAAGTAAAATCGGATAATCGCTGGTGTAGCGCAGTTGGTAGCGCAACTGATTCGTAATCAGTAGGTCGACGGTTCAAGTCCGTTCACCAGCTCCA
>JAQXUH010000063.1 GCA_029219885.1 Eubacteriales bacterium | reverse complement strand
GATGAACGCCGATATCAACAAAAGCACCAAAATCAATTACATTTCTGACAGTACCCTTAAGCTCCATTCCGGGCTTTAAATCTTCAATGCCCATAACATCTGTACGGAGCATTGGTGCAGGAAGCTCATCACGAGGATCTCTTCCCGGCTTTGCAATTTCCTTTGTAATATCAATAAGAGTCGGCTCACCGATACCGAGTTCCACCGCCAAAGCAGAGGTACCCACAGTTTCAGTATAAGTCTTAATTCCGTCAACCTTACCGCATCTTATATCCTCATCAGACACGTTACAAATTTTCAAAAGCTGTCTTGCGGCCTTGTAGCTTTCGGGATGAACTGCCGTATTGTCAAGTACGTTGTCACTTTCCGCAACTCTAAGGAAACCTGCACACTGCTCAAAAGCTTTAGGTCCCAACTTCGGTACATTCAAAAGCTCACTTCTTGACTTAAACGCACCATTATCCTGTCTGTACTGAACAATGTTATTAGCTATTGCAGAAGAAATACCTGCAACGCGATTTAAAAGCTGTGCAGAGGCTGTGTTAAGGTCAACACCAACTGAGTTTACACAATCTTCAACTACGCCGTCAAGAGCGTTTGAAAGCTCTTTCTGTGGCATATCGTGCTGATACTGACCTACGCCGATAGCTTTGGGGTCAATCTTGACAAGCTCTGCAAGAGGGTCCTGAAGTCTTCTTGCAATTGAAACAGCACTTCTCAAGGAAACATCATAGTCAGGGAACTCCTGAGCAGCAAGCTTGGATGCAGAATAAACAGACGCACCTGCCTCGCTGACAACCATATAGGTAATACCCATATCAAGCTCCTTGATTACCTCGGCAGCGAAAACCTCTGTTTCGTGAGATGCAGTTCCGTTGCCGATAGCAAACATCTGAACATTGTGCTTTTTAACCAAAGCCTTGATAATTCTCTTTGCCTCTTCAACCTTATTGTGCGGCGGAACGGCATAAATAACACTCGTGTCAAGCACCTTGCCTGTACCGTCTACAACGGCAACCTTACATCCTGTACGATATCCCGGGTCAAGACCGAGAGTAACTTTATTCTTAACAGGCGGCTGCATAAGAAGCTGTCTTGTATTTTTCGCAAAAACCTTAATTGCACTTTCGTCAGCAATTTCAGTTAATCCGTTTCTAATTTCCCTCTCAATTGACGGAAAAATAAGTCTTGTGTATGAATCTTCGATTGCTTCGATTACAGCGTCAGTAGTCGGTGAATTATTTTTAACGTGAAGATTGGTGAGAATTTTAAGTCCTGTGATTTTGTCAAAATCAACGCTGACTTTCAAAAAGCCCTCTTTCTCTCCCCTATTGACCGCTAAAACTCTATGAGGTGCAACACTTTTAACAGGCTCGGTGTACTCCTTATACATCTCATAAACGCCTAAATCATCCTTAGCTCCTGATACTACAAGACTGCCGTGATTTTTAATAGAATAACGGAGCATTTTTCTACCTGCCGGGTCATCGGAAACAAGCTCTGCAATAATATCCTTTGCACCGTTTACCGCATCTTCTACTGTTAATACTTCATCATTAAGATAATTAACTGCAAGTTCTGAAGGTGACGGACTGTCAGGCTCCTGTGCGTAGATTGCGTCAGCCAAAGGCTGAAGTCCCTTTGCCTTAGCAACTGATGCTCTAGTCTTTCTCTTTGGTCTGAATGGTCTGTAAATATCCTCAAGTTCAGTAAGAGTTGACGCATTTTTGATTGATGCTTTAATCTCGTCTGTCATCAACTCCTGTTCCTCAATAGATGCGATGATTTTCTCTTTTTGTTCTTCCATATTGCGAAGATATGAAAGTCTGTCATTAAACTCTCTGAGGAGCTGGTCATCAAGGGAGCCTGTTGCCTCTTTTCTGTATCGTGCAATAAAAGGAATAGTATTCCCTTCGTCAATAAGCTTAACTGTATTTTCCACCTGCCAAGGCTTAAGTGAAAATTCTTGAGATAATTTAAGTAAAATATCCATAAAATGTCCTTTCGGTATTGATTACGTTGAATTTATTTTAACAGATTCAAGTAAAAAAAGAAAGAATAATTTGCTATTGTTTATTGTAAAGTTACAAATTATATGATATATTTATGCAAAAGAAAAATTCACTACAGAAAGGAAACTAAAATGGAATTTTTACAGCTTGCAAAAGAAAGATTTTCTTGCAGAAAATTCAAGGATATGGAAGTTGAGCAAGAGAAAATTGATAAAATTTTAGAGTCGGCAATGGTTGCACCCACAGCAGTTAATAAACAGCCACAGAGAATACTTGTACTGACAGATAAAGATAGACTGACGGCACTTAAGGAATTTACAAGATTTGACTTCGATGCACCATTGTGCTTTGTTGTCTGTGCTGATAAGGACAAAGCCTGGACAAGGAGATACGACGGCAAAAATTCAGCCGAAATTGATGCAGCTATTGTTACAACTCATATGATGATGGAAGCTCAAGATTTAGGCTTAGGCACAACTTGGGTAATGAGCTTTGACCCTGAAAAGGGCAGGAAAGCATTGTCAATTCCCGACAATCTTGAAATTGTGGCTTTGCTCCCAACAGGCTATCCTGCAAATGATGTGGAAATTAACCCACTTCATAATGAATTCATTGATGAAGACGAAATGGTAACTTATAATAATTTTTGACAGACACAAAAAAACCGCCGAGAAATCGGCGGTTTAATATTTTATTTAATTACTCAGCAGCAACTTCGCCTGTATACTCTTCGCAATAATCAAAGATTTCAACAGGAAGGTCTTCCTTATCACAGCTGATAGTAAACCAGAAGTTTACATCTGTTGCCTCAGAAAGCTCGGAAAGCATCTCAAAGAACTGAGGGAGCTTCTCATACTCTCTGCCAACAATCTTAAATGTAGCGTCAACAAGAATATCTGTAACGTCATAGTTACCTGCACAGATGCCTGCAAGGAAGCCATAGAAAGCCTTATGACCATTGATAAGATATGTCTCAGTCTCAAGGAGACGAGCATTTGATGGAATGTCGTATGTAAGCTTAGGCTCCTTTTCAACGCAAACAACGTTGCCGTCAGATGCCTTAATGCAAGCATTCACCTGGTCAATAAGCTTCTTGGTTTTACCAGAACCTTTATTTCCAATGATAAGTTTAATCATATTAAAATTCCTCCAAGGTAATTTATTTCAATTACATATTAACATATGCCGAGACGATTTTCAAGACTTTCTTTTTCCTTTTCGTAACCCGGTTTGCCTAAAAGTGCAAACATATTCTTTTTATAGCTTTCTACACCAGGCTGATTGAAAGGATTTACGCCCAAAATGTATCCAGAAATCGCACAAGTCTTTTCAAAGAAATAAATCATATAACCGATTTCTTCAGCAGTAATAGAGTCAGCCTCAACAACAAGATTGCCTACGCCGCCGTCTTTGTGTGCGAGAAGTGTGCCTTGCCTTGCTTTCTCGTTTACAAAGCTCATTGTCTTACCGCTGAGGAAGTTAAGGCCGTCGATATTGCCCTCCTGCTCAGTAATGAGGAAATCGTTCTTAGGATGATTGAATTTAATAACAGTTTCAAACATAAGGCTTGAACCGCTTTCCTGAATAAACTGACCTACTGAATGAAGGTCTGTTGAGAAAATGCAGGAAACAGGATAAAGTCCCTTGCCATCCTTGCCCTCGCTTTCAGCGAAAAGCTGTTTGAGCCATTCGTTGAACATAGCCATACAAGGCTCATAAGAAACAAAACACTCAAGTCTTGTACCCTTATTATAGAAACAGTTACGAACTGCTGCATACTTAAGAGCGTCATTTTCTTCAACATTCTCGCTGCAAAGAGCGTCCTGTGCCTTTTTAGCACCTGCCATAAGAGCATCAATATCAATACCAGCAACTGCGATAGGAAGAAGACCTACTGCTGTAAGAACAGAAAATCTGCCGCCTACATCATCAGGAACAACAAATGTTTCATATCCCTCAGCGTCTGCAAGCTCCTTAAGAGTTCCCTTTGCTTTATCTGTTGTAGCAAAAATTCTCTTAGCAGCCTCTTCCTTAGAATACTTGCTGTTCACAAGGTCTCTGAATACTCTGAAAGCAATAGCAGGCTCTGTTGTAGTACCGCTCTTGCTGATAACGTTTACGCAGATATCCTTGCCCTCGCAAATGGATACAATCTCATTGAGAGCGGTAGGACTGATTGAATTACCAATGAAATAAATGTCAGGTGTGTCTTTCTTAAGACAATTGTAATTAGGTGAAGTGAGAGCCTCGATTACAGCTCTTGCACCAAGATAAGAACCGCCGATACCGATAACGATAAGTATATCCGCGTTATTCTTGATATACTCAGCAGACTTCTTGATTCTGTCAAATTCTTCTTTGTCGTAATTTGTAGGAAGGTCAACCCAACCTAAAAAGTCATTGCCCTCGCCTGTTTTGCCGTGAAGTGTTCTGAGAGCCTCAACAGCCTTTGGTGTAATATCCTTAATATCCTGTGCTGACACGATATCCTCAGCATGATTAGAAATAAATTTAATTGCCAAAATTGTTCGCCTCTGTTTCTGTAAAATTTGATTTAACTAAATTATTTCATTGAGTGAATATAATACACCATATCGACAAAATATTCAATAATTTTTTTATATATTACTGAATAAAACTTCAAAAATGTATAAAAAAGTTGTCTTTTTTACATCATTTTCAGCTTTTAAAGGCACGGACGCAATTTCTTTATCCTCACATTTAACTGTAATCTCTCCCAAAATCTGTCCTGCTTTAACAGGTGCCTGTACTTCTTTTTCGATTTTATATTCATATGTAAAGTCCTTTGTTCCTTTCTTAACAAGAATACTTTTGCTTTCAGGCGGTATCGGCGTTACACTTTTAACTATACCGTTTTTTATTTTTACAGGTGTAATTTTGCTCTTGTCAAGCTTTATGAAATTCAGGCTGTAATTTGCAAAACCGTAATCAAGAAGATTAGTTGTAAGATTAAATCTGTCCTCGCTTGTATCTGCACCAAGAACTACTGACACAAGGTTCATTCCGTCTCTTGTGGCTGTCGCACAAAGGCAGAATCCTGCATTAGATGTTGTTCCCGTTTTAAGTCCTGTTATTCCGTTGTACTTATTTACCAGCTTATTGGTGTTGTTCAGTTCGGTTTTTCCGTTTCTGAGAGAATCAAGCCATACTGTCGAATACTCTTTTACTAAATCGTGTTTCATAACCTCACAAGCAATAACTGCTAAATCATATGCACAGGAATAATGATTAGTCACGCTGTCATCAAGGCCGGTACAGTTTTCAAAATGAGTGTTGGAAAGCCCTAACTGCTCGGCTCTTTCATTCATATTATCAACGAAAGCAGAATCGCTGCCTGCAACATATTCGCCGAGTGCGGTACAAGCGTCATTTGCAGATGCAATGATAACCGCTTTGAGCAAATCATTGACACTCATTTGCTCACCAACCTCAAGCCATATTTGAGAACCACCCTTTGAAACTGCATTTTCACTTGCCGTCACCATATCATCAAGACTTATATGACCGCTGTCTATTGCTTCCATAATCAGCAATATTGTCATAATTTTAGTAACCGATGCAGGAGAAAGATGCTCATAAGAGTTGTTTTCCTTAATTACATCTTTTGTATCCATACACATCAGTATACTTGATTTTGCTTTGATTTCCGTATCGGCTTGCTTTTCTGCAAAGACGGTTACAGGTATAGAGGTAAGCAATGATAAGGATAAAATAAATATAATTAGTTTTTTCATAAAATCACCCGTTAAATAGTATTATCTGTATCTTGTTTTAATAACAATTATTTGGTATAATACAAGTATTAAACTTCGGAGGCAAAAATGAAGGCTGCATTTTATACCCTTGGCTGCAAGGTAAATCAATATGAAAGTGAATATATGGCCGAGCTTTTAAAGAAAGCAGGCTTTGAAATAGTTGACTGCAAGGAAGATGCTGACTACTACATAATAAATTCCTGCACAGTTACTGCAACTGCCGACCAAAAGACAAGGCAAAATATAAGAAAATTTAAAAGAAAGCATCCTGAGTCAACCGTTATTCTTACCGGCTGTATGCCTCAGGCATTCCCAAAAGATGCTGAAAATCTTACTGACGCTGACATTGTATTTTCTAACAGAAACGACGGCGATATTCTATCTATCATCAACGAATATAATTTGAACAAAAAGCGTCTTGTTAAAATCGTTGAGCATCAAACAGGCGATAAATTCGAGGAATGTTCAATAAACCACTTCAGCGAAAGAATAAGAGCTTTTGTTAAAATCGAAGACGGCTGTGACAGATTTTGCAGTTACTGTATTATTCCTAAATCTCGTGGCAGAGTCCGTTCAAAAAGCCTGAATGCGTTAAAAGAAGAAATCAAAAATCTTGCCGAAAACGGCATTAAAGAAATTGTACTTGTTGGTATCAACCTTTCTGCATATGGTAAAGGCGAAGATTTCAACATTGTAGACGCAGTTAAAATCTGCTGTGAAACCGACGGCATTGAAAGAGTAAGATTAGGCTCTCTTGAGCCTGACCACATTACTGATGATGTTATTGAGGGACTTTCTTCTTTTGATAAATTCTGCCCGCAATTTCATTTGTCGCTCCAAAGCGGCTGCGATAAAACTCTTAAGTCAATGAACAGACATTATACTGCCAATGAGTACAAAGCTCTCTGTGATAAGCTTAGGAATACTTTTGACGATACAAGCATTACAACCGACGTTATGGTAGGCTTTAACGGTGAAAATGAAGAAGATTTTGAGGATAGTCTGAGCTTTGTTAAGTCAATCGCTTTTGAAAAAGTGCACGTTTTTCCTTACAGCGAAAGAGAAGGCACAGCGGCATCTAAAAAAGGCGATGACGTTCCAAAAGTTGAAAAGGAACGCCGTGCAGGTATTATGATTAGTGAAACGGAAAAGATACGTCAAAAGTATATGAAGGACCTTGTGGGCAAGAAAAAGGAAATTTTGTTTGAAAGCAAGGTTGATGAAAACACTTATCAAGGATACACAAAAAGTTATCTTCCTGTCAGAATTAAAAGTGATGAAAACCTTGTTGGCAAAACAATAAACGTTAAAATCGTTGGCTATTCAGATGACGAAATCTGCATTGCGGAATAAAGATTTTTTGTTTCGTCATTATCTTTAAGTGAGCTGTAAGAGAAAATATAGTATCCCCTAACCTTATCTAATTTTGAAAGATATGTTATCTGACGAGCAAGAATATTGTTATTCTCTTTAAATTCATTTATACCGCTGCTGCCTGCAAATTCATCCTCTTTTCCCGCTTTGTAAAGAGGCAGAGCCACATATAAATCGCAAATGGCAGCAGAGCACCAAGCCTTGACAGTTTTCATAAAGGGCTGATTTTCATTTTGAAAGCCGAAATAAATTTGAGGGCAGATATAATCAACAAAACCCTCCTGACTGCACCATTTTTCAACATCAGCATAAAGTGAAGAATAATCATTTTCCATATTAGACGCAGGACTTATACCGAAAGTGATATTGCCGTTTACAGATTTGATTGTGCTGTAAACCCTTGACACCATATTGCTGACATTATCCCGTCTCCAATCTTGCAGGCTTTTATCTCCGCCGTTGTTTTTATATGCGTTGTAGAGATTTTTGTCTATCTCGGCATCTTTTGAGGGATAAAAATAATCGTCAAAGCAAATTGAATCAACATTGTAATTTTCAGCAATTTCCTTTACGCCGTTTACGATTAGTTCAGTAACTTCTTCACTTCCGGGATTAAAATAAATACCGCTGTCAATACTGATAACGTTATCAGTATTCTGCCACTTTACAGCCATATTACTTTCGCTTAAATCAGAAAAGTCATTTTCACTGCTTACTCTGTAAGGATTTATCCATGCCTCAAATGAGAGGTCATATTTATGAGCTGTTTCAATCATAAGCTCCATAGGGTCATAATCTATACTCCCTCCCTGAACACCGCAGCAGTATGCACTAATGGGAAAATATGAGGAATTATAGAAAGCATCTGCATATGGTCTTATGTGAACTGTAACACGATTAAAGCCGTTAGACGAAAGCTCTTTAAACATCTTTGATATACTTCTTTTAAATTCCTTTTCGGACTTATCTATAAGTAAAGATGAAAGCTCGTAATATGTAATCCAAACTGATTTTACATATTCACTTTGGACTGAATTTTTACTATTTTCTTGATTGTTAATTTCAGGAATAGAACAGCCTGATAATAATAAAAAACACAAAAATAATGAAATAATTTTTTTATACACTTGAACACTTCCTGTTTTTATTGTAAAATACATTTGGTGATTGATATGGAATACAGACTTGGAACATCATTAAGAGTAAAATCAAGAGGAGAAACAGTTGAACTTACCTGCCCTAACTGCAAGAAAAAGGTCAATTTCGGAGTATTTTCAAATTTAGAAAGACGCTTTGTACCTAAAGTTACATTGCTTGATTGCAATACGGTTTATTTTCTTGTGTGCCCTGAATGTGCATCAATTTATACAGTTGATGAGGCTAAGGGCGACAGCTTTAAAAAGGGACAGAAGCTTTCAATCGGCAATTTTGATTTAAAAACTCTCAAGAAATTTAAGCCTGAAAATGACTAATTATATTATTATTTATATTTGCATTATCAATATAGCAGCAATATTTTTAACTATCATTGACAAGCAAAAAGCAAAGAAAGGCAAACGAAGAATATCCGAAATGACGTTGATGCTTGCAGGACTTTTTGGAGGAGCCTTTTGTGAATATATCACAATGAAACTGATAAGGCACAAAACTCTCCACAAAAAGTTTATGATTGGACTTCCTTGCGAAATACTTTTGCACATAGCAATAATTATACTGATATACTTAAAGACCGCTCAAATTATTTGAACGGTCTTTTAAATTTACAGAATTATACAGATTAAGCCGTTACATCCTTCGTTTATAACTCTTTCAATAGTTTCACGGAACTTGTTTCTGGCGTCAATAGGCATACGATATAACTTATTATTAAGTCCCTCGCTGACAAGCTCGTGGAGAGATTTACCGAATATATTTGTATTCCAAATATCCGACGGATTTTCTTCAAACTCCTTAAGGAGATACATAACAAGCTCCTGACTTTGACTTTCACTGCCTACAATCGGTGCAACCTCTGCAAAGGTGTTGCATTTAATCATATGAATTGATGGTGCCTGTGCTTTGAGCTTAACACCGTAACGGCCACCTTGTTTCATAATTTCAGGCTCCTCAAGACTTAAGTCGCTCATTTCAGGCATAACAATTCCATAGCCTGTTTCTTCAACCTCGTCTAATGCTTTACTGAATCTTTCATACTTGTGTTTCATCTGCATAAGAGCAGTAAACTGCATCATCAAATCTTTTTCATTCTTAATTTCAACAGAACAGGTTTCCGAAAGAATTTTGTAAAAATATGAATTATCCACATAGAGCTTAATGCTGACCTGACCTGTTGAAAGGTCAAGAGAGTTTACTGAAACAGACTCAATAAACTCATTTTCTTTGAGTGAATCGGCAAAAGCTGACACGCTTCTGATATTTGTAATATTTACAGCACTCTGCTTAACTGACGCAAATATTGAAGATTTAAGATAATTGTCCTTATCCAAATTATTTATCCACGACGGAAAATTGATACCGATGTTTGAAACAGGAAATTCATATAGAACGTCACTTAAAATGTCGGTTATTTCCTGTTCAGTCAGTTCAAGGCAGTTTATGGGTACAACAGGAACGCCGTATTTTTCTGTAAGCGAGGTGCAAAGGCTGATTGTTTGCGGTGACTTTGGCTCAATGCAATTCATAAGAACAACAAAAGGCTTATTAAGCTCTTTAAGCTCACCGATTACCCTTTCCTCTGCCTCCTCATATTCATCACGTGGAATCGAGCTGATAGAGCCGTCCGTGGTAATAACAAGACCGATTGTTGAATGTTCCGTAATTACCTTTTTTGTTCCGATTTCCGCCGCCATATTAAAAGGAATTTCCTCGTCATACCAAGGAGTATGCACCATTCTAGGCTGGTCCTCTTCAATATATCCTACTGAACTTGGAACAATATATCCAACGCAGTCAATAAGACGAACTCTCATTTTTATGTTATCGTTCATATTAAGCTCTATGGCATCTTCCGGAATAAACTTCGGCTCGGTTGTCATAATTGTTCTTCCTGCCGCAGACTGCGGAAGCTCGTCAAGTGCACGTTCCCTCAAAAAGCCGTCACTTATGTTTGGTATAACCATAGTATCCATAAACTTCTTAATGAATGTTGACTTGCCTGTTCTGACAGGTCCCACAACTCCAATATAAATATCTCCGCCTGTTCGTTTGGAAATATCGTTATAAATATCACTGTACATAATCAAAACCTCACATTCCCGGAACAAGCAGAACTCTTCTGTTTTCAATAACATCAGAGGTCAATTCGTTTTCGTCAATAATAAGCTGAGAAGCAGTAGAAAAGCTCTTAGCAATATCCCATACACTTTCGTTTTCGTCAGCAAAATAAAGAGTTAATTCAGGTATGTTCATATTCTCCATTTCACCTTTAACTTCCATATCGGCAAGATAAGTAAGAATTTTACTTTCAAAAAGAAAAGCACTATACTCAAAATTAAGTCGCAACGAAATCTTATCGGTATTCTTGATAACAAAATCAAAGGACATAAGAGTAGCTATTCCCTCTCCGTCAAGCTGATTGTCGTTGAGTGTAAAGGAAAATTCGTTGCTTTTTTCCAAATAACAAAGCTCTGAAGAATCGTCATAGTAAACAGCTTTAAGCAGCACATTGATTTTCATAACCGATTTAACAACTGAGCAGTTAATTATAGATGCATTGAGGTCGAGTATTTCCACAATGCTCCTGTCACAATCAAAGACAATTTCAGCTGTTTTATCATCAAAGTAATATACAGGACTTCTTCTGAGCAACATATTGCTGTTTTGAGTATCTGTAACAAAATGAGGCACATAGGCGTCTACGATTATATCCATATTATCAATTGCACAGACCTGGTAAAACAAAGACAGTTTGCCGACGGCTTCAATATCATTCAGCATATTACCTGAATCGGTTTTTGCTTTGACATAAAGCTGAGAAACCTGTGACGTAACAAACGCCGTATCGTTTTCATCACATTCCGACGTTTCGATAATTTTGCTGACCGAAAAAGTATGCATACACTTTTCGATAGAATTATTTTCGCTTACATAAACGACGGAAATTTCATTTCTGACCTTTACGAGCATTTTGTCCTTGATTATCTTTTTATCCTCAACAACAGTAGTTAAGAAGGCATTTATGATGTTTTTGATTTGATAATCACTTTTCGGAATTGAGAATGTTTCGTCAAATTCAGCAGAACAAACACCTGCGTTTTTATCAGCAAGATACGGAACATCAGCTTTCTTAATCAATGCCTCTTTGCACTCTGCAAGGCACTTTTTTGGATTTTTGCAGTATGCGTCAATGGAAATTCCGACACAGCTATGTACATCAATTCTACGCTGATTTATCAGCCTGTGATTTGAATATTTGGTTGAAAGCTTAACATCAGCAAAATAAAAATAGTCACAGCCGTTTAGGTCAAAAGTTTTTGAAAACTCCTCCTCAAAATCACTTGAAAGAGGACAGCCTTGACTGTCAAGATACAAAATGCTAATAAGGCTTTTGCCAAAAATTTTAATGCTGTTTCCGCCAAACTCATAGTCACAAACAACATTTGTCACACAGCATTTTATCAGCTTTTCAATATCATCAAGGTATTGAGGTAAATTAAGCTGATAGTCAAGCTCAAAACTTTCGCAGATATTCTCTGTCTTTTCATTACAATTCATTGATTTGTATTCTTTGCACAGCTCCATAAAGAATCTCCTTTTCGTTTTCTAACAATTACTATGCAAAAAAACATTCATATATGACAAAACGGACAGAAATACTCTGTCCGACTTTTAGATAATGATTAATATCTACGCCATATTTCTAAGCTTTTGGAGTATGGCTTTTTCTTTTCGTGATATCTGCACCTGGGATACGCCGAGTTTTTTTGCTGTTTTTGACTGCGTATATCCTTTATAATATCTCATATCTATAATTGCCTGTTCGGTTTCATCAAGATGAGAAAGCATTTGGTGAACGGATATTCTGTCAAAAAGCTGTTCGCTTTCATCAATAGGAATATCGAGAGTATCGTCGCCGTCCTCACCGCAGGAATTAAGCGAAATCATAGGTGTGATAACGTTAAGTATTTCGGCAGTTTCTTCAACAGAGCAATTTAGAATGTCGGAAAGCTCACTGACAGTTGGCTCTCTCAGTTCTTTTTTTATGAACTTTTCCCGTATTGACTGTGCCTTAATTGCCTTTTCTTTTAACGAACGGCTGACTTTAATTGCTCCGCCGTCACGGAAAATTCGTCTGATTTCGCCCATAATAACAGGCACAGCATAGGTAGAAAATGCAAAACCCTTTGACGCATCAAAATTATCTACTGCTTTAATAAGGCCAACACATCCGCTTTGAAACAAATCTTCATAATCGGCACCTCTGCCACGAAATCGGTTTGCGATTGAATGAACAAGTCCGATATTAGATTTTATCATTTCTTCTCTGGTATCAGTTACCATTTAGCTTTACCTTCAATTTTCTTTGTGAGAGTAACAGTTGTACCAATGCCCTCATTTGAGCGGACAGAAACCTTACTGCAAAAGCTTTCCATTACAGTAAAGCCAAGACCTGCTCTGTCACCCTCACCTGTCGTAAACAGCGGTGTCATTGCTTGAGCCACATCAGGAATACCGCATCCCTTGTCTCTTATTGTAATTTTCACATTATTCTTATCATCAATAACACCTGAAATATAAATTTTTCCGTATGTATCCTTATAGGCGTGAACTATGCAGTTTGTTACAGCCTCGCTGACTGCCGTCTTTAAATCTGCAATTTCTTCAAGCGTTGGGTCAAGAGGTGTTACGAATGCCGATACTACAACTCTTGTAAAAGCTTCATTGACACTTTTGCTGTCAACTGTTAATTTAAACTCATTGAATTTATTCATTTTCCGTCTCCTTAATTTTTGCAATTCTTGAAAGACCTGCAAGCTCCATAATCTTTTTAGTTTGAGAATTCACATTTTTGACTTCTATATCACTTAACGGATTAATGCTTTGCATAAGTCGATATCGTCCCATAACAAGACCTATTCCTGACGAGTCCATAAACGTAACATTCCTGAAATCAATTATCAGATGAGCAGGCTTTTTAAAGCTGATAACGCTGTCGATTTTTTCTCTAACATCACTGGCAGTATGGTGGTCAATTTCGCCTATCAGATATGCTATTACGACATTATCTCTTGCTTCAACGGTAACATTCATTGCTTTCACTCCAAAATAAAAAACCTATCTGCTGACATAGTAACAGATAGGTTTTAAAAATTTTATCAAATTTTGTATCAGAGCAATTCTTTTCTCACTTCTCTTGCAAGATAAAACGAACCGCAGACAAGTAAAAAGTCGTAATTGTTAATCTTAACCGCATCAAAAGGCTTTTCAACCGCAGTAACATCACTGCAATATTTTTCTGCAAGATGCTTTAAATCATCACAGTTCATAGCTCTCGGGTTAGATACTGTAGTTGTAATAATACGAGTACAATAAGGTGCAATAATCTTTAAATATCCAACAACATCCTTATCTTTCATCATACCAATTACAGCGGTAATTTTTCTGTCTTTCGGCAAGGCTTTTTCCAGTGCCTGAGCACCTGACAGATTATGTGCACCGTCGAGCATAACACTATTGCCAATATACTCCTGACGAGCAGGTAAGCTGATATCAGCAATTTTGTCAACGCCTAAAAGATTAAGTGCAGTTTTGGCAGTTTCGATATCATTCAAATGAAAATTGCCCTTGTCCTGCACCTCAAAAAGTTCTGCGTTTTGAGAAATGCATCTTTCTTTAAAAATGCCGTTTATATTGCCGTTGGGATAAAGCACAACCTTTGAGCCGTTTTTGATAATTCCTGCTTTTTCCTGTGCAATTTTTTCTATCGTATCTCCGAGAAAATTAGTATGGTCCATTGAAACGGAAGTAATTACAGCTATTTCAGGAGTAGGAATTGCGTTTGTTGAGTCCTCTGCTCCGCCCATACCGCACTCGATTACTGCATAATCAACATTACTGTCAAAGAAATACTTGTAAGCAATTGCGGTAATAAGTTCAAATTCCGTTGCGTCATACTGACTGTACTTTTCAATATAATCAGCAAATATATCTTCAGGAATAAATTCGCCGTTTATCTGTATCTGCTCTCTGTAATCAGTTACCCAAGGAGAAGTAAAAAGTCCTGTTTTATATCCGCTTTTTTCAAGACTTTTTGCGATAATATTGCAGACTGTTCCTTTACCATTAGTGCCTGCAACGTGAATTATTTTAAGGCTGTTCTGTGGATTTCCGATTCTATCAAGAAGAACCCAAATGCGTTCAAGCCCCGGCATTATACCGAGGCTCTGCTTGTTTTTTATAACATTTAACGCATCTTGATAATTCATTTATTTACCGAGAGTTTCAATAGAATTTTTGATGTTAGCAATCTTTTCCTCAAGCTTAGCTGCGTCTGCTCTGTTTTGCTCAACAACCTTTTCAGGAGCTTTATTTACAAAGCCCGGATTTGAAAGCTTTTTGTTAATGAAGTCAAGCTTATCCTGACATTGAGCAAGCTCCTTTTCAAGACGCTTTCTCTCTGCCTCAAAATCAACAAGGTCACCGAGAGGAATATAGATTTTAGCATCATCTGTAATGATTGTAACTGTATTTCCAAGGTCGCCGAATGACTTGTCAACAACTACATCATTTGCAGATGCAAGACGCTTTACAAAGTTAATACCCATAGTAAAGGTGTCAGCATCTTCAGTTTCAATATATACAGTAGCTTTCTTGCTAGGCGGAATATTCATTTCTGCTCGTCTGTTACGGATACCGCGAATTGCAGACATAATCTTTTCCATATCTGCCTCATCATCGGCAAATGAAAGAGACTCGTCATATTCAACCCACTTGGAAACCATAATTGCCTCATCGTTATGAGGAATTGCCTGATAAATTTCCTCTGTGATAAACGGCATAAATGGATGAAGAAGCTTGAGAATATCTGTAAGGACATAAACGAGAACTGATGTTACGTTCTTCTTAGCCTCTGCATCATCACCCTGAAGTCTGATTTTAGCAATTTCAATATACCAATCGCAGAATACATCCCAAATGAAGTCATAAAGCTTTTGAACAGCAATACCAAGCTCAAACTTTTCAAGATTTTCG
>JAQXUH010000062.1 GCA_029219885.1 Eubacteriales bacterium | reverse complement strand
AAAAGATGTTACTTAAGATAACTTAGGTAACATCTTTTTATAATTCCGCCCAGCCGCCGCAAGCTGTGAATAACCTGCACCTCAAGCAGGTGGGTTAAGCTCTGTTCACTTTGTGCTCCCAACATCCTGCAAAAGCAGGGAGGTCTGCATTCCTGTTTCACAGAAGACAAATCCCTTAAAAAACGTGTTCGGGTTACTAAAGTCTGCGGTTATCGAGAAGGGCAGAAATAAAAACATATTTACTGTTCAGGCTCAAAATATTCTACGTCGTATTTTTCTTCAACCTTTGCCATAAGAATATCGGAAACCTGTTCAAATTCCATTTCGTCTTCAATTTCAACAAGGTATTCGTCGCCGTTGTCATCGTTTTGAACCTTGAGGATAATAACCTCATAATCGCCCTCAACGATTTCTTCATCAGTTTCATAATATCTTGTAATAGCAACATAAACGTCGCTGTCAGTTTCGTATCTTTCCAAAAGCTCAAAGAGAATTTCGTTGCCGTCCTCGTCTGTTACGCTGAGGATGTCCGGCTCATAGTATTCCTCGTTTTCTGCCATATATGCGTCCTCCTTAATTAATCGTACCATTACATTATATATTTTTTTATTCAGTTCGTCAATAGAAATATGTGTAATTTTACAATTGTTTAATATATACAAAAAAAATATAAGAAAATTCAAAAAAACTATTGACAAATAACAATTATAATGCTATTATGTAGATGAACAAAGGGAGAGACCTTAGGAAGTAGTTAAGGTCAAAGAGATTGTTCCAGATTATGAAAGGAGGCTTGTCCAATGGAGTTAGAACCAGGTCAGACAAGCACTCAGGCTGTAATCCAATGATTTAACGGATTATTTGTATCGGCAGAGGTAAATCGGAATTACCTACGGATACGCACTTTCTAAAGAATTATAAAGTTATTTGGCAGAATTGGTTAATTGCAGTCGAGTGCGAAAATTGAATAGTAAGGATATATAATATCGGTTGCTACTGCCGGCAGCTTGTGGCGAAAGCCATAACCAATATTCAATTATCAACAAAATTATGAAAAGTATCTATAAAATATAGATTGAGGTACAGACCAATGGACTAAGTATTTTACTTCGCACAAAATATTTACGAGGTATAGACCGATGTACTAATTATTTAAAAAACTGAATATCATAAATTAATTAACAAATAAAATTAAATTTAAAGTTGTCAGGAGGGAATTTTTCCCTCCTGTTTTTTGCCTTTTTCTTGATTTTATATATTTTATATTATATAATTCAAGTAGAGACTTTTGTAAGAAATACAGGTGACTTTATGGACAGCATTTGCAGTAAATTCAGTAAAAATTTTAAAGACCTGCCGATTAAGGTTTTGCAGTTTGGAGAGGGCAATTTTTTAAGAGCCTTTGCCGATTGGTATATTCAAAAGGCAGATGAAAAAGGCGTGTTTAACTCTAAAGTAGTTATGGCTCAGCCAACACCTCACGGCAGAGCAGATTTTTTAAACTCGCAGGACTGCTTTTATACTGTGGCTCTTATGGGCAGAGAAAACGGACAGGTTGTTGAAAGCTATGACAGAATTTCCTGCGTGTCCCATTGTATCAATACCTTTGACGATTATAAATCACTTGTTGAAATTGCAGTTTCATCTGATTTGCAGGTGGTGATTTCTAACACCACAGAGGCCGGAATTGCTTATAATGAAAGCGATAAATTTGAAGACGTTCCTGATGTAACATATCCCGGAAAGCTGACTGCTTTACTTTATGAAAGATTTAAGAAAAACGGCAGTGGACTTTTGATTCTGCCTGTGGAACTTATCGAAAATAACGGCGATGTGCTGAAAAAATATGTACTTCAGTATGCGTCATTGTGGCAGCTTGGTGATGATTTCTGCGATTATATCAACAACGAATGTAAGTTTTGTTCAACTCTCGTTGACAGAATTGTTACAGGCTTTCCGAAAAACGATTATGATAAAATTACACAAAAGCTTGGCTATGATGATAAGCTTATTACTGTCTGCGAGCCGTATAACAGCTGGATAATTCAGGGAAATCCTCAGTGGGCAGAGCTTTTTCCGATTCACAAAGCAGGACTTAACATTACCTGGTGCGACGATATTACACCTTACAGAACAAGAAAGGTACGTATCCTCAATGGTGCTCACACAATGTCTGTTTTAGCAGGATATCTTGCAGGTTTTGATATTGTCCGTGATATGATGCAGGACGAGCTTTTCAGTCGCTACATAAATAAAGGACTTGCTCAGGTTAAAAAGACAATCGACTTGCCTGAAAAAGAGCTTGACGCTTTTGCTGCCGCCGTTCTTGACAGATTTGATAATCCTTTTATCGACCATAGACTTCTTGATATTTCCCTTAATTCCGTGTCAAAATTCAAGGCAAGATGCCTGCCGTCATTACTCGATTATGTTAAGCTGACAGGTGAGCTTCCATCAGTTATCTGCTTCGGTCTTTCTGCGTTGATTGCCTTTTATAACGGCACATATGATGGTGAAATTTTCGTCGGTCATCGTGACGGAAATGACTATATAATCAAGGACTCAAAAGAAGTTACAGACTACTTTGATAAGGCATACAAAACTGATGATGTGGTAAAAGCAGTTCTTGAAAATAAAGATTTCTGGGATATTGATTTAACAGAAATCGACGGCCTTTACGATACAGTAAAATCGTATTTTGACAGCATTAATTCACTTGGAATGAAAGAGGCAGTACGGAGGGCAGTTTGTGGTGAATAAGCTTTTTAAAATTAACGAAAATGACAACGTTGCCATCGCTCTTGAGGAGCTGAAAAAAGGCTATCAGGAGCAGGGAATAACTCTCCTTGACGATATTCCTTTCGGTCATAAGGTGCTCCTTTGTGACTTGAAAAAAGGCGACAATGTTATAAAATATTCAAATCCTATAGGCCATCTTATTGAAGATACGCCGAAAGGCTCTCATATCCACGAGCATAATTTGAAAACAAATCTTTCGGATATAATCGAATATAAATACGAAAAGGACAACCCGTATGTTCCTCAAAGGTCCGATTTAACATTTCAGGGCTATGTCCGTCCTGACGGCAAGGTTGGTACAAGAAACGAAATTTGGATAATTCCAACTGTTGGCTGTGTAAATAAAACGGCTCAGCGTCTTGAAAAATTAGGTCAGCCGTTTGTTACAGAGGGTTGTGACGGCGTTTACTCCTATACTCATCCATTTGGTTGCAGTCAGCTTGGCGATGACCAGGAAAATACAAGAAAAATTCTTGCAGCTCTCGTAAATCATCCTAATGCAGCAGGCGTTCTTGTGGTGTCCTTAGGCTGTGAAAATACTAACGTCGAAACCTTAAAAAAATACCTGGGCGATATTGACGAAAACAGAGTAAAGTTCCTTGTAACTCAGGACTGCGAGGACGAGCTTCTTGAGGGTGAGCGTCTTATCAGCGAGCTGATTGATTATGCCTTGACATTTAAGCGTCAGAGTGTACCAATCGACAAGCTGATTGTAGGATATAAATGCGGCGGCTCAGATGCTTTCAGCGGCGTAACTTCTAACGCTTTGTGCGGCAGACTTACAGATAAGCTGACCTCTTTCGGTGCCACAACCATTTTAACTGAGGTTCCGGAAATGTTCGGTGCAGAGCATCTGCTGATGCAAAGAGCCGAGAATGAAAAAGTTTTCAATGATGCGGTGAATATGATTAACGGCTTTAAAAATTACTTTTTCAGCCACAATCAGCAGTGCTATGAAAATCCGTCACCGGGCAATCACGACGGCGGTCTCACTACTCTTGAGGAAAAATCTCTCGGCTGTATTCAAAAGGGCGGAAAGGCTGTTGTTACAGGCGTTCTTGAATATGGCGAGTCCGTAAAATCAAAGGGACTTAACCTGCTGACAGGTCCCGGAAATGATATTGTTTCTATCACAAATTTAACTGCCGCAGGTGCACAGATTATTCTCTTTACAACAGGCAGAGGTACCCCTCTCGGTGCTCCTGTTCCAACAGTTAAAATTTCCTCGAATTCTGCTTTGGCAGAGAAAAAGAAAAACTGGATTGACTTCAACGCAGGGGAGCTTATTACAAATCCTGATTTTGACAAAATGAGCGGTGACCTTTTAGATTTGGTAATTAAAACCGCCTCAGGTGAAAAAACGAAAACCGAACTTAACGGCTATCGTGAAATTTCAATTTTCAAAGACGGAGTTATAATGTAAACATTAAAGACGGCTTTTTACAAGCTGTCTTTGTTTGTAGCTTTTAAAATGTAAACAATAAGTTAATATTGTAAACAATGTGTGAACAAAACCTTGACTATACGCTTTTATGTACATATAATTATTTTTAATATAAATATAAGTGACAAACACTATCAGAGGAGTATTTATGGTTAAGTCAATGACAGGCTTTGGCAGAGCCGTTAGGGAGATTGACGGATATGTGGTTTCCGTCGAGCTTAAATCTGTCAACCACAGGTATTTCGAGTTTTCCTCACGCTGTCCGAGGCAGTATGGCTTTATTGAGGATAAGCTGAAATCTTTTATCAATTCCAAGGTGTCAAGAGGTAAGATTGAGTGCTTTGTTTCTATTGATGCACTTAATACCGACGCTGCCGACGTTGCAGTTAATCACACTCTCGCTGCCGCATATGTTAAGGCTCTTAAGGAGCTTTCTTCAACATATGAGCTTAAGGAAGATTTTGGTGCGTCAACAGTTGCTCGCTTTCCTGATGTTTTAGTTGTCAGAAAGTCCGAGGAGGACGAGGAAAAGATTTGGAATATTGTCAAGTCGGTTGCCGAAGAGGCAGTTGATAAGTTTATCGAAATGCGTCGCATCGAGGGTGCTAAGATGTACGAGGATGTATATTCCCGCAGTCAGTTCATTCTTGATACTGTTTCGTTTATTGAGGAAAGGTCACCGCAGACCGTGAAAGAGTATAATGACAAGCTTGTAGAGCGTGTTCACGATTTGCTCGGCGATGTTACACTCGACGAGGGCAGAATACTTCAAGAGGTGGCAGTTTACGCTGACAAGGTAGCTGTTGCAGAGGAAACAGTCAGACTTCGCTCTCATATCGACCAGCTCAGAACTTTCCTTGAAAGCGACGAGGCTGTGGGCAGAAAGATGGACTTCTTAGTTCAGGAAATTAACAGGGAAACAAATACTATCGGCTCTAAATGCAATGATGTTGAAATCGCAAGGAAGGTTGTCGACGTCAAGGCAGAGATTGAAAAAATCAGAGAGCAAATACAGAATATAGAATAATATGGAGCTTGTAAATATCGGCTTCGGAAATCTCATTAACGCTGACCGAGTAGTTTCAATAGTTTCCCCAGAGTCTGCGCCGGTTAAAAAAATTGTTCGTGAGAGCAAGGCGCAGGGTACTTTGATTGACGCTACCCACGGCAGAAAAACAATGAGTGTTATTATTACCGACAGTGACAATGTGGTTTTGTCCTATCTTGATTTAAAGCAGATTGCAGCAAAGTTCGGCTCGGAGGTGGATTTGGATGAATAAAGGTATGGTTGTAGTTCTTTCTGCACCAAGCGGATGCGGTAAGGATACTGTTTTCCACGCACTCCTCAAACGCAGAGGGGATATTGTTGAGTCCGTTTCCGCCACTACAAGAGCACCGAGAACAGGTGAGGTTGACGGCGTTAATTATTTCTTTGTTACAGAAGATAAGTTCAAAGAAATGATTACTAATGACCAGCTTCTCGAGTACGCAGTTTATAACAATTGCTACTACGGAACTCCTGTTGAGGGCGTTAAAAATGCTGTAGATTCAGGAAAAATTTGCTTTCTTATCATTGAAGTGCAGGGTGCTAAAAAGGTTATGGAGCTTTTTCCTGACTGCGTTTCAATTTTCCTTATTCCTCCAAGTCTTGAGGTTTTGGAAAGCCGTCTTTATAAGAGAAATAATGACAGCGAGGAAGTTATCAAAAGCCGTCTTGAAATTGCAAAAAGCGAGCTTGAATATCAGGACAAATATACATACAAAATAGTTAATGACAATCTTGACGATTGCGTTAATTTTATTGATAAAATCTTAAGCGAAGAGCTTGAAAAAAGAAATAATTAAGTAATACTGAAAAGGAGATTTTTATTATGTTTAATCCGGATTTGAAAGAAATGTTAAAGGGCGTAAACAGCCGTTACAGCCTTGTAATCGGTACAGCTAAAAGAGCAAGAGAGATTAGAGATGAGGCTATTGAGCGTGAAGAGCATATTGATGTTAAAACCGTTTCAACAGCTATTGAAGAAATTCTCGACGGCAAGTATGTTATCGAAGAGCCTGATGAGCTCAAGTCAAAATAATGAACCGAATTATTGCTTCTGTTGCAGTAGAGAATACCTTTTTTAATACCGATTCCGACTATGACTATTACGTACCCTCTGAGTACGAAAAAATTGTTCAGGTCGGTATGCGTGTTAAGGTTCCTTTCGGCAGCGGAAATAAGCTTCGTGATGGCATTGTAGTCAAGCTTTATACTGCAATCAATTCTTCTTTGAAAGAGATTAAAGAGGTTGTAGGCGACAAGCCTGTCCTTGACGAAGAAATGATTTCACTTGCACTTTGGATGAAGGAACGCTGTTTCTGCACAACTTTCGACTGCTTGAGACAGATGCTCCCGAGAGGCTTCGGCAAAATAAGAGACGCAAGTGAAAAAATGGTCCGTATTCTTATTGATAGTGAGGATGAACTTCCAAAGCTTACTCCTAAGCAGAAAAGCGTTGTAAATCTGCTTTTTGACATCGGTTCGGCTGGTGTTGACGAGGTCTGCGAGTTTTGTTCTGTTGGCAAAGCTGTTCTCAAAAATCTTGAAAAATACGGCGTAATTGAATTTTACGATAATGAAGTTTACAGAACTCCTTATAAGGCTGAAAGCAACGCTGTTAAGGAAAAGATTACTCTTTCCTCTCAGCAGCAGAAAGCATATGATACCTACCTCAGTATGCTTGAGGGTGACGGCGGTACAGGACTCCTTTACGGCGTAACCGGCAGCGGTAAGACGCAGGTTTATCTTAAGCTTATTGACGCTGCACTTAAGCAGAAAAAGGACGTTATTGTTCTCGTTCCCGAAATCAGCCTGACTCCTCAGACTCTTTCTATATTCCACAAACGCTACGGCAGTCAGGTGGCAGTAATGCACAGCGGTCTGTCATTGGGCGAAAGAAATGACGAATTTAAAAGAGCAGACAGAGGAGAGGCTAAAATCGTAATCGGTACCCGAAGTGCCGTTTTTGCACCGCTTCATAACTTAGGGTTGATTATTATTGACGAGGAGCAGGAGCATACTTATAAAAGTGAAAGAACGCCACGCTATCACGCAAGAGAGGTGGCTAATTTCAGGTGTAAGTTTAATAAAGCTTTACTGCTTTTGACCTCTGCAACTCCGTCACTGGAAAGCTATTCAAATGCTGTTAAAGGCAAATATGTCCTTTGCGAAATGAACGAGCGTTACGGCGACTCCAGACTTCCACAGGTCATTACTGTTGATATGAAGCAGGAGATGAAAAACGGCAACAAATCGCCGATTTCCGCCAAGCTTAAAGAGCTTTTGCAGGAAACTCTCGACAACGGCAAGCAGGCGATTCTTCTTATTAACAGGAGAGGATATAATACCTTTATTGCCTGTAACGATTGCGGTCACGTAATAACCTGTCCCAATTGTTCCATTTCACTTACTTATCACAGCTACAACAATCGGCTGACCTGTCATTACTGCGGTTATACCAAGCGTCTTGACAATGTCTGCCCTGAATGTAACAGTGAAAATATAAGATACAGCGGTTATGGAACACAGAGAATTGAGGATGAGATTTCGGCACTTTTTCCTGATGCAAAACTGCTTCGTATGGATGCCGATACCACCTCAACAAAATTCAGCCACGACAGGCTTTTTACTGCATTTTCCAATCACGAGTACGATATTTTAATCGGCACTCAAATGGTTGCAAAGGGTCTCGATTTTCCTGATGTAACACTTGTGGGAGTGGTTAATGCAGACAATTCTCTTTATGACGAGAATTTCAACAGTGCTGAAAGGTGCTTCGATTTAATTACTCAGGTTGTAGGCAGAAGCGGCAGGAGAGATTTTGAGGGAAAAGCTGTAATACAGACCGTCAACCCTTATAACGAAACTCTCGAATACGCAGCCGAGCAGGACTATAAAAGCTTTTTTGGTGACGAAATCGCACTTAGAAAAATGATGATTTATCCGCCTTACTGCGATATTTTATCAGCCTCCTTTACAGGCGAAAACGAAAATGATGTTGCACTTTGTGCCAAGGAATTTTTCGAAGTGCTGACAAATATCAATCAACAGCGAAATGAAAAGCTTATTGTTTTAGGTCCGTCACCTGCGAAAATTTCAAAAATCAACAACAGCTTCAGATATAAGCTGTTTGTTAAATGTAAAAATTCAAAGAATATTCGTACTATGTTTAATGATGTGTTAAAAAATGTGCGTAAAATAAGAAAATATAAAGATGTTTTAATATCGCTTGATATGAACCCTTGCGATATGAATTAGGAGAATATAATGGCTTTAAGAAATATTGTTAAGCTCGGTGACCCGATTTTATACAAAAAAAGCAGAACAGTTGAAAAATTTGACGATAAGCTTTCGCAGCTTATTGACGATATGCTCGATACTATGTATAACGCTAACGGCGTTGGCCTCGCAGCCGTTCAGGTGGGAATACTTAAAAGAGTAGTGGTAATTGATATCGGCGAAGGACCTATTGAGCTTGTAAACCCTGAAATCACTATGGAAGAGGGCGAGCAGATTGCTCAGGAGGGCTGTCTTTCTCTTCCGGGAAAATGGGCAAACACCAAAAGACCGATGAAGGTTCAGGTTAAAGCTCAGGACAGAAACGGAAAATGGCAGGTATTTACCGGTGAAGAATTAAAAGCTCGTGCATTCTGCCACGAAATCGACCATCTTGACGGTATTCTTTTTACCTCTCACGCTGTAGACGGCGAAGCTTTAAAGGACTAATGGTGATTTAATGAAAGTTATTTTTATGGGAACGCCTGATTTTGCCGTTTGTTGTCTGCAAAAACTAATCGACGAAAAGCACGATGTCTGTGCCGTCTTTTCTCAGCCTGATAAGCCTGTAGGCAGGAAACAGATTTTAACTCCTCCTCCTGTGAAATCACTTGCTTTGGAGAATAATATTCCTGTGTATCAGCCTGTCACTATGAAAGACGGTAAGGCTCTTGGCATAATAAACGAATATCAGCCTGATATTATCGTAGTAGTTGCCTATGGCAAAATTCTGCCGAAAGAGATACTGACCTCTGCAAAATACGGCTGCGTAAATGTTCACGCGTCACTTCTTCCAAAGTATCGTGGTGCCGCACCAATTCAGTGGGCAGTAATCAACGGCGACAGCGAAACAGGCGTTACAATTATGCAAATGGACGAAGGTCTTGACACAGGCGATATGCTTTATGTGGAGAAAACTCCTATAGGCGAAAACGAAACCTCTGAGGAGCTTTTTGACCGCCTTTCTCTCATTGGTGCAGACGCTTTAGCCAAAACGCTTAAAAATATTGAAGCAGGTAATATTGAGCCTATTAAACAGCCAAAGGGTGATTTCGGATATGCTGAAAAAATCACTAAGGATATCAGCAATATTGATTGGAACAAGTCTGCACAAGAGGTTCACAATTTAGTCAGAGGACTTCAAACCTGGCCTTGTGCCGTAACAACAATCAACGGCAAAAAATTTAAAATTCACAAAACAGCTTTGCCAGGCAAAACAGGTAATAAAGCCGGCGAAGTTGTTGATAATAAAAATGTTATTACCGTTTCCTGCGGTGACGGAAAGTGCGTTGACATTCTCGAGCTTCAGGCAGACGGCAAAAAACGAATGGATACCGCATCATTTTTACTCGGAAATAAAATTGATACAGGAACAATTTTAGGAGAATAGCTATGGGAACATATTTTGCATATTATCTTACAGGTTATATTATGATTCCTGTTTTTATCTTTGCAATGTTTTGCCAAATAAAGGTGAAAAATTCTTTTAACAAATATTCAAAAATCGCAAACAGACGAGGAATGACAGGTGCAGACGCTGCCTATAAGCTTCTTATGTTAAACGGAATTACAGATGTTAAAATCAGGCAGGTGGGCGGTACTCTTACTGATTATTACGACCCTAAGAAAAAGGAAATATGCCTTTCTCAGGATGTGTTCGCATCAAGAAGTGTTGCTGCAATCGGTGTTGCCTGTCACGAGGCAGGTCACGCTTGTCAGCACGCACAGGGGTATGCACCTCTTAAGATTAGAAATGCCGTTATTCCTATTACGAGAATTGGCTCAAATCTCGGTGTTCCTCTTGCACTTTTAGGTATGTTTATTTCAAGCGACCCGCTGATTTATGCAGGAATTATCCTTTACGGTGCCGTTGCTATTTTTCAGTTTATAACTCTGCCTGTTGAGTTTAATGCGTCAAAACGTGCACTTCAAACTATTGACGCTAACGGCTTTCTTGAGGGCGAGGAGTACACAGGTGCAAAGAAAGTATTGACAGCCGCAGCACTTACCTATGTTGCCGCTCTTGCATCAGCACTTGCCACACTTTTGAGACTTTTACTTCTTTCAGGAAGAAATAACAGAAATTGATGAAAAGTTCACGATTAATTGCGTTTGAAACGCTTTATAAAATATTCAGCGACAATTCATATTCAAATCTTGTCCTTGACAGCGTACTGAAAAACACTCAGGACGACAAGCAGTTTATTTCTGCTCTTGTCTACGGCGTTGCAGAAAGAAAGCTGACACTTGATTATTTTATTGAAAAATACACAGATTGTAAGCTGAAGCCTAAAGTTAAAATCATTCTGCGTATGGGTATTTATCAACTGCTTTTTATGGATAAAGTACCTGCAAGTGCCGCCATTAACGAAAGCGTTAAGCTGACAAAGGAAATCAAGCAGGACTATTATTCAAAGCTTGTCAATGCTGTTTTGCATAAGGTTGACGGCGACAGGCAGATTCCTGATGATTTGTCGGTTAAATATTCAGTACCGCAGAATTTAATAAATATGTGGTGCAAGCAGTACGGTGAGGATACAGTTAAAGAATTTTTGCCGTGTGTAAATGATAAACCGCCTGTATTTGCAATTCCCAATACGCTTTTTGTTGACGCTGAGGAGCTTACATACGAGCTTGCCTGCGACGGAATTGAAAGCGAAGTCTGCGGTGACGTTGTTAAGATAATCTCGCCTTTTGATTTGTCTGAGTCAAAAGCCTTTGAAAACGGACTTTTTTATATCGAGGACCTGTCAAGCTACAATTGTGCAAAGGCATTAGGTGCAAAAAAAGACGAAACTGTTCTTGATATGTGTTCCGCTCCTGGCGGTAAAGCCTTTTCCGTTTCTCTTGATATGGAAAACAGCGGTACTCTTTATGCTTTTGACCTTTACGAGCAGAGAGTGGGACTTATCGAAAAATCTGCCGGAAGATTAGGCATTGAAAATATTAAAGCATCAGTTAATGATGCGTCGGTATTTAACGAGAATTTGCCGAAAGCCGACAGAGTTCTTTGTGATGTTCCGTGCTCGGGATTCGGCATTATCAGAAGAAAGCCTGAAATCAGATATAAAGATTTAGACAGCATTAAAGATTTGCCTGCTCTTCAGCTTAAAATACTTGAGATTTCTTCCGAATATCTTAAAACAGGCGGTACGATTGTTTATTCCACCTGTACTTTAAATAAAAAAGAAAACGAAAAGGTGGTTTCTGCCTTTTTAGATAAAAATAAAAGCTTTGCTTTAGTTTACGAAAAGACTGTTTTTCCGTCAATTGACGGCGGTGACGGATTTTATTATGCAGTAATGGTGAAGAATGAAAACTGATATTAAAGCTCTTACATATGAACAACTTAATAACGAGCTTTCCGAAATGTCATTGCCGAAGTTCAGGACAAAGCAGATTTTTCAGTGGCTTCACAAATTCGGCTGTTCTTCCTTTGACGATATGACGAATATAAGCAAAGATTTGCGTGAAAAGCTTTCGGAAAAGTATTATATTTCCTCCTGTGCAATTGAGGATAAGTACGAATCAAAGCTCGATGATACTGTTAAATATCTCTTCCGCCTTTATGACGGCGAGTATATTGAGTCGGTTGTAATGAAATACAAGTACGGCTACACAATTTGCGTTTCCTCTCAGGTTGGCTGTAAAATGGGCTGTACCTTCTGTGCCTCAACTCTTGCAGGCTTTAAGCGTAATCTGACGGCAGGAGAAATTGAGTCACAGCTTCATTCAGCTCAAAATGACTTGAATATCAAAATTTCTCATATTGTACTTATGGGAATAGGGGAGCCTCTTGATAATTTCGACAATGTTATTTCTTTTCTCAAAAATGTAAATGACGAAAACGGACTTAATATCAGTATGAGAAATATTACTCTTTCCACCTGCGGTATTGTCCCGAGAATTTATGATTTAATGAATCTTGACCTACAGCTGACATTGACAATTTCTCTTCACGCACCAAATGACGAGATAAGAAGCAGAACAATGCCGGTGAACAGGAAGTATAATATTGACGAGCTTTTAACCGCCTGTAAGGCATATGCCAAGAAAACAGGCAGACGGGTAAGCTTTGAATATACATTAATTAAAGGTGTAAATGACAGTGAAAGAGATGCTTTGGAGCTTGCCTCAAAGCTTTCAGGTATGCTGTCCCACGTAAATTTAATTCCCGTCAATGATGTTGAGGAACGAGGTAACGTCCGTGGCTCAAAGCAGGATATTATTAAATTCCAAAGCGTATTGAAAAGCAAGGGAATAAATGCTACAATAAGAAGAACATTAGGCTCTGATATCAACGCATCCTGCGGTCAGCTCAGACGCCTGAAAAACAGAGGTGATAAGTAATGAAAATTGTTGCCAAAACCGACAGAGGTCACGTCAGGGAAACTAATCAGGACGCTTACGCTGTGGGCGAATTTTCCGACGAGGTAGTATGGGCTGTTGTCTGTGACGGTATGGGCGGTGCAGCAGGCGGTAATATCGCAAGTGCACTTGCAGTTAAGGTCATCAGCGACAAAATCAATGCTTCTTATAGGGAAAAGATGCGTGATGTTTCTGTTAAAAATATGCTTGATTCAGCTTTGACTGCCGCTAATATTGAGGTTTACGATATGGCAGATGCCAAGCCTGAGCTTCACGGTATGGGCACTACTGTTGTCTGTGCTATTGTCAGGGATAATCAGGCGTTTATTGCTCACGCAGGTGACAGCAGAGCTTATGTCCTTTCCGACGGTGGTATTAAGCAGATTACAACTGACCACAGTATGGTTCAGGATTTGCTTGACAGAGGTAAGATTACTGACGAGCAGGCGGCTCATCACCCGAATAAAAATATTATCACAAGGGCAGTAGGCGTTGACAAAAGCATTGAAATTGATTTTGACCAGATTGATTTGGACGACAATTCAACACTTCTTCTCTGTACCGACGGACTTTCAAATTATGTAACAAACGACGAAATTATAGATTTAATGAGCGACGGCAAGCATTATGCCTTTGCTGACAGATTAGTTCAGAAAGCTAACGAAAACGGCGGCGGAGATAATATTACGGTAGTAGTTATTTCAAAATAATGAGGTTTGATTTTTTATGGATAATTATGTAGGAAAGCGTCTTGACGGCAGATACGAGATACAGGAAATTGTGGGCGTTGGCGGAATGTCTGTCGTTTATAAGGCTTATGATAATGTAGATGACAGGATTGTTGCTGTCAAAATTCTTAAGGATGAATTTCTAACTAATGACGAATTTGTAAGACGCTTTAAGAATGAGTCTAAGGCAATCGCACTTTTGTCACATCTGAATATTGTTAAGGTGTACGATGTCAGCTTCGGCGAGAAGCTTCAGTACATCGTTATGGAGTATGTTGACGGAATTACGCTCAAGGAGTATATCCAAAAGCAAGGTGCTATTACGTGGAATGATGCACTTTTCTTTATGACGCAGATTTTAAAGGCTCTCCAGCACGCACACGATAAGGGCATAGTCCACAGGGACATTAAGCCACAGAATATAATTCTTCTCTCTAACGGTAACATTAAGGTTGCCGATTTCGGTATCGCAAGATTTTCAAGAAGTGAAACAAGGACTCTTACCGATACCGCAATAGGCTCTGTTCACTATATCAGTCCTGAACAGGCAAAGGGTGAATTTACAGACGAGAGAGCGGACATTTATTCCGTTGGCGTTGTGCTTTATGAAATGCTTGCAGGCAAGGTTCCTTTTGAGGCAGAAAGTGCTGTTTCAGTTGCACTTATGCAGGTTCAGAATGACGCCCAAAAGCTTACGGATATAAATCCCGATATTCCTAAGGGACTTGAGCAGATTTGTATCCACGCTATGCAGAAGGACCCTGCTGACAGATATCAGACTGCCACAGAAATGCTCCTTGATATTGAGGAGATTATAAAAAATCCTAAGACAGAATTTGACTATTCATATTTTGTTGATAAAGAGCCTACTAAATATGTAATGAAAACTGACGACAAGGCAGTTCAAAAGCAGGAGAATGATGAGGCCTATGATGAGGACGATGACTCCTATTATGACCCTGACCATAAGAAAAAGATTATATCAGCAGTTCTTGTGGGAATAATTCTTCTCGTTGCGGCAATTGTAATTTTGGTTATGGCTATAACAGGCTCCTTTAATACAGATACGAGCACTCTTGACAGCTTTGTCGGTTTCTCATACGATGAGCTTGTAAGCTCTAATAAGTATGATTACGAGTTCGTTCTTGAGCAGGAAAAGACAGACGAATACGAGCCGGGAATTGTTATCAGTCAGTCACCTGAAGCAGGTACTAAGGTCATTGAGGGCAGTCAGGTAACTCTCGTTGTGTCTGCTTCTACAGATGATATAAATGTCCCGAATATCTACAATCTTACAGCTGTAAAGGCGAAGAAAGCACTTGAAAATGAGGGACTGATGAACTATACAGTTACGACTATTTCAAGCGAAAGCGTTGAAGAGGGATATGTTGTATATACCGACCCTAAGGCAGGTACAGTAGTTTCTTCCGATACGCAGATTACAATTTTCCTCAGCTCAGGTCCAACAACTGTTGTTGAACAGGAGATTAAAGTTCCTGATGTCAAAGGCCTCAGCCAGGAGGGTGCAAGAGCTTTTCTTGAAAAAACAGGCTTTACCAATATCTCATTTGTAACAGAGGACAGCACAGCACCAAAGGGCGTTGTTATTTCTCAGTCACCGAGTGCAGGTGTTATGGCAGTTGCTGATGATTCAATCAGGGTAGTTATTTCCTCAGGCGTTACTACTACAACTACAAAGCCATCCACAAAGGTTTCACTTTCTGTAATTCTTCCTACCGTGTCCGACGGCAACGGCGAGTATGCAGTTGATTCTCTCGAGGTTATGTTAGACGGCGAAACCTACCTTAATCAAGCTGTAACCCTTAACGGCAGTAAGGCAAATGTCAGCATTAAGATTGAAGACGAAACAGATGTAACAATCAAAGTTTCTCTTACCGACGTAGGTGCTGTTGAAACAAAGTCCGTAGATACCAAGAATAATCAGAGCATTAAGGTTGATTTCAGCGGATTTTCCGACAGCAGTGAACCTACTTCCGCTCCTCCAAATCAAGGTGATGTAAATGCACCATCCGATGTTGACGGCTATGTAGGAGAATAATATGCTTGATGGTTTAATAATTAAAGGAATCGGCGGTTTCTACTATGTGGAAACCGCTGACGGCATATATGAATGTAAAGCAAGAGGTGTTTTCAGGAAAGAAAAAATTACTCCTCTTGTTGGTGACAGAGTTAAGATTTCCGTCAACACTAATGCGGAAAATACTATTGATGTCATTGAAGAAAGAAAGAATTTTCTTGTAAGACCTCCTCTGGCAAATATTGATAGACTTTTTATTGTCTGCTCTCTTGTCAGTCCTGCAATAAATACAGGCGTTCTTGACAGGCTTATTGCAATTGCGGAGTATAAGGAAATTGAGCCGATAATTGTTTTTACAAAAATTGACCTTGCCGACGGCTATGAAGAATATGCAGACATCTATTCAAAAGCAGGCTTTAAAACAGTTGTATGTGATAACGTCAGCGGTAAGGGCTCAGAGGAAATTAAGGCACTTTTAAAGGATAAAGTCAGTGCGTTTACAGGAAATACAGGTGTGGGCAAGTCCTCGCTTTTGAACAATATTGACAGCAGTCTTTCCCTTGCTACCGGTCAGACAAGTAAAAAGCTTGGCAGAGGCCGTCATACCACAAGAGCCTGTGAGCTTTTCAAAGTAGCAGGCGGATATGTGGCAGATACTCCTGGCTTTTCATCTCTCGATATCGAACGCTGTGAAAGAATTTTAAAGGACGATTTGCCATACTGCTTCAGAGAATTTCGTCCTTATCTTGACGAATGTAAATTCGCCGCTAACTGCTCTCATATTAACGATAAGGGCTGTGCAGTTAAGCAGGCAGTAGATGACGGAATTATCTCAAAAAGCAGGCACGAAAGCTACGTTCAAATGTATAACGAGGTCAAGGATATTAAAGAATGGGAACTAAAATAAAAAGCTGTGCAATTATTACAGGTGCACCTGAAAACGAAATTCAATATTATAAAAATCACCTTGACGGCAGATTTATAATAAGTGCTGACAGCGGATATAAAAAATGCGTCAAATTAGGCCTTGAGCCTGACTTGATAATCGGCGATTTTGACTCCTCTGAAAAGCCCCAAACAGACGCTGAAACTATTGTCTTGCCTGTAAGAAAGGACGATACAGATACATTTTATTCTGTCAAGGAAGCTGTTAAAAGAGGCTTTAACGATATCTTGATTCTCGGTGGTATAGGCTCAAGAATTGACCATACATATGACAATATTCTTTGCCTGAACTACTGTGCCGACAGGAATATTAACGCTGTAATGCTCAATAAAAACAATAAAATCCGTGTGCTGACAAATGACACGATTTTTGAAAGCGACGGATATAAATACTTTTCTCTTTTCGCTCTTTTCGGCGACTGTGTAGATTTAACAATTACAGGAGCAGAGTATAACGTTACCGATTATACATTAACTGCTGATTGTCCTTTGGCTCAAAGCAACGAGCTTAAGGACGAAAAGGTACAGCTGAAATTTAAAAGCGGAAAAATTTTGCTTATTCAGAGTAACGATTAAGCTTTTCTTTCATAGTATGTATCAGAAACAGTAAATTGAGGTGATACATCAATGAAGAAAATGTGCAGACGCGATTATCTTTGGATAGCTTTCGGCGTTGGATGCGTTATGGCGTGCTGTTTTCCTACAGTATGGATAACCAGAATTCTTGCCATTGTTGTAATTATCCTCGGCATAATTTGCTGTAAAAAATAGGCAAGAGGGGATAAGCGTGAAAGTTGTACTCATTAAAAGTCCAAAGGTATTAGCACCGATTTTAAGGTCGATTTTTAAAATTCAAAAGGTTAAATCTCAAACATAATTATAAAAAAATACAGGTACCTGAATTTTGGTACCTGTATTTTTTGTCTTGTCTTATTTACTTCTTTTTCTTATTTTCCTGATTGGCTTTTGATGAGTGGCGTTTTGAATTTCAATTTCCGCTGCCTCTTTAAGACTTTGAGCGTCGTGTATCAGCGTCTTGTCATAGCAGGCACTCATTGCCTGAGTAAGTCCCAAAAGAATAAACAAAAGTATAATCTGCTTTGGTGAGTTGAAAATGTAATCTGTCAGTCCAAAGAGGAGATACAAAAGCATTGATGTAAATACGCAGAATACAAGAGTGAACTTCTTTCCGTTATTAGCATTGATTTCAAGCAGCTTTCCGAAGGAGAAAATCAGTGCTACAAAAAGAATAATAACTCCGATTACGCCTACTTCCATCCATGTTTCAATAACAAAATTGTGACCGTGGGGCTTGTCAAGATTATATTCATTTAAAAGCACCATTCCCGTAGATTCACAGCCGAAGCCAAGACCAACAAGAAAAGCATTTATGTGTTCGGTTATGTAATCTATAAGACTTCCCCAAATCTGGAAGTGAGCCGCAGAAGATTTTTTAGCTTCCTCGCCGCCGCCTCTTGCTTTGAATATTATTCCGTACCTTGTCAAAAGCGACGGAACGATAACACATACTGTCGGAATAAATATTTCAAGAAGCTCTTTCCAATGCTGCTTAATGAGTATAATAAACATAAATACCCATCCGGCAATGGCGATAACACATCCTGCACGAGTGAGTGTAGCACTGATACCACCGCTGATAAGCACGTTTGCCATAAAGTAAATTATCTTGTGCTTTTTGCCTTTAGTGTTAAGGAACAGATATATTGATATGGGATAAACCATAAGAAGATATGTTGCAAGCAGATTAGGGTTTGAGAAAAATCCGCTGGCTCTCGAATCCCACCAAAGTGTTGTATCAATATCAAATGGCAGCCAAGTGTATACAAGCTTGTCAAGCGGCTTGTAAAAAGGCGTTGTGAACACCTGAGATTTCTCTATATAATCATATCTGTAAAGAGTGTATGAGCAAATCTGCAAAACTGCAACTAAGCCGTTTAATGCACCTGACGCCACCATAGTAGCAAGTATTCGGTCAATCTTCTTTCTTGTTCTTGCAAGGTTATAAATCATAACCTCTATCAAAAACATCCCCCACCACATCATAGCAGTTGCAAAGGTAGAAAATTTAGTGTCAGACCAAATTGTGCTTATAAGTGCAAAGCCCATAAACACCATCATTATTTTGCCGATGGTTCCGACCTTAGCCTTTTTGCCCTCTCTGGTCCATTGACGCTTAAATACAATAAATCCTATAAACAGAATGAAAGGACTTACATATTCCGGCAGAATCGGAAACAGGAATATTGTTGCAAGAAGCCAATATCCGCCGGGATTACTTCGGTACCTTTCCTTAAAATCAAGTATTGCTTTTTTCATATAATCTCCTGATTGCATCGTTTGAAAATTAAAAATTATTTTAATTTTACTTTGTCAAAGCTTAATACAATTCGTCCTGCGTATACAGAAATACACCACAATAATACACCTATTGTAACTATTTTTCAAGTAAAATAATTTTCCAAGTGAAAAATCATATGTAATTAACAGAAAATTTATATAATCATTAGAATAAATTTGTTGCAATAATATTTGTATTATAGTATAATTTATTAGTATTTAAATTCACAGTTGGGGTGACATTATGGACGAAAAAGAAAAGGAATTGGAACAGCTTTCCGAAGAAAACGAAGAACAAAACACAAACGAAACAGAGGATACAGCTGTAAACGATTCTCAGCCTGAAAGTGAAGAACAGGCAGACGATACTCTTGAGGAAAAGGACGGCGTTAAGTACGAAACCAATGATAATTGGCAGTTTGACGCATCTGCACCTACTCTTGAGGATGACCTTGTTTTAGAGGATGACCGCTTTGAAATTGACCTTAAAAGCAGTAAAGAAAGCGACAGCAAAAGCAAAAAGGACGATGCAGAGGATGTACCTGCACCTCAGCCTGCAAAGAAAGCAAAGAACAAGGATATTGTTAAATTTGTAGGCGTTGCAATTTTTGTTGCTGCCGTTATTGCAGTTTTGGCTGTTTTAGGCGTAAGATATTATACAGTACCTAACGGCAAAGAGGGAGATATGATGAATCCCGGCTCTGTAGTTGCTGAAATTGACGGCACAAAGGTCAGCACAGGTATGTTTAACTATTACTATTCAAGTATGGTAAGCTACTATGAGCAGTATGCGGCTTATGGCTATTTCGACCTTGATACTACAAAGGACTATTCTTCTCAGTATACAACTGATGACGAGGGCAACCAAATAACTTGGGAAGATTTCTTTATTCAGGAATGTCTCAAGGAAATTGAAACTACTACCGCTTATTACACAGCAGGTAAGGCAGCAGGCGTAACTCTTACCGCATCTCAGCAGGAAACTCTCGATTCTCAGATGGAATCTCTCAAGACCTCTGCATCCGAAAACGGTGTATCTCTTGATGAGTATATTTCTGCTAATTTCGGTCAGTACTGTTCAGAGGAAACTCTTGAGCTTATGCTTGAGCAGTATTATATCACAGCAAATTATAAGGGTATGCTTTCTGCTCAAAACGATTTCAGCGAAGAAGAAATCAATAAGTATTTCGACGAGCATAAGGACGAATATCAGCAGATTACATTTACATATCTGGCTTTCCCTTATGATACTACCGATGACACTACAACTAAAAATTCTATCAACAAGGCAAAGAGTTATATGTCAAAGATGACAGATGCCGATGCAGTTAAAGATTTGGTTGAGGAGGTTTATGCTGATTACATTGCTTCTGATGCTGAATATGCAATGGAGTCAGACAGCAGTATAACTAAAGAGGAAGCTACTGCCGATGCAATTGCTACTTACGAGGAAAATACCTATGCTACAATTACAGGTGCCGATTCACCATTTGATACAGAAGTAACAAATTGGCTGTTCAGTGCAGATACTAAAGTCGGCTCTACAAATTACTATGCTGACGAATCAGCAGGCTATATCTACGTTATTCTCAAGACTGAGGACGCCTCACTTCTTGATGACAATACCTATACAGTAAGACATATTCTCATTCAGCCTGAAAGCGATGATGAAGAAACCACAGAATATACCGACGAGCAGTGGGCTGCTGCAAGAACTAAGGCTGATAAGGTCCTTGAGGAGTACAACAAGGGCGATAAGACAGAATTTTCTTTTGCACTTCTTGCTGAAGAATACAGCTCTGATACAGGCTCTACATCTGCAAGCTCCAGCGATACCTTCGGTGGTCTTTACGAGGGCGTTACAGAGGGTGAGATGGTCCCTGAATTTGAAGACTGGTCCTTTGATAAATCAAGAAAGTACGGCGATACAGATATTGTAAAGTCCGATTACGGCTATCACATTATGTTCTTTGTACGTACTTGTCCGTCTTATGAAGCAAGCATTATTTCCGATTTGTCAGAGCAAGAGCTCGATAAGATTATGGATGATGCAGACATTAAGGTTAATGATAAAATCGTTGACAACGCTGTTGAGGAGTACAATATGATTCAGGAAATTCAGTCACAGCTTGACACCTCTATGTCGGATACTGAGGAGTAATTTGTTACAACAAAAAATAAAAGTAAAATAATACTTGTAATATTAACAATAATGGTGTAAAATATGTTTTGTATTATTTTACTATTATGAATTAGGTAGGATGAAAAAATGGCAAAGAAACAATTAGATGATGATTTATTGACAGGCGGAAGCCTTAATTCCGATAAAGATAAATCAGCAAAAAAAGCAGAAAAGAACGCTGCAAAGGCTGCTAAAAAGCGTGAAAAGAATGACGCTAAAAGAGCTGAAATTAAAAAGCAGATTGATGCTCTTAAGCAGGAAAAGGCTTCTGAAACTGACGAAAAGAAGATTGAGGAGCTTAACGCTAAGATTAAAAAGCTTTCCGATAAGTACACATCAGTCGGCAGCGAAGGTACAGGTGTTCCTAAGAGAACAGCAAGAATTATCAAATCTGTTATCTGTATCGTTATCGTAGTAGCTTTGCTTGTTACATATGTTGCAACAGGTGCAGTTCGTAAGGGCTTTGTAGCCTCTCTCGGTATTCCTGCTCAGCATTTTACAGGTATGACTGTAACTAACGGCGAGCAGAAAGCTAAGATTAAGGTTGCTACTTACAACTACTATTTTGCTTTAACATATAATAATCTTCGTTCAACTCAGGAGCAGTATACACAGTATGGTCTTGACCCTGCTGAGTATGATATGGATGTTGACTTTGACCAGAAGCTTTCTAAGCAGATGACAAAGAATCACGACGACGAAGAGGTTACTTGGGCAGAATATCTCTATGACGAGGTTCTTGAGTCAATCGAGGAGACATACACTTATTATCTTGCTGCTGTTGAAGCTAACGGCGGTGAGGAGCCTGAAATTACAGACGAGCAGAAGTCAGAGCTTGACGATACTCTCAGCCAGTACAGAGAAACTGCTGAAAGCTACGGCTACACCCTCAGCGGTTATCTTGTAAAGGCTATGGGTAAGGGCGTTACCGAGTCTGTATTCAGAACAGAAACTACAAGAAGCTATATAGCTGATAACTATAAGACAGAAATTCAGGAGAAAATCGCTGAAGAGGGATATTCTCAGGAAGATTATGATGCTTATAAGGATGAGCATAAGGACGAGCTTAAGTCAGTAGATATCAGATTCTTTGAGTGTACTAATGAAGATGACGCTAAGGCATTTAAGGCTGCTCTTAAGGCTGACGGCTCTAACTTCACCTCACTTTGCGGTAAATATACATCTTCCGATTCTACATTCTATAAGACAGCTTACGCAAACGAGGATGGCTATTCAACTATCTACGGTGCAACAAAGTCAATTCTTGAATCAAAGGGTCTTGCTATTGCAACTGCTGACGATAAGGATGAAACTCCGGGTCTTGATTGGCTCTTCAGCAGCGACAGAAACGCAGGCGACGCTTATCAGTACAGCACAACAGTTGTATATGTTCTTTCACCTGCATCTATCAGCGATATGAAGACTGCAAATGTTCGTCACATCTTAATCGCTCCTGAAACAGACGATGAAGATACAGATGCTACAGATGCTACAACTGCTCAGTGGAAAGACGCTGAAAAGAAAGCAAATGACCTCCTTGCTGAATTTAAGAAAGACGCAACAGAGGATAATTTCGCATCACTTGTTGCTGATAATACAGATGATACAGGCTCTGCTGAAACAGGCGGTCTTTACGAAGACGTTGTTCCGGGACAGATGGTTGACTCCTTCTCAGCTTGGTGCTTTGAGCCTGGCAGAAAAGCAGGCGATACAGGTATTGTAAAGTCTGATTTCGGTTATCATATTATGTACTATGTTGGCGATGGCGATTTGGCAGTTTGGGAGCAGACAGCTAATGATGCTTTGTCTTCAAACGACAGTTCCGACGCTTCATCTAAGCTCGAAGAGGAATACACTCTTAAGGTTAATTGGTTTGGTTCACGTTACTTTGAAAAAGACGTAGACATCGACAACTAATATTAAAAAAGAGGTTGCTTGTCAACCTCTTTTGTGATATACATATTTAAATTTCAGGTGAATTGATGAATAAACTTTCCGATATAAAAAGACTTACTGATGAAATATCACGCTTGACCGCCGCTCTTGAGGATGTTAATTTCGAGTGTCAGCGTCTTGAAATAATTAATTCAAATCTTGATTTTCAGCTTAAATCTGCCGGCAGGGAGCTTAAGCAAAATATTGCTATGCTTGAAGCTCTTGAGGAAGAAAACAAGGAGCTCAAAGAACAGCTGAAAAAGTTTAAGCAAGACTAATCAAGCTTTCTCTTTATATCGTTTAATACTTTCTTTTCAATTCTTGATACATAGCTTCGGCTAATATTCAGCCTCTGAGCAACCTCGCGTTGCGTCAGGGGCTTTTTGTTATCCAATCCGTATCGCAGAATGATTATTTCTCTTTCTCTTTCGTCCTCAAGATTTTCAATAATTTTTGCTGCTTTTTCCCATTGTACCTTTGTTTCCAGGTCCTCTGCAATATCATCAGGACTGCTTACCGTGTCCTCAATTGTCAAAGGATTTCCATCTTTGTCAACCTCTAAAGCATCGCTGAGATACACGTCATTTGACTGTTTTCTTCCTGCTCTGAAATGCATAAGTATCTCATTTTCAATACACCTTGACGCATATGTGGCAAGCTTTGTTCCTTTGTCAGCGTCAAAGGAGTCTATGCCTTTTATAAGTCCGATTGTGCCGATACTTATCAAATCATCCGTGTCATTTGTTTTTGAATAGTATTTTTTAACAATGTGGCTCACAAGACGCAGGTTTCGCTCAATCAGCGTGGCTCGTGCATTTTTGTCGCCGTTTTTCATCCTCTCAAGCATTTCTTTTTCCTCTTTCGGCGGCAGAGGTTTCGGAAAGCTTGATGTGTTTTGAATGTGCAAAATGAAATAAATCAAATGTGCACTCAGTGCCGATAGTATAGCACTAATCATTTTCATCACCTCAATTAATTTTATTCTGCTTCCCTAACCATAATGCCGAAATTAACCTTAAAATAATAGAAAAATGTCAAATAATTAACACTTATTGCTGAAATTATAAATATATGTTGACTTGATTGCCTTTTAATGGTAAAGTGTTGTTAGGGTAAGAACATTTACGAGGCAAATACATATTATAATGAAAACAGATTTATTAAACGGCAAACCTTTAAAGAGTATAATTTCCTTTGCACTTCCCATAATGGGCAGTTCGATGCTTCAATATAATTACAATTTGGTCGATAACATAATTGTTGGCCGTTTTGTAGGTACTGATGCTTTAGCTGCTGTGGGAAATGTAGCCTCTATTAACAGCTTTATCATCGGTGCATCTTTGGGGCTTACTTCAGGCTTTACAATTTTTGTTGCACAAAGCTATGGCTCAGGCGATAAAAAGAGAATGAATAAGTACGCAGGTAACAGTATCTCATTGGCTCTGCTAATAGGCGTGATTATTGTTATCGTTGCACATTTTCTTTCAACTCCGCTTTTAAGGCTCATTGATACGCCTGATGAAATTATCGAGATGTCCTCTCAGTATGTGAATGTTCTGTATTATTCAGTGCCGATTCAAATGACGCTTAACAACTTTAACGCAATTTCAAGAGCTGTGGGCGATAGTAAGAAACCGCTGTATTTTCTTATTGCCGGCGTGTTTGTAAATCTTATTCTTGATTTGCTGTTCGTAGGATATTTTAAATGGGGCGTTGTGGGTGCCGCTTGGGCTACAGCGATTTCTCAGCTTACAGCGGCAATTCTGTCGGCTTTCTCCGTATTGAAACATAATAAGGTTCTTGATATAAAAGCTTCGGATTTACGCCTTGAGGGCAGAATTTCCTGGTCACAGATTAAGTTGGGTATTCCTATTTCCTTGCAGTTTACTATAACCTCAATCGGCTCAATGATTCTTCAAACTGCCGTTAATGGCTTTGGTGCGAATGTTATTGCAGGATTTACCGCCGCCGGCAGAGTAGAACAGATTACTAACATTCCTATGTCAGGCTTGGGCGTTGGCACAATGACCTTTGTGTCGCAGAATTACGGAGCAGGGAAGTACAGACGAATTATCGACAGCGTTAAAAAGATATTCCTTTTAGACCTGCTTGTTTCGGTTGTATGCAGTATAATTTTAATCTCAATAGGTCCGTCTGTTGTAGGACTGTTTATGACGGAATATAACGAAGAAATTATGTTTGCTGCCAAGAGATATCTTTTAGCTATTGCTCAGTGTTACAGCTTGGTTTCAATTTTGTTTGTGTTCAGGAACACACTTCAAGGTCTCGGATTTACATATGCGAATATGATTGCCGGTGCAGGTGAGCTTTTCGGCAGACTTGCCATAGCACTTGTTTTCACACCGCTTATTGGCTTTGACGCTATTTGCTATGCAGGTCCTGCGGCGTGGTTACTTGCGGATATTCCGCTTGTTATAATTTATCTTTCAAAACAGAAAAAATTTAAAAAATTAGCATTGGAAAAGGGTGAATAATATGTTCTATTATGTAGTATTATCAGTTGGCGTTATCGTTTCATTTGCTTTCTGCTGCCAAAGAAGTAAAGGCTACAGCGTTAAAAATCTGCTTTTTAAATCGGTATCAAGCTTGTGTTATCTTTTAACCGCTGTTTTTGCTCTTATCGACAATAGTACCGCTTACACCTACGGCTCGCTTATTATTATGGGCGGTGCATTAGGTCTTGTCGGCGATATTCTTCTTGACCTTAAGGGTATCTATAAGTCAGAAGAAAAAACATATCTTAACGGCGGATTTATCTTCTTTTTAGTAGGCCATATTTTCTATATCTGTGCTGTGATTTATTCTCTTAAGATTAAATGGTGGCTCATTTTAATCGCTGCCGTTGTTTCTGTTGGCATAGGTGTTGGCTCAATTCTGACTGCAAATATTATGAAAGTTCACTACGGTGCATACAGAAAAATTGTTGCCGTTTACGTTTCATTCCTTGCAATGACAATGGTTACATCTGTTATTGCAGCTTTTGTCAGCGGTTTCCAAAAAGGCTATGTCCTTATGATGATTGGTGCTATACTGTTTCTTCTTTCCGACGCTGTTCTTTCAAATACATTCTTTGGCAGAGGAAAGGATAAGCCGATCCATTTGTTTGTAAATCATTTTCTTTATTATGCAGGTCAATATTTAATTGCCGCTTCGGTAATGTTTGTTAAATAAAACTATTGACAACTGCTCATTTTGGTGGTATTATATCAAAGTCGCAAGTCGAGTTAATCGGCATACGGCTTTCGTGGGCCATTAGCTCAGTTGGTTAGAGCCACCGGCTCATAACCGGTCGGTCCGGGGTTCGAGTCCCTGATGGCCCACCAATTGTTTTTAATATAGGGGTATAGTGTTCAACGGTTAGCACGATGGTCTCCAAAACCACAAGTCAGGGTTCGAATCCTTGTACCCCTGCCATAAACGGCAATTTTCTTTTGAAAGTTGCCGTTTTTTTATTTTTATTCATTAAACAGTGTTTTATAATTCTGCTGTCATATATATTCTGCCTTCACTGATTTTGAGGGCAGTTTTTTATTATAAAAATAGCAGAATTTCTATATTTTAAAGTCGGATTTTTAAAATTTTATCTTGGCAAATATTGTATAATGATTGTATAATATAAGAAGAAATTTTATAACTAAATTTCTCGGTTTTTAATATAGGTGTGTACTGATGGTTCGATTTTGACGTTCTCGGAGGAACAGTAATCGAATTTGACGAAACAAATACACCCACAGTAAGTATTTCTAAATTTTAAATTTCAGAGGTATAGATATGGCTGAAAAAGTACAATTAAAGCAGAAAATAAGTGACGGGCTTAATACTCTTAAATCTCATTGGAAAACTCCTCCTGACGGCTATTATGTAAGCTACAAGGAATTTCTTAATCTTGCTTTGGGCAGCGGTTCGTTATCGTTTCTCAGCGTAATTATAAGCTGGACTGCAATAGCTATTAACATCCCGATTATGATTAGCTATTTCAAGGTTTCAACAGGCTTTGTGTTCGTGTCAAGTGTTATAGCATCTCTTATCGGACTTTTGAGAGCACCTATACTTTCGATGCTCATTGACAATTCAAATTCAAAGCGTGGCAAGTTTAAACCGTTTCTTTTGTGGAGTGCGATACTGACTGTATTAAGCTTTACATTTATACCGTTTATTCCTGAATCGTGGATAGAAAATGTTCTTTTCGGCTTTGATATTCCTGCTATTCCCGTGTTCGCTGTTGCGGCATCACATATTGAAGTGTCACTCGGCGTACTCGTTATGTTTATTCTCGTTCAGCTGGGAACATTTTTCTCAACACTTCTCACTCAATGCCTGACAGGTATTGAGCAGACAATTTCACCTGTGTCACAGGAAAGAGCAAACATCGGTGCTTTTAAGGGACTTATCTCAAACATCCCAAGCTCCATAGTTAATATCATAATTCCTTTTGCAGCAGGACTTGCTTTTGCCGACAGCGAAAATCCAATGAATAATATTGAGCTTTACCGCTGGGCATTTCCAATCTGCGGTATCGGCGGAATAATTTTAGTTCTCTTTGCTTATTTCGGAACAGAGGAAAGAACTGTTGTTCATAACAAATATGTGGCAAAGGTTAAATTTTCCGACGGCCTTAAGCAGATGGCAGGCAATAAATACTTTTGGATAATCACAATTTTCAATATTGCAGTTGCAGTAAGAGGCAATATCAATATGTATTTGTGGATATGCAATTACGCAATCGGCGGTCAAACCGGTGCATTTGTCCTCACCATCTGCAATATGGTTTTGAATAACGCATTGATTCCAGGAATGCTTCTCGGCCCTTGGCTTATTAAAAAGTTCGGCAAAGGTAAGGTTATGATAATTTCAACTGTTGGCTTTACTGTTATGGCGTTTATGCAGCTTTTCACTCTACATAACCCTTATCTTATGCTGGTGGCAATATTCTTCCAAAATTTATTTAACGGACTCAGCTATATTGCAAATATTATGGTTTCCGACGTGCTTGATTATCAGCAATGGAAAACAGGCAAAAGGCTTGAGGGCTTCTGGCAGAATTTCAACAATTTTATTCTCACATTTTTCGGCCTGTTCACAGGTGCACTTATGCCTCTCTTTATGTCCTTTGGCGGCGTAGGCTTCAGCGACAATATTGACACAGCACTCAAAGATCCTACAACTATGTATAACACCTTTAAGAGCGTTACTTGGCTTGGTATCATATTCTCGGTTATCTGCGTTATTCCTATGCTGTTTTATGATTTGACAGAGAAGAAACACGCCGATTATATTAACGCACTTGAAATTCGTGCCGCTGTTCAAAATTATAAAGACGGTACGCTTTCAGATGAAGATTCTGTCAAGGTCAATGAAATCTGCCAAAAAGCTGTTGCAGACAATAACGAGCTGCTTTTGAAAGAAATTAAGAAAAACGGCGATACGCTGAACTGTATCAGCCAAATTAAGCAGGAAAGTAACTGAACATAATATAGAAAATAATTATGAAAAAATTTGACTACAATTATGATTACCCAAAAACAATGATGATGAAAATGCCTATGGCGTTTCCTGACAGAAAAGGCGGTTCAACAGTAATCAACACCTTTGCCGACGCCTTGGAGATAATCAAAAGAGTTGACGCCATAACTCTCGGTATGCCTAAAATCATCTATCTTGTCGGCTGGCAGTATAACGGCCACGATGACAAATATCCGGATTTCTTTGAGGTAAATGAGGCACTTAAACTGCCTGACAAAACTGCTCACGAAAGTTGATGTGGCTTATTGACGAGGCGAAGAAGTACCACACAATAGTCAGCGTTCATATCAATTTTAATGACGCTTATGAAAACGCACCATCCTTTGATAAATTCGTTAAAGCTAATGCACTTATCAGGAAAAAGACGGCAAGACTATATGCTATTTTATGGAAATCGACGGTGTTTCTCCAAAGCTCAAAACATCAAATGAAGAAATAAGTCTGCCCGTTGACCAAATCGGATTTGAGCAAAACGGCGTACAAATAATTGTACTGTCCAAAGATAAAGCTTTACAACTCCATAACATCAGCGGTAAAATCATTTTTGAAAAGGGAACTGTTTATTATGACAACGGTACAGTATTCTGCGAAAAAATTGATGATAATGCAGATTTACGCAAATACATAACTCTTTCAGACAGAGAAAAAATAAAACTGCCATATGATTATTATCTCTATTCGTACGGAAAAAGAAAGTATTATTCTCTTAGAATTGACAGTTCAATTCTTGATAACTGCTATGATGCAGAGTTGACTTTTGATTTTACGGGACTTAATCTTCAGCTTTTCTGCGGCAAAACGCTTATTGACGATTATTTCAACACCAACGGCAGATACGTTATCCGCCTGCGTGAGTTTGAAGAATATATCAAAAGCGGAAAAGAGTTTGTAATAAAAACTGTTCCGCCTACAAAATTTGGTGTAGGCAACGTCTATAATGAAATCAATCTTGTGCCGAAAGCAAACGAACTGAAACTTCTCAGCGTAAAGAAAATAAATTTGAATACAGTTAAATGATTTGAAATTATCAAAGCAACATTTTAAATATTCAAAAAGCAATATAAAAAATAAAAACGAAGTGGCTCGTCTTATCGACGCCGAAATTGCTGATGAAATCAACTATTCGCAACCACTTCTACAGTTGATTGTATCTTAATTTGTACAAAAATGTCAAATCATATTCAGTATATACAAAATTGGAATGGTTTGTTGCGTTATTAAAAATGGGAGAGAATATGGGGTTATTAGAAAAATACACAACAGATGAGTTAATGCAATTGATGTTTCAGTTTTTTGATTTATTGGATATTGGGGAAACGCCGGCACTGACAATAGCAAATTATTTAGGATTAAATAGAGAAAATTTAGAAACAATGCTTTTGTCAATGCTGAAAAGATATGATGAAAAAGGAACAATAAGTGAAGAAGAATTGCTTAAGGTGACAATAATGATAACTTGTAAAAAATAAAAGAACAGCAGATTATGAATGCAGGCGGCTTCGCAAAGCAAAGTCGATTCTGCTACACAATCTGCTGGCAACAATAGCATATTTGATTTGAATAAAAATGTCAAATGATATTTAAAGAAAAAAAGAGATAAATACAATATACTGCTGTAAATCTAAGCTCATTTATTTGGGCTTAGATTTATTTTTTTTATTTTCATTAGACAAATAATACAATAATTTTATATTCATATTTACAAATTTGTGCTAATATGCTAAAATTATATTAAACTTTACACAAAGTGTTTATTGATGAAAGGGAGCTTATTATGAAAAAGACAAATTGGTATAAAGACGCTGTATGCTATCAAATTTGGCCTCGTTCTTTCTGTGACGGCAACGGCGACGGAATCGGTGATTTGGAGGGTGTTCTCTCAAAGCTTGATTACCTTAAAGATTTAGGTGTAAACTGCATATGGTTTTCACCTCTTTACTGTTCGCCTAATGCCGATTTCGGCTACGATATTTCCGACTATAAAAATATTTCTCCTGATTATGGCGACAACGAGCTTTTCAAAAAGGTTCTTGACGCCGCCCACGAAAGAGGAATGAAAGTTATAATGGACCTTGTTGTTAATCACACCTCTGACGAGCACCCGTGGTTTAAACAGGGAATTGATAAAAACAGCCCATACCACGATTATTATATCTGGCGTGATGGAAAAGGGAAGTCACTTCCTAACAACTGGTCATCTCTCTTTGAGGGCAAGGCTTGGGAATACTGCAAGGAAAATAATCAGTATTATCTTCATCTCTTTGCAAAGAAACAGCCAGACTTGAATATGGATAATCCAAAGGTAAGACAAGAGGTCAAGGACATAATGCGTTTTTGGCTTGATATGGGAGTTGACGGCTTCAGAGAGGACGTTATAACCTTTATCTCCAAGCGAGAGGGGCTGCCAAATGGTATTCCTATTCCGCAGGCCTGCGGTATGGAGCATTACAAGGATGGTCCGCATATTCACGAATATTTAAAGGAATTTCGTCAGGTCCTTGATGAATATGACTGCTTTACTGTGGGCGAAGCTCCTATGATGGATGTTAAAACGGCACTTTCCTACATAACCGAAGGACCAAATCAAGAGCTTGATATGATGTTCCATTTTCAGCATATGGGTGCCGACTGCCTGTTTACTGAATTTCTTGCAATGCCTTTCGATTTAAGAAAGATGAAACGAGCATTTACCAAGTGGCAGACTAAGTTACAGGGCAAGGCTTGGAACGCTCTTTATATGGAAAATCACGACCATCCTCGAATTATATCACGTTACGGCAGCGAAAATTACAGAGAGGAAAGCGGTAAGTCTATTGCCAATTCCTACTTTCTTCAAAGCGGTACACCGTTCATTTATCAAGGTCAGGAGCTGGGAATGACTAATATAAGTCTCCCGGAGCTTGAAGATTATCAGGATGTTTTTACGATTAATAACTACAAAACTCTCAGGATGCTCGGCATATCCGATGCAAAAGCAAAGGAGCGTTTGAAGAGAGTTACAAGAGGTAACGCAAGAACGCCTGTTCAGTGGAACAGCAGCGAAAATGCAGGCTTTACTACCGGCACTCCTTGGATGCCTGTTAATCCGAACTATAAAGAGGGCATTAACGCCGAGGAAGAAATGGCAAATCCAAATTCCATCTATAATCACTACAAGGCTTTGATTAAGTTCAGAAAGGAAAACCCTATTGTTCTTTACGGCGACTACAAAGAACACAACAAAACAAGCAAACAGATTTATGTTTACGAAAGAAATTACCAAGGCAAACGTCTGCTTGTTGTCTGCTCGTATACCGACAAGTCTGTTGTATTTAAGGCTCCCGAGGGCTTTAATCTTGAAAAAGGTCAGCCTATTCTGTGCAATTATTCTGATACTCCGCAGACAGCAAATATGTTTATTACAAGACCTTACGAAACAAGAGTGTACTATTTTGAATAAAACATTATAAGATTTATCCCTGAAGATTGCCCGAAAGCGTTTTCAGGGATATTTTTTATTCAGCCGAATTCATATATTTGTTAAATATATTAGTAAAATAATATAAAAATTTCTTTATTTTACATTCCATTTCTGTTATAGTAGTGAGTGGAGGGATTTTTATGGCTGGTATTAAACAAAAAATAAGCGACGGTTTTTCCGTTGCAAAGAAATATTGGAACACTCCTGCAAACGGAAACTATGTTCCTTATAAGGAAGTAGCGTCTTTAGGCTGTGCAGGTCTCGGTGTTCATTGGACTACAACTCTTGCAAGCAGTATCGGACTTAGTGCAGGTAACTTTTTAGTCGGTGCCTGTATCGGACTTAAGCCTCTTGATTTGCAGATAATGCTTATTGTGGCTAATCTTATCGGCTTGCCAATCGGACTTTTTAGAGGCTGGTATTTTGATAACCACCATATGAAAGGCGGTAAATTTATACCGTTTATGCTCAATTCTGCTTTTCCGATTTTTGCAATCTCAACTGTATTTGTGTGGCTGCCTTATGACAGTATGTCATATATAGTTAAGGCAGTTGTTGTTGAAGCAATGTATCTTTTGCTTCAGGTTTTCCTGTGCTTTTATCTTGAGGGCTTTTCATATTTACAGCAGATAATTTCTCCAAACGCTCAGGAAAGAGCAACTGTTATGAGTATCTCGCAGATTATTTATTCATTTGCACCTACCGTAACAAACTTTATTATTCCAACAGCAGCAGGACTTACATATGGTCTTAATAACATTTGGACATACAGAATTATTTATCCTGCTTTTACAATTATAGGCCTTGTATTCAACTATATTTTCTTCAGAAAAGTTAAGGAAAGACTTATTATTCCAAAGCATAAGGTTGAATATGTCAGCATTATTGACGCCTTGAGAGAGGTGTCTAAAAATAAATATTTTTGGCTGATTAACGGTGCAGGCTGGATAGGCTTTCTTGAGGGTGCCTGCGGCGTAGTTTTAGGCTGGTCATTCGTCTATGCTCAAAATGGTGAAAAGCAGGCAATGCTCGGTGTAGCCAATACTATTATCGGTAATGCCGCACTGTGGGCAATGCTTCTTGCACCTCTTGCTATAAAGCAGTTCGGTAAACGAAATTTGCTTATAATGTGCAACCTGATAAATGTTGTGCTGTTTATAGCAATGTTCTTCTCTTATAAGAGCCTTGTTATGATTTGCGTTATATTCTATCTTAACGGCTTTGTTAATACTTTCGGCAATATTTATCTTCCTAATATCAATGCCGATATGAGAGACTATCATCAATGGAAAACAGGTGTCAGAATTGACGGTATGTTCGGTCCTCTCGGTATGATAGGTACTGTATTGAGCTTTGGTACAGGACTTGTTGTTCCGGCTATTTATGAGCATATGGGACTTCACGAGGACTACGACGTTCTTTATAATGACGCTATGAGAAATAATCTCTTTGAGGTTATGATTATATGCTCTATTATCGGTGCAATTCTTAATCTTATTCCTTATCTGTTCTACGATTTGACTGAAAGCAAGCATAAGGGATATATCAATGTACTTAAAATCAGAGCAATGTTTGAAGATTACGGCGACGGCGACCTTGACGAAACAGAGCTTAAAGAGGGTATGGAAATTATTTACAACGCAAGAGAGCTTGTAGGCAGTAAACCGCAGCCTGTTGATAAAACTGCACTTAAAAACGCAAAGAAGCTTCCTAAAAATACTGATGAAGAAAAAGCGGAGAGAAAAGCAGAAATCAAAAAGGCAAGAGCTGAAATAAGAAGTATCAAGGAAAGAAACGAAATGATAGACGTTATGCCTATCGTTACCGACGAGCTTACTAAATTTTCTACTCCAAGATATCAGGCACAGCTTGAGGCAGCTAAAAAAACATTCGCAATGGGCACTCTTTGCTTATATGAAAATATTGACGCTGAAATGACTGCTGCAAAAGCAATGCCTAAAAAGACTAAAGAAGAAAAGGAAATCAGGTCTGACGCTATCGCACTTGTTCGCAGTAAGAGAACGGCAGTTAAGCTCATAAATAAGTATGGTATAGAAAATATCTCATATCCTACCGATGAGGAAAAGGAAGAGATTGAAAACAGAGAAACTAAAACTATGCGTGAGCAAATGAAAGCTAAAAATGACCTTAAGGCTCTCACCAAGAAAAGGTCTGTTTATGACAGAGCAACTGCTCCTTATGACCACGCAAAAAGACTTATTGCACAGGCTGAAAATTACAGCCACCTTGATGATGTTGAAGCTATGTACAGTAAGCTTGTCAGCAGTACAGTTGAGGCATGATACATTATTGCCAATGAATGATAAATTAAAGGATATTCACGAGTTTTTCACCATTAACAGCAGGATTGCCGTCGCTCTTTCAGGCGGCGTTGATTCGGCAGTTCTGCTTTATCTCGCAGAGAAATACGGGAAAAGCGTAAAAGCGTATTTTGTAAAAAGTGAATTTCAGCCTGCCTTTGAGCTTGACGACGCTTTGTCAATTTGTAACACTTTAAACGCTAAACTCGAGATAATTGACTTGAGCGTTTTGTCTGATGATTCTATAGTCTCAAATCCGCAAAATAGGTGCTATTACTGCAAAAAAGCAATTTTCGGCAGTATAGTGCAAAAGGCGAAAAGCGACGGATACGATATTGTCCTTGAAGGCACAAACGCAACTGATGATATTGCCGACCGTCCCGGATATAAAGCTTTACAGGAAATGGGCGTTATTTCACCTCTTAGACTTTACGGCTTTACAAAATGTGATATAAGACAGCTTGCAAAGGAAAATAATATTCCTGTCAGCAGTAAGCCGTCATACGCCTGTCTTGCCACTCGTGTGCCAACAGGTACGCAAATTACCGAGGAAATACTCAATATAACCGAAAAGGCGGAAAGAGAGCTTTTTAGTTTAGGCTTTTCAAATTTCAGGGTAAGGTATTGCGACGGCAACGCACTTCTTCAAATTACTGAAGATGACTTTCCTCTGTTTGCAGGAAAAAGAAAAGATATACTTGAAATACTCGGCAGATATTATAATAATATTACGCTTGATTCAAAATTCAGGAGCAGCAATGAATAAAGATGATTTAAAAAATATACTTGAGCAGGTGTCATCAGGCGAGCTTTCTCCTGATGATGCTTTGCTGAAAATAAATACCGAGCCGTATAAGGACTTAGGCTTTGCTAAAATTGACACTCAAAGGGGCGTCAGGAAAGGTACTGCCGAGGTTATTTACGGAGCAGGGAAGACAAAAGAGCAGATTTGCGAAATTGCCTCATCAATGCTTGAAAGCGGCGAACGTTCAGTCCTTATCACTAAAATGGACAGAGACTTCGTCGATTATGTAAAAGAACGCATACCGCTTTTTTATGACAGTATGTCCAAAATCGGTATCGCCGGAGAAAAGCCGAAAAAATCTGAATTCGGCAAAATCGTTATTGCAGCAGCAGGCACAAGCGATATTCCTGTTGCCGAAGAGGCGGCACTTACTGCCGAATTTTATTCAAACAATGTTGTGCGTCTTTATGACGTAGGCGTTGCAGGTATTCATAGGCTTTTTGACAATGTGGATACAATAGCAGATGCAAAGGTGATTGTTGCCGTTGCAGGTATGGAGGGTGCTCTTGCCAGCGTCATCGGTGGTATTGCGTCCTGTCCTGTTATCGGCGTTCCTACAAGCGTTGGTTATGGTGCTAACTTCGGCGGTCTTTCTGCACTTCTTTCAATGCTTAATTCCTGTGCCAGCGGTGTCAGCGTAGTTAATATTGACAATGGCTTCGGCGCAGGATATCTTGCAAGTATGATAAATAAAATATAGTGGAGAATTTAATGAAAACTCTTTATTTTGAATGTAATACAGGTGCGGCAGGAGATATGCTTTGTGCTTCTCTTGCCGATTTGTTTGATGATAAATCTGTCTTGGAAAAGGAAATTGCTCAGATAGGACTTCCAAAAACAGAGATTTTTTTTGAAAATAAAAACGAAAGCACAATTTGCGGACTTCGTTGTAAGGTTCTTTGTTGCGGTGCAGAAGAGGGGAAAAATTCAAATTTCGTCACTCATGCAAATAACGTGAATGATGTCGGTACAATTGTTTCTGCTCTTAACTTAAAAGAAAAAGTTAAAAATGATATACTGAATATATATAGCATTATTGCAAAGGCTGAAAGCAAAGTTCACGGCGTTGAGGTCAGCAAGGTTCATTTTCACGAGCTTGGAATGATGGATGCTATTGCTGATATTACTGTATTCTGCTTTCTTTTAGATAAGCTCGGCGTCGACAGGATAATCACTTCTCCTATAAATGTGGGCAGAGGAACTGTTAAATGTGCTCATGGCATTTTGCCTGTACCTGCTCCGGCAACCGCTGAGATTCTGAAAGGAGTGCCTTATTACAAAAGTAAGATTGATACTGAATTGTGCACTCCTACAGGTGCCGCAGTTTTAAAATATTTTACCGATGAATTTACTGAAACGCCCACGTTTAATGTTTCAAAAATCGGCATTGGCGTCGGCAGTAAAAATCTTTCTGCTCCGAATATTCTCCGCGTATTTCTCAGCGAAGAAAACGGCGGTAGTGATAAAATTTGCGAGCTTTCCTGCAATATTGACGATATGACAGGAGAGGAGATTTCTTTTGCCTGCGAAAAGTTCTTTTCGGCAGGTGCTCTTGATGTTTTTACCACGTCAATATATATGAAAAAGAACAGACCTGCCGTGAAGCTGACTGTTTTATGCTCCGTTTCCGACAAAGATGAGATTGTTAAAGCAATTTTCCAAAATACAAAAACCCTCGGTGTCAGGGAAAATATCTGTTCTCGCTATATTCTCAATCGCCGAGAAAAAATAGTTAATACACCATATGGTGAAATATCCGTAAAGTATTCCGACGGTTTCGGTACAGAAAATTTTAAGATAGAATATGAAAGCATAAAGAAAGTTGCCAATGAAAATAACATTTCTTTCTCGAAAGCGGAAAGTTTGCTTGAAAAATATTTATCATAATTTTCGGACAAAATAATAAACATTGTTCTATTAGTGAAAAATTATACAGTATTTTGTGACAATGTTTACAATTTGTTCATAAAATACGGCGATTTATGATAAATTTTTTATTGAAATTTAATATCGTTAATGGTATACTATCTTTAGATATATAAGGGGGTAACTGCCTTGAGTAATGAAGTAAAAGACGCTAAAAAGCTTGCCAAAAAAGAGGCAAAGCTTGCAAAAAAGGAAGCAAAGGCTGAAAAGGCTAATGCAAAATATAAGGCTAAAGCAGACAAAAAGCACGCTAAGGCGTACAATAGCTTTGTAAAGGAAACTGAAAAGAAGAATGCAAAGCTCCAGGCTAAGGCTGCAAGCGACGGTAAGGAGTTTGTTCCGATTGCCATTCCTGCAATTGACGATTATATGTCAAAGTCAGAGAAAAAAGCTGCTAAGAGCATTGACAAGGCATACGCTAAGTATGTAAAAAAGATTGATAAGAAGAACGCTAAAACTGAAAAGAAGTGTGCTAAAAAGGGTAAGCCTTTTGTTCCGATTCAGACTCCTGACAAGGACGAATTTGCTAACTCTGCCGCTAACGAGAATAAGACAGGCAAGATTATTCTTATGATAATTCTCCTTCTTCTCATTTGGGCTCTTATCTACTTTATGATTATGTATATCAATTATGAGTACATAGCACCTGTTTCAGTTGAAGAAACTACCACTGTTGGTGAGGTTGTTCCTGCTGAGTACGAAACATATTCAAATGTTCACGAAATCACTACTACACCTGATTACAGCACAGCAGATGCAAGAAAGCTTCTTCAGCAGACTCTTCACGATAACTATAGAATTTGCGGATATTCAAGTGACCCGTCAAACGGTGCAATTACATTTAAGAACAGTATTCAAAACGTTAATGGTGCTGATTGCTTTATGTTCACCTGCGGTGGTAAGACTTTTGCAGTTTCTGTTAAGCTTTCTGCTGTTTACTATTGCCACGACGGCGAGTATGAACCGCTTTCATTCAACAACGACAATATTCTTTTTGACTAATATTGGCTTAATTAAAAGACCTTCACCTCGAAGGTCTTTTGTTATTTTCAAAATAATTGGCAATAATTATGTAATGAGATAAAATATATTCTATTTCCTATTGACAAGGTAGGAAATTAGTGCTATTATTTCCTATTGAAAAGGTAGGTATATTAAAATTGGAAAATAAAGTCATTTATGCAGATAATGCTGCAACAACAAAATTAAGCGAAAATGCTTTAAATGCAATGATGCCTTTAATGACTGATATCTACGGAAATCCGTCATCACTTCACACAGTAGGTCAAATTGCAAAAGAGCATTTGGAAGAGGCAAGGCAGACTATCGCCGATGCTATCGGTGCTGACGCTAAAGAGATTTACTTCACTTCAGGGGGCAGCGAGGCTGACAATCAGGCTATCCGTACTGCTGCTGCAATCGGTGCAAAGAAAGGCAAGAAACATATTATTTCTTCTAAATTTGAGCATCACGCAGTTTTGCATACTCTTAACGCTCTTGAAAAAGAGGGCTTTACAGTAACACTTCTTGATGTTTACTCAAATGGTATCGTTAAGCCTGAGGATGTTAGAAATGCAATTACAGACGAAACCTGTCTTGTAACAATTATGACAGCAAATAACGAGATTGGCACAATTCAGCCGATTTCCGAGATTGCCGATATCTGTAAGGAAAAGGGCGTTCTTTTCCACACAGACGCAGTACAGGCAGTAGGCCATATTCCTGTTAATGTTAAGGATATGAAGGTTGATATGCTTTCAGTATCAGCTCATAAATTTCACGGACCGAAAGGCGTAGGCTTCCTCTATGCAAGAAAAGGCATTCTTCTCAAGAACATAATTGAGGGCGGTGCACAGGAAAGAGGAAAGAGAGCAGGTACCGAGAATATGGCGTCAATCGTAGGTATGGCTGCTGCTTTGAAAGATGCAGTTGCAAGCCTTGACGAAAATGCAAAAAAGGTTACTGCAATGCGTGACAGGCTTATTGATGGCCTTAAGGGTATTGAAAGAAGCCGAATAAACGGCGATATGGACAGCAGACTTCCCGGAACACTTAATATGTGCTTTGAGGGTATTGAGGGCGAAAGCTTACTTCTTCTCCTCGACCAAAAGGGAATTTGTGCATCGAGCGGTTCAGCCTGCACCAGCGGAAGTCTTGACCCATCACACGTACTTCTTGCAATTGGCGTTCCTGTTGAAATTGCTCACGGCTCACTTCGTCTTTCAATAAGTGAGTATAACACCATGGAAGAAATGGATTATATAGTTGAAACAGTACCACAGGTAGTTAAATATCTTCGTTCAATTTCACCTGTTTGGGAAAAAATAGTTAAGGAGGAAAAATAAATTATGGCTCTTTATTCAGAAAAGGTAATGGACCACTTTACAAATCCAAGAAATGTTGGTAAAATAGAAGACGCAGACGGTGTCGGTGAAGTCGGCAACGCAAAATGCGGCGACATTATGAAAATATACATTAAGGTCAGCGATGACGGAATTATCGAGGATGTTAAGTTTAACACTTTCGGCTGTGCTTCCGCTATTGCTTCAAGCTCAATGGCTACCGAGATGATTAAAGGTCAGCCTATTGATAAGGCGTTAGAGCTTACAAACAAGGCAGTTGTCGAGGCTCTTGACGGTTTGCCGGCAGTTAAAGTTCATTGCTCCGTTCTTGCAGAAGAGGCTGTTAAGGCAGCTGTTAAAGATTATTATGATAAGAAGGGAATTGCATATGACGCCGAGAAATTCTGTCCCGGCGACTGTGCACACTGCGGAGTACACGAATGATTAAAGATGTTCAGCAAGAGATTTTAAAGCTTAAAAAGGAAAAGGATATCTGTATTCTTGCCCACTGTTATCAGTCTCCTGAGATTTTGGAGATTGCAGATTTTACAGGCGACTCCTTTGCCTTGTCTGTTGAAGCGTCAAAGGTTGAGAATAAAACAGTTATTATGTGCGGTGTTCGCTTTATGGCAGAAACCGTTAAGATTCTTTCTCCGGAAAAAACTGTTTATCTTGCTAATCCTGACGCAGGCTGTCCTATGGCAGAAATGATGGATAAAGAGGTAATTTCTCTTGTTAAAGAGCAGTACCCTGATTATACAGTTGTTGCGTATATCAATACTACAAGCGAGCTTAAGACTATCTGTGATGTTTGCGTAACATCATCATCAGCTCTTAAGATTTGCAAAAAGATTGAAAATGATAACATTCTTTTCATTCCTGACTGCAACCTTGGTGATTGGGTGTCAAAACAGCTTCCTGAAAAGAACTTTAAGCTTTTAAGCGGCGGCTGTCCTACCCACGCAAGAATGTCGGAAAAGGATGTTATTAAGGCTAAAGAAAAGCATCCTAATGCCCTTTTCCTTGTTCATCCTGAGTGCGTTCCTGATGTTGTTAAGCACGCAGATTATGTTGGCTCAACAACAGGTATTATGAATTTTGCTAAGGAAAGCGACGCTAAGGAGTTTATTATCGGCACAGAAAACAGCATTGTTACTCATCTTCAAATGTCCTGTCCTGATAAGCTTTTCTATCCGCTTTCAAAGGATTGTGTGTGCCATAATATGAAAGCAACAACTCTTGTTGACGTTCTTAACTGCTGTAAGGGAATTTTCGGTGAGGAAATAACTCTTGACGAGGAAACCTATACAGGTGCTAAGAGATGTATTGATGAAATGATAAGGCTTGGTTAAATGAAAAATAAAGCTATAATCGCAATGAGCGGCGGCGTTGATTCAAGTGTCGCCGCTTTTTTAATGAAAGAAAAAGGCTTCGATTGCATCGGTGCAACAATGAAGCTTTACGATAACGAAGAAATCGGTATCAGCAGGGAAAAGACCTGTTGTTCGCTTGATGATATTGAGGACGCAAGAGCCGTTGCAAGACGGCTTTCTATGCCTTACTATGTTTTTAACTTCAAGGATGAATTTGAAAAAAAGGTTATTGATAAGTTTATCTCAACCTATGAAAACGGCGGAACACCAAATCCTTGTATCGACTGCAACAGATATCTTAAGTTTGAAAAGCTTTTTCAGCGTATGAACGAACTTGATTTCGATTATGTTGTGACAGGCCATTATGCAAGAATTGAGGAGAAAGACGGTTGGTTTTATCTCAAAAAGGCTGTTGACAATACGAAAGACCAAAGCTATGTGTTGTACTCATTGACACAGTATCAGCTTTCTCATATTATGCTTCCTTTGGGCGAGTATACTAAGGCTGAAATTCGTGATATTGCAGAGGCTCAGGGCTTTCTCAATGCAAGGAAAAAGGACAGTCAGGACATATGCTTTGTTCCTGACGGCGACTATGCATCGTTTATTGAGAAATATACAGGTAAGACCTATCCGCAGGGAGATTTTGTTGATATTAACGGCAAACCTATCGGCACTCATCAGGGAATAATAAGGTACACTAACGGTCAGCGTAAGGGCTTAGGTGTGGCATTCGGTCAGCCAATGTATGTTGCCGGTAAAGATATTGAAAAGAATACAGTAACTCTTTGCACTAATGATGAATTGTTCTCAAGTGAGCTGACAGCCGTTGATTTTAACTGGATAATTCCAAATCCGAGCAGCGAGATTAAATGCTCTGCAAGAGTCAGATACAATATGAAAGAACAACCAGCAACAGCGTATATCCTTGAAAACGGCAATGTAAAAGTAATTTTTAACCGACCGCAGAGAGCCATAACTAAAGGTCAGGCAGTTGTCCTTTATGACGGCGATTCAGTCCTCGGAGGAGGTACAATTGTCTAATGGAAAACGGCAATACGAATTGGCAGCAGTCAGTTACCGCAGTTGTCATAAAAGACGGAAAAGTCCTTTTAGCACGCCACACTTACGGAGCAGGGAAGGGCAGATTGATAATTCCCGGAGGTTATGTAAATAACGGCGAAACTCCTCAACAAGCAGTTAAAAGAGAATTCCTTGAGGAAACAGGAATTACAATTGAACCTAAAGATATAATCGGTATTCGTTTTAATACCCATGATTGGTATGTGGCGTTTTCGGCAGATTACATAGACGGCGTAGCAAGGTCTGATAATGATGAAAACAGCGAAGTCATATGGCTTGATACAGCCGACGCACTAAAACACGAAGATGTTCCTGAACTTACAAAAAGACTTATCGAAAGTGCATTGAATAACAATCATCCACTTACCGAGACCGATTTTACAAGCTCTGAAAAATATAGCCCATATTCGCTTTATACAAAATAAAGATACCAAAATAATTGGTATCTTTAAATTAAATCGTATAATTAAAAAATAAAAAAGATGATATGCCGTTCAAGACTGGGAATAGCTTTGTGCGACACCCAGCGACATATCACCTGAATTTAGTATAATTCCTTTTTTATCTGTAAGTCAAGTGCTTTTGTTTACAGTACAATATGCCACGCATTTTTGTAAATTACAGTACTAAAAATCACCCTGTATTAAACAACATTTTTAAATTTATTGATTCCTCTTTTCTTGTGTGCTATTTTTAGTTAAAGTAAACACAAATGAGGTAATAAATATGAAAATTAATTGGAATAATGTTTTTGCCTTTGTAGAAGGTTTCTGCGAAGGAGGAGGATGCAGTACTTATTATAGTAACAAGGCGGCGAAGAAACGAGCAAAAGCCACAAAGAAAGCGAAGAAAAGAAACTCCCGAAAAGCAGCCGCCTGCACTATAGCATTAGCTACAAATCGTACAATTAAAAACATTATAAATAATTCATAGGAGAAAAAAGATGCCAAAAGGTGATAAGTTTGTTGCATTAACAGTATACCTTGATAAATGTAATAAGGATATAGTGAAAATGTCTTTTTCAGATGTTGAAAAAATATTAGGTTTCAAACTTTCTAATTCCGCATATGTACACCAAGCTTATTGTTCAAATACTCAATCACATTCTTTTGCTTTCGGTTGGCTCAATGCAGGCTACAAGACACAGAATGTTGATATTAAGAAACAGGCAGTAGAATTCATTAGCAATGATATATAAAAGCTAATAGAGTAAACAATAATCTATCTGTCATTACAAGTTAGCTTATGGTTTTTGTATAGAATTTTATAAAATAATTGAGCACCTTGCGTTTTATCGCAAGGTGCTATTGTTATATGCAAAAAAATTTTGTAAAAACAATAATTTTTGCTATTCATAGTCCTAAAAAATTCTCTTTGCCAAAAATATATTTACAAATATTGAATTATTTACAAATTTATGCTATTTTTAATTTAGCAGTAGTTTTACTTAAAAAGAAAAAGTCCTCATAAGAGGACTTTAATTCACACACTGTGAAGCCGGTAAACGGCGATTTGAATAAATTCTTATTTGAACTTATAGTGTAATCTCATAAGGTTTGAGATGGCTATATAATATCACAGCAAAAGTCTTTTGTCAATACAGAAAGGAGAAAAAGATGAAAGATTATTATTTAGGACTTGATATTGGTACTGATTCTGTAGGATGGGCAGTTACAGATAACGAGTACAAAATACCAAAGTTCAAAGGCAATTCAATGTGGGGTATCAGGCTTTTTGAAGAAAGTCAGCCTGCTGATGAAAGAAGAAGTTACAGGTCATCACGCCGACGTGTAATGAGAAAGAGAGAACGCCTTGAACTTCTCGAAATTCTTTTTGATGAGGAAATCAGCAAAAAGGATATTTCTTTTTATCAAAGGCTAAAGGACAGCAGTCTTTATGCTGAGGATAAAGGCGTTGAAGGAAAGTATTGCATTTTTAATGACGAAGATTTTACAGATGCAGATTTTCACAAAAAATATCCTACTGTCTATCATTTAAGAAAAGAACTGATTGAAAGCAAAGAGCCTCACGATGCAAGACTTGTTTTCCTTGCACTTCATCACATTATTAAGTACAGAGGACACTTCCTTTTTGATTCTCTCAGTGCTGACAGCGTTAATGATTTTAATGCTGTTTATAATGATTTAAGCCTTTATCTTTTGAATAATTACGAAATCACGCTTAATTGCAGTGATTTAGATGAATTTTCACAGCTTCTTAAGAACAAGAAAATTGGCAAAAGACAGAAAAATGAGCAGATAATAAAGCTTTTCGGTCTTGATAAAAAGGAACAGGCAGCATATATTCTTTCCCTGCTTTCAGGCTCAAGCGTCAAGCTTTCGGATGTGTTCAACGACGAAACGCTGAAAGATGCTGAAAAGAAAAATATATCATTAAGTGGTAATTTTGATGACACGGCTGCCGAATATGAAAGCATTCTCGGAGAACGCTTTGAGCTTATAGAAATGCTTAAGGCAGTATACGATTGGGCTATTCTTGCAGATATTCTTGACGGCGAACAGTATATTTCATTTGCTAAGGTTAAGGTGTATGACAAGCATAAGTCAGACCTTAAACAGCTGAAAGAGTATGTAAAAACATACCTTCCTGATAAATATAATGAAATTTTCAAACTTAGCAAAAAAGGTTTAAACAATTATACTGCATATTCTGCACATGTGAAAAAGAACTCCAAAACAGGCGTTTTAAATGAACATTGCACACAGGAAGATTTCTGTGCTTATTTGAAGAAAACTCTCGGCGTATGTACAGATGATTCGTATTTGAATATGTTTGATGAAATTGAAGCCGGCTCGTTTATGCCAAAGCAGACCGGCAAGGAAAACGGTGTAATTCCGATGCAGATACATCGTGCAGAGCTTGTTAAAATTCTCGATAATGCAAAGGAATATTTGTCGTTCCTTGGCCAAGCAGATAGTGACGGCAAAACTGTCTATGATAAAATTATCGCTCTTTTCGATTACAGAATACCTTATTATATAGGACCTCTTAACACCCATAGCAAATATTCTTGGCTTGTAAGGAACAATCAAAAAATTTACCCATGGAACATTAGAGAAGTTGTTGATTTTGATAAGTCTGCGGAAAGCTTTATAGAAAATCTTACAAGCAAATGTACATATCTTCCTCAGTATGATGTTATACCTAAGAATTCTATTCTTTATTCTAAGTTTACCGTTCTTAATGAGTTGAACAATTTGAAGATTAATGGTGAAAAAATTGATGTTTCTTTAAAGCAGGACATTTATAATGATTTGTTTATGAAACATTACAAGGTTACAAGAAAAGCTTTGCTGTCTTACCTTAAGTCAACTCAAGGCTTAGATGTTGATTCTGTTACAGGTATTGACGGCGATTTCAAATCATCTCTTAAACCTATTCTTGATTTGCAGTCATATAATCTCTCAACAGAGGAAAAGGAAGAAATTATCAAGTCTATTACTATTTTTGGTGACGATAAGAAACTTCTGCTAAAGCGTCTTGAGAAAAACTATTCCGGCAAGTTAAGCAAAGATGAAATCAAAAAGATTTCCAAACTTAAATATACAGGCTGGAGCAGACTTTCCAAGGAGTTCTTGACGCAGGTTGAATGTACTGACAAAAACACAGGAGAATATGTAAACATCATTACCGCTATGTGGCAGACTAATGATAATTTGATGCAGATCTTGTATTCAAATAATTATTCTGCTGACGGCAGTGATGACAAGACTTTTATTGATAAGATTGCAGAAATGAATAGCTTTGATTCATCAAAATCGCTCAGTAAAATGGTAGATGAGCTCTATATCTCACCAAAAGTTAAAAGACCTGTTTATCAATCTTTGCTTATCGCCAAGGAAATTGAGAAAATACAATCCTGTCCGCCTAAAAAGATATTTGTTGAGGTTGCAAGAGGCACTGACAATTCGGGCCGTAAGTCCTCAAGAAAGCAAAGACTTGTTGACCTATATAAGTCCTGCGGAAAAGAATATGACGACCTGTATAAATCTCTCTGCGATAAGAGCGATGATGAGCTGAGAAAGGATAAGCTTTATCTTTATTATACACAGTTCGGAGAATGTATGTACACAGGCGAAAAGATTGATTTGGATGACCTTCTCGGTCCTAACAGTAAATGGGATATTGACCACATCTATCCACAGTCAAAGATTAAAGATGACAGTCTTGACAATAGAGTTCTTGTTAAAAAGGTAGTTAATAACAAGAAAACTAACGAATATCCTATTGATTCAAAAATTCAGGAAAGCAGAAAGCCGTTTTGGAGATTCTTACTGCAAAAAGAACTTATAAGCAACGAGAAGTATAATCGTCTTGTAAGAACTTTACCGCTTTCTGATGATGAGCTTTCCGCCTTTATTTCCCGTCAGCTTGTTGAAACAAGGCAGTCAACTAAAGCCGTTGCAGGAATTTTGTCGCAGCTGTATCCTGATACTGAAATAGTATATGTTAAGGCTGGTCTTGTTTCCGACTTCAGACAGCAGTATGATTTGCTTAAATGCAGAGACATTAACGATTTTCATCACGCAAAGGATGCCTACCTCAATATTGTTGTGGGTAATGTCTATAATGTTAAGTTTACTCATAACAGAGCAGCTTTTGTTAAAGGTCTTCAAATGACAGGACCTCACGGCTTCAGTCTTAATAGAATGTTCAATTTCAATACTCCGGGTGCGTGGGTTGCAGATAATAACAAATCGCTGATGATTGTTAAGAATACTATGAAAAAGAACAACATTAGATACACTCGTTATTCTTATGAACAGCACGGCGGACTTTTTGACCGTCAGCTTTTGAAAAAAGGAAACGGTCAGGTTTCGATTAAAGCAACAGGTCCTATCAGCGATATTTCAAAGTATGGCGGATACAACAAAGCCTTGTCTAAATATTTTTCACTTGTCAAATATTTTGATAAAAAGGGTAAAACGATAATTCAGCTTGTGCCAATAAATGCCTATAAGGAAAAAGATTATCTCGCAAATCCTGATGCTTTTGTTTCAGATATTTTAGGTTGTGATGCAGAAGTTATTATGGAGAAAATCAAATACAACTCCTGCCTGTCTTTTGATGGGTTTAGAATGCACATTAGTGCAAGCAGTGGCGGTGGTTCGCAAATTGCCTATAAACCCGCAATGCAATTGATTTTGAATACGGATGAAGAAAATTATTTTCGCAATATTTCTAAATATCTTGAAAGATATTCATACAGAGATATAAATGAATATGACCATATTACAGCGGATGAAAACATTTCTCTTTTCAACAGTCTTATTGAAAAGATGACATCAACCATTTTCAGCGTGAAGTTTGCTGATTTCGGTAATAAACTTGCTGATAAGACTGAAAAGTTTGAAAATATTTCTGTTGAAAAACAAAGTTTTGTTCTTGCAGAAATTGTTAAAATACTTCATTGTAACGCGATGTTAGGAGATTTAAGTAATATTGGTTTAGCAAAGCACGCAGGTATATGTGCAACAAACAGCAAACTTTCTGAAATCAAAGATATATCTTCTGTAAAGCTTATTAATCAGTCAATTACAGGTCTGTTTGAAAATGAAATAGATTTATTAAAGTAGAGGTGAAATAGTTGTGAGCTGGCGTACAGTAATGATAACGAAACCGTCAAAACTTGATTACAGTATGGGCTACCTTGTTGTTCGTGATGTTGACTCAACTGTCAAAATACATCTGTCGGAAATAAGTGTTGTTATTGTTGAAAATACTGCCAGCTCTGTAACTGCCGTTTTAATGAATCAAATGATTGCAAAAAAGATAAAAGTTATTTTCTGCGACGAAAAGAGAAATCCGTCTTTTGAACTTACTGCTTATTACGGAAGTCACGATTGCAGCCGTAAGCTGAAAAATCAAATCGAATGGAGCGTAACTGCCAAACAGCAGACTTGGACAAGTATTGTTGCGGAAAAGATTAAAAATCAGATGCTTGTGCTGAAACACTTTGAACTCGAACAATATAAAATGCTTCTTGATTATCTCGGAGAATTGGAGTTTAATGACGAGTCCAACAGAGAAGGGCATTCTGCAAAAGTTTATTTTAACGCCTTGTTTGGAAAAACGTTCAGCAGAAGTGATGATATTCCGACAAATTCCGCACTCAATTACGGCTACAGTTTGATACTTTCTTGCTTTAACAGAGAAGTTGTATTAAACGGCTATTTAACACAGCTGGGACTGTTTCATGACAATATGTTTAATCAATACAATCTCAGCTGTGATATTATGGAACCGTTCAGACCTATCATAGATTTAAAAGTTAAATATATGATGCCTGAAAAGTTTGATAAAGATGAAAAAGTTCAGCTTGTATCTTTGCTTAACAGCGAGTTTGTAATTGATAATCGAGATAACACCTTGCTTAATACAATTAAAATTTATGCAAAAAGCGTTTTTAACGCTATTGAGGAAAATGATATTTCTTTAATAAAATATCCGCAGATGAATTATGAGTTATAGATTTATGCGAGTTATAGTGTTTTTTGACCTGCCTGTTAAAACCAAAAATGACAGAAGAGAATATTCGAGGTTTAGAAAGTTTCTTGTCAAAAGCGGATTTATTATGATGCAGGAATCAGTATATTCTAAAATTGCTTTGAATCAAAATGTTGCCGCAGGAATTAGCGAAAGTGTAAGAAAGCAAAAACCTAAAGCAGGAGTTGTTCAGCTTCTTACAGTAACAGAAAAACAGTTTTCAAAGATGGAAACTATTGTCGGCTGTTCGTCAAGCAATGTTGTTTCAAGTGATGAAAGGCTGTTGATATTATGATGGTTAATTTAAAATCTCTAAACAATACGATTGAGTTAAGCGATAGTAGTATTTCTGTGCTTGCAGTTGAAAATAAACAGCTTTATCGGCAAATAGTTTTATCCTTTGAAGAGGATAATGCTGATGAGAATTTTGTGTTTTCCGAAAACTTCGAGCCCTTTGAATTTTCTAAAAAAGGACTTTTTATTTCTAATGCAATTGATATCGAGCTTAACAGCAAAAAGCTTATAACGAAAATAACAACATACCTTGAAACAATTTCAAATAATGAGCTCGAAACAGAACTTTCTCAAATAAGAAGTGAGCTTATTTCTTTTGCTGACAAGCTATGCTTTTTGACAGATTTTGACTGTACATATAATAGTGACATTTTAACTCCGGATATTATTAAGCTTCTTCAATTCAAAGTCGGTGTGCCTGAAAATACAGAGGCGGAAAATTTTATTCTCTTTATTCTCCTTTGCTCAAAGTATTTAAAAACAAAGCTTTTTGTCATTCCAAATTTGCATCTGTATTTTGATACTGACGAACTGAAATCTATTTATGAAACTCTTATTGCAAATCACATTACTTTGTTTCTATTAGAATGTTTTACCCCAAAGGACAGAATTGATTTTGAGTGTGTTCATATAGTTGATAAAGATTTGTGCTTGATTGACAAATTCTATTATTAGCTTTATAATATATATGCCTTATGAGTTACCCTGTGTTTAGTGGCACAGTTTATTTGAGGTTTGAGAATAGTGTAATTTCATAAGGTAGTAAAACCGGATGATTTACCGGATCTTATCGTAGAGCTGTTTGAGAATAGTGTAATTTCATAAGGTAGTAAAACTTTAGAAGCCTGCTTTTTAG
>JAQXUH010000061.1 GCA_029219885.1 Eubacteriales bacterium | reverse complement strand
TCCATAAAAAGCAAGTCTTTTGGACTTGCTTTTTTGTTTGTCAAGACTAAAAATTAAAAAAATTAATCCGATTTTTGCTTTTTTGTCATTTTTATAGCATAGTTTTGCATTTTGGTTGAAAAAGTTTTCTCAAAATGATATATTGTAATTAACAAATAATGAAAACCCTGAACAAGTTCAGCTTGCTAGCGCTAACCCACTTCGTTATCGCGGTTATTACTACGATACCGAAACAGGTTATTATTACCTCCAGTCCCGTTACTATGACCCGGATATTTGTAGGTTTATAAATGCGGATACCTATTGTTTTTTGATTGAATCAAAAAATACAAGTATTGGATGTAATGCTGTTGCATACTGTAATAATAATGCTGTAAATTTTGCGGATAGAGATGGACATTCTTTATCGGCAGCTGTAGCTTCTGCAATAACAACAGCAATTGCTATTGCTATAATTATCGCAGTAATAGCAGAAGTAGGAATTAGTTTAACGACATCTAGTGTTGCGAATAATTCTGATTATTCTTCCGCTATTTCTCAAGTTCGTTCATTTGGTAATAACTATTCATTAAGCAAAAAAGCGATTATATCTTTACTATCTGCGACAATTAATTCAACTTATAATAAATTAAAAAAGCAGGCAAAATCTAAGGCTAAAAATATTTCTGATACAATAGTTGTTGTAACGGCAGATGCAGAAATTAAAACAAAAACTAAAGAAGATAGGGGATATAATTATTGGAATGCTTGGATTGATAGTACGGGTACATCTTCTTTTGTCAGAATAGGTTCTGGTATTAGCAAAGAAGAAGCTAAAAATCGCATGAAAAAGAATAAAAATGTGTTTTGTTCATCACAAAATAAAGCTTATGTTCTTGCTAAAAGTTCATACAACAACAAAGTACCAGTAGGACCAGAAATTGACAAAAATAAGGAAAACACTATAGGATATTATTATCATTATCATGTTAACAAAAGAATATACAAAAGTCACGCTTGGTTTTTGTTATAAGAGGTTATTATGAAAATTTATACAAAAGAGTGGTATCGTTCAGGATGTACCAAGCATAATCAAATTACTGATAAAAATTATATCGACAATGATTTGATAAATCTGCACGATTGTCAAATAATTTCAAATGATTTTCCTGATGCTCGTTCTCAAGGAAAACATATACTTTTGCTTGATAATTCAGGAAGTATGTCAAATATTAACAAAATTGTCATTGATAATTATACTGTATTGGAAAATTGCAAGCTGAAAAACGCTTGGTGTATTGCAGAGGAATTATATAAATTAGATAATGGCAGATACGAACTTCATCTTTTAACTCAATACATTACGAAACATAACGAAGAACTGAATTACTTAACAGTAAAATGCAAACATATTGAGTTTGTAGGAAACGGTTTCCATATCGAATATAAATAGTCTTTTATATGACATCATAAGGTAGAATTACCAAAGAGCAGGACAGCTCAGGTACTGTTACAGAGTACGGGTATGACAGCAGAGGAAATGTAACTAAGGAAACATATTCCGTTACAAAAGACGGCGAAACAACAACTACCGTTACATCATATACCTATGATGAGTTCGGCAATGTGCTTACAACTGCCACGGAATGCGATACATCATCATATGTCTATGACGCCGCAGGCAGAACACTCCTTTCCGACGAAAACGGAGAATGTACCAGAACTCTGTATGATGACCTTGGCAGAACAGTACAGGAAATTGCACCTGAAGATTACGACAGCACAAAAGACGGACTGCCTACCGAAAACACATATTCCGACTCAAATGCAGGTCAGAGATATTACTACAACTCTGAAACAGGCAATCTTGACAGAGAGATTAACCGCCTTGATGTTGTAACTGATTACGAATATTACGATACAGGCGAAAAGAAAACCGAGTTTTTTGATATTTACGAATTCAATTATGATAATAAAGGAAATGTCGCAAATATTGAAATTTCAGGCAATCTTTATGCAACATATAACTATGACGGAAATCTTCTTGAATCTATAGATTACGGTAATGACCAAACTGTATTTTATGAATATAATGACTTAAGTCAGATTGTATATCAAAAATACAAAGACAGCGAAACTGCTCCTGTAGAAACACAATACGAATACACATATACCGAAAATTCCGACGATGACAGCGATTTCGTGTTATCAAGCAAAATTGATTATACCAATAATCAAATAACTGAATATGACGGCAATACTGTTACTATCAGCAATTTTGAAATCGTTGACGGAGAAATCAGCGTTACAGGATTGTATTATTCCTACGAGGAAAGTGAAGAAAATACTGAAAATGATACCGAAAACTCGGAGGAAGACACTTCACAGTATCTCAATCAGCGTTTTGCGGATTCAACATTAAATACAACATTTAATGAAAACTGCGATGTATTTACAAAAGATGACCAGGAAATCTGCAGATACAATTATCAGTATGACGAATCAGGAGAACTGCTTTCCACATCAATTACTAATACCGCAGACGGCGAAGAAAAAACTGTTTTAAGCACAGCCTATGAGTACAACGAAAAAGGCTATGTCAGCAAAATGACTAACACCTTTGCAAAAGGTGAAATTGTCAGCACATACAGTTATGACGAGCTTGGCAGACTTGTAGAATATCATCCTGACGAAGGCTCTGTTGCATATTATGTATATGACAGCAAAGGTCAGCTTGTAAGAGAAGATTATCAGCTTGGCAGTGCAAGTGCAACTGTTACATACAAGTATGACAGCCGCGGCAATCTTGAAACAGTTAAGCAATATCCGTTTACCCGCGGTGACATTACCCAAGCACCTGAAACCACAGAGGAAATGGAGCTTGAGTATGAGAATGAGATTTGGCTTGACGCTGTAACTCAGCAGGATGACGATACTTTACTCTACGATTCACAAGGAAATTTAATAAAGCTTGGCGACTGCGATTTTAACTGGACTAACGGCAGGCAGTTGTCCTCAATATTATATACCGATGAAAACGGCGAAACTGAGGATTTAATAAAATATACCTATGACGAATACGGCGTTGACAAAAAATTGCACAACCGCCTTAATTCCGACGGCGATGTGAGAGAATATATCATAAATCCTTACACGATGGCAACAACAAACGGCAAGTATTACCTTATCTGCAATAACGATAAATATGACGGCTTATCCAATTATCGTCTTGACAGAATTACAGATATTGAAGTCCTTGACACTCCGCGTAAACCGAAAAATCAGGTTGAGGGTTTGGTAGGTCTTGATGTTGCACAGTATATGAATGAGCATATTTATATGTTTACAGGCAAGTCGGTTTCGGCAAAAATTGAAATGCCGTATTATCTCATTTCCGATGTGCTTGATTATTTTAAAGCAAACGTTAATTTCAAAGAGCTTGAAAACGGAAAAATTCTTGCAACGGTAAAAGCAAACGAAACAGATATTCGTATGTGGGCAAAGCTGTATGCAGGCCAAATGAAAGTTATATCTCCAAAGAGCCTTGCCGACGGCTGCAAGCAAGATTTGATTGACGCCTTGAAAATTTATGATGACTGAACTTACAAAATCTACAATAATATTTGAGGACTTGATATAATGACATATATAATATCCGACCTTCATGGTTATCCGCTTGAAAAATTTAAAAGGCTGCTTGAAAAGGCACAGTTTTCGGATAAAGATTTTCTTTACATACTCGGCGACGTCATTGACCGAAACGGCGACGGCGGAGTGGAAATGCTTTGCTGGCTGATGGAACAGCCTAATATTCAGCTTATTCTCGGCAATCACGAGGCAATGCTTTTAACCTGCTTATTTGTTTTTGATGAAATCACAGATGAAAGCATTGACTCTATGAGCGAGGATAAAGTGGGAGCTCTTTCTGACTATATGTTCAACGGCGGTGACGTAACGCTGAAAGCCTTGCACAAGCTCATGAAAGATTCTCCGGAAACTGTCGCCGATATAATAGACTATATTGAGGACTTACCGCTTTATGACGCAGTAACAGTAGGTGACAGAGATTATTTTCTCGTTCACGGCGGTATTGAGAATTTCAGCAAGGATAAGAAATTGTCCGACTATTCAACCGACGATTTCCTGTGGGCAAGACCTAAGCTTGATGACGAGTATTTTGAAAATATCATAACCGTTTTCGGTCATACGCCTACCTGCTGTTACGGAGAAGAATATAACGGCAAAATTATAAAAACCAAAACCTGGATTGATATTGACGCAGGCGTTACGGCGGGAAACGAGCCGATTTTGCTTCGACTTGATGATTATAAAGAGTTTAAATTAGATTAAATAAAAATTCCCTGTACTTTAATTGTGCAGGGAATTTTTTGCTTTTTTTGTCATTTTTATAGCATAGTTTTGCATTTTTAATGAAATTTTCCCCTTAATTTGTTATGCTGAAATAAATTAATTAGGGGTGATTTTATGAAAAAAACAATAAGTTTGATTTTATCGTTAGTAATGTTGACGTCAACTATTTATCCCTGCTATAGCGTGATTGCGTCGCAGACAAACAAAAACAGTGCAGGGTATTTTTCTGATTGTGTAAATGAACTCATTGATGAATATGACGCTGATGAAGAATATGCTGACAATGATGAGAGTTCGCAGGTGTTTATCAAAGACAGACTCATAATACCATCCGACAAAGTAAAAAATAACTATGGCGCCACCGAAAGCCTTTGCGCCATGGGATACACTGTTTTGCAGTATGACAGCGAGGAGACCGCCACAGCAGCAAAGGAAAGTTTTGTTGCAGACGGATACAATGCACAATATGATAGCGTTATATCATGTGAGGATGTCAATTCAACTTCCTCTACTTCGACGCGTTGGGGCAATGACAGAGTAGAATCTGCCAAAACGCTTAACTCTATTAAAATTTCCGGTGCAGAACTTTCTGATATTAAGGTGGGTGTTGTAGATACAGGTATAGATAATACACATCCTGAACTTAAAGATAGAATAGTGGAAACAGGTTTAAATTTCAGTTCAACAGGTCAGGAAAACGGCAGTATGGATGACCAGGGGCATGGCACGATGGTGGCAGGCATTATTGCACAGAACACAACGGATAATGTAAAAATTAAGCCATACAAGGTTTTAGGCTCAAACGGCAAATGTGCCACCACGCAGATTATCGCTGTTGTCAATTACATACTTTCGGAGAACGATGCTCCGGATGTTATTAATTTATCTCTCGGCGGAGAAATAAATAAAGCAGATCCCTTCGTGGAAACGCAGAATGAGTTGATAAAAAGTCTTGTTGCTAAGGGCATTGTTGTTGTCGTTTCAGCAGGTAATGATTCAACAGATGCGGGAAATTATTCACCGGCAAACATTAGCAATGTCATAACAGTTGCTGCCTCAAATTCGTCAAATGCCAGAAGTTCGTACAGCAATTTCGGTACAGTTATAGATATTGCTGCTCCAGGTGATAATATCTTTACATATACTAAAGGAGGCGGTTATACAAGCAGTTACAGCGGTACTTCCTTTGCAGCACCATTTGTATCCGCAGCGGCGGCTACCGTGCTGATGCTTGACGATACTCTCACACCTACACAGGTGGAAAGTAAAATAAAAGATGCAGCGTTTCCTATCGTGAACAACACTTCTGGCGTAGAGTGGTGCGGTGCGGGTATATTGAATTATTCAGCACTGTTTGAGGAGTCGCTTGCACCATCACCATCTGTCAGCAGGGAAAGCGGTTCATATAGCGGTGAATTCAGCCTGGAGATGACTGCAACGGAAGAATATAAAATTGTATATACAACTGATAATACCGTGCCGACATTAACTAACGGAACAGAATATACCGAGCCGATAGAAATAACCGATGCTATGAATTTAGTGGCAGTAGCCATTAATAAGGACGGCAAGAGCAGATATATTCCTCTGAGTTATTCCGTTATTTATCCCGCTGACGAGGGCGATTTTTCCATAACGGATGCAGGAGCTATAGATGGTTATACAGGGGATAAAAAAAGCATAATCGTTCCTGATACAATAAACGGAATAACACCAACTTCGGTATCAAAAGGTGCTTTTAACTCTACTGATATAAAGGCGGTTGTTTTGCCTGAAAGCATAACAAAACTTGGAAATTATGCCTTTAACAAGGCATCAAGCCTGACGAGTATAACAGCGCCGGGTGTAGAAAATATAGGTACTTTTGTATTCTATTACTGCACCTCTCTTACGGATGTGGATATGCCGAATGTCAAGCTGGTGAACCGCTCAGGCTTTGAGGGATGCCGAAAGCTGCAATCGGTAAACTTCAACGAAACAGTAGAGGAACTTTACGGCAGCGTATTTAAAGGCACAGCATTTACTTATGCATATTTCCCGAATGTTTATAACTTTCAGGATACCTTTGCTGATACGCCTCTGGTTGCTGCCGATTTGCCGCTTATGTACTGGGCAAGCGGAGCTTTCAGCAACTGTTATTCTCTTGAATGGCTTTATGCTCCTGAACTTGAGGAGGTTGCCGAAAGCGCATTTGGAAACTGTACAAAGCTCACCGAGTTTGTTAAGGACGGTCAGTATGACCTTACAAAAATAAAACTTATGGAGGGAAACGCATTTGCCCATTCCTGCTTTAAAGAGATTTATCTGCCGCTGATAACTAAGATAGATTTTTCAGGAGCCTTTCAATATAGTCAGGCGGAGTATATAGATATTCCAAATGTAACATTCCTTTCGGATCATACGTTTTATCGATGCAAAAAACTTAAGCATATAAATATGCCGAATTTTGTTGATGGCACCCGAGCACAATATGAAAGTATGTTTAATGATTGTTTCGCTCTTGAGGAATTATATCTTCCAAATGCAATTTATTTGCCTGATATTTTGGTTACAGATGCAACTAATCCAGATTATCCTAACGAATTGTCGTTAAAGTATATTTATGCTCCTAAAGCAATTTATACTAATCGCCGGTTGCAGAATGGTTTTTCCTTATGCCATAAATTAGAATGGGCTTACTTGCCAAATATCCAGTACATAACAACCATAACAACAAAATGGAACGCTACACTATATTTGTCTGAAAAAACAGAATTAATAAACGGTAGTAATTATGATTACAGCAGTACAACAATAGTCGCCCCAGAAGGTTCATACGCAGCAGAATGGGCAAAAGAAAATGGTACTAAATATATCCCAAGCGATTACAGAGACGAAAGCGTTGATAATCCTATAAATGTAACAGATTTGGGCAGGTCTATTTGTACTTCTGTTGCAGGTTTACGCTTTGGCTTTACTTGGAACAATATTGACGAAATAGAAAATTTGGCAACAGATATCGAATATGGTTTTATCTACAGTCAAAAAGGCAAAGAAGATTTGTCGATAAATACTGTTGACGATATAAATGTGAAAAGCATAGTTGCAAACAATCGTGTAGACCACGGCGACAATACATCGTTCAATCTTGTTATTTCAAATATTCCGGCAGCATATTATAGCAGAGAAATAACGGCGAGAGCCTATGTCTGTATAGACGGAATGTATTTCTATTCAAATGTGCTTAAAGGAAGTTTCAACGAAGTAGCAGGACTTGTTTTAGCGGATAATGAAATTGACACGAACACTAAAAACGCTGTTAAAAATCTTTTGGAGGTGTGATTATGAAAGAAAAATACCTGAAGCCGTTTAGTGAAATAGATATGTTCAAAACTGTTGACATTATTACAACCAGCGGTGATATCCGCGATGATGATAATATTGTAGACGGAAGTGACGGCTGGTAAATGATTATGAAAAAGCGTATTTTAATCATTATATCGGCGGTGGTAATTGCTTGTGCGTTTGTTTCCTGTTCGGCAAGTAACGGCGGCGAGAATGTTTCAACTACTGCTGTTACGGACAACAGCGGTACAACTCATTATTATGAGATTGTAACAGATGACAGCAGTACAACTGTTCTTGCAGAAATTAAAGAAGTGACTGAAACAACGCAGGCAAAAAAGCAGAAAGTTACTTCCTCAAGCAAGGAGACAGCTAAAGCGACAACCAAAACTGCAACGCAGAAAAAAGAAAAAAGCACTGCTGCAAACAGCAACAGTGCCGATAATGAAGTAGCCTTTTCCGAAACATCAACTGCTGACAAAACGGAATCTGCAACTTCTGAAAAAGCCGAAACACAGACAACCTCAGAAAAGCCCGATACTCATAGCAGTACAACGGCAAAAGCTACTACAACTACCACAAAAAAGCAAACTCAGCCGGCAACTGACAATGAGGGTTGGGTTACCAAGTGGTACTAAAAACAAAAAAATCCACCGGCATAAAGTCGGTGGATTTTGCTTTGCAAGTATGAATTATTCCTCAATACCCTTTGCAATTCTTGCTTTTTCAAGCTCTTTCTGAGCCTTTTCCTTAGTCTTTCCTGTGTAGTCGTTAAAGAACATAGGAATGATTGTAAGGATAAATCCGACAGCAGGAACGATAGTTACAAGAGCTAAAAGCATCTTCTGAGTGTCAAGTGACTGCTCGTAGAAAATCTGTCTGCCTGCAACATCGACAAGGTCTTTATTAACTGCCTTGAAGTCTGTCTGATTAAGAATCTGACCGAATACGAATGTTGCGATAGCAGCATTAACCTTTGAAAGGAATGTCTGGAATGAGAAGCAAACGCCCTCGTGTCTTTCGCCTGTTTTCCACTCAAGGTAGTCAACAGAGTCTGCGATAAGAGCATAGGTGATAACATTGTAAATACCAAGAGGAAGTCCCATAAGGAAGAGGAATACCCAAAGGAGATAAATGTTAATCTTAGTTACATCCTGTGAAAGGACAACATAGCAAAGTGCGTGAACAACAAAGCCGAAGAGAGCGGAGCCGATATAAATCTGCTTTAATGAGAACTTCTTTCTCATAACAGGGAAGAGAGCCATTGCAGGCACCATACCAACGCCGATAGCAACTGTAAGTGTTGTTACGATTGTTCCTCTCGGAATCCAGAAATCGTAAGCGGCAGCTGCATCAACATTGTTTACAAGTGCTGTCTGTGAAGCGTCTGTAAATATCTGGCTGAAGTCTGTGTAGTTCTGGATGATAAGGTAGTTACCGATATAGTCAGCACACTGGTTAGCTGTAACCATTGTTGAGCCGAGAATTGATGCGAAGATAACGATGATGAGAAGCTTATCCTTGCCGAGAACAACAAATGTTTCTTTGAATGATGGTGTGTGGTCCATCTTAGGAACTCTTTCTTTAGATACAAAGAAAATGAGAATTGAAAGTCCGCAGCCTAAAAGAGCGAAGATTACTGCACTTACGAAGAAGCCCTTTGTGTAACCGAGGTTGCTCTGATAGAGAATCGGTACAAGAAGTGCAGGAAGAATTCCGCCGAATGTTGAGCCTAAACGAGCAGTTGAAATGAATGATGTTCTTTCATTCTCGAGAGGAGTGATTACTGATGAAAGACCCCAGAAAGGAACATCCTGTACTGTGAATGCAACACCCCAAAGAATGTATGTAACAAGTGCCCATACAAATGCTGCTGTTGAGCCGTGCTCAAATGGAGCAGTGAAGAGAAGAATGGTGGTGATAGCAATCGGGACCGGAGCGAAGAGAAGATAAGGTCTCATTTTGCCCCATTTGCTGTGTGTCTTATCAACAAGCATACCCATAATAGGGTCGTTAAGTGCGTCAAATACTCGTCCGATAAGAATGATTGTTGTGCCTTGCTGAAGGCTAAGGCCTGCACCATTCTGGAAAAATACGAGAGTAAACATTGACATCAGCGTATAAATTCCTGAACGGCCGAACGCACCAACTGTAAAGCAGATACGCTCTTTCATTGTGAGATATTTTTTCTGTTCCATTTATTTCCTCCTTGTGAACAGTGCAGGAAGGATAACCGGCGGCTCCTCCTGAGCATTTTTCATTTGATTGATAAGCAGATATTTAAGCTCCTGCCTAACTTCTCTGTACTCAGGGTCCTTAATGAGATTATTTTTCTCAATAGGGTCCTTTTCCAAATCATACAGATAATCCTCGAAATAAGGTTTTGCCGAGTGATGAATGTAGCCCGTACCACTCATACTTCTGATTGCGTACTTATAGCGGTCTGTCCTTATAGCTCTACCACACTGACTTTCGCTGATTTGCATAAATACGCAGTCACGCTTTTCGTCAGGATCATCTATTTGCTTTGTTAAATCAACACCCATATATGTGCTCGGAATAGGAATACCAGCCATTGAAAGGAGAGTAGGCGGAAGGTCAATAAGTGATGAAAGTCTTTCTTCACTCTTACCGCCCTCAAATCCGCCGCCTTTGATAATAAGCGGTGTGTGGATAGCACTTTCGTGACAGCTTCTCTTGTATTCAAGATTTCTTGTTTTAAAGTGGCTGCCGTGGTCTGATGTGTAAATTATGATAGTGTCATCGTAAATGCCCTGTTCCTTAAGTGCCTCTACAAGTCTGCCTACATTGTAGTCAAGTCTGTTGATAGCTGAAATGTAGTCAGGGTACATTTCTTTATAATCACCCTCAAGGAATGAAAGGTCATCAGGAATAGGGTAGTCCTTGTAGTTATCTACTGTTTCCTTATAACCCTCATAGCAATGGCGGTCGTTTTGGTGATGAGGCTCAAGCTGACTGATAAACATAAAGAACGGCTTGTCCTTGCTGCGATTTTTCTCTATGTACTCAATAGCAAAATCGTTAATGCAGTCTGCTCTGTAGCCCTTGAAATCAATCTGATTTCCGTCGCCGTCAAATACATATCCGTCATAGCCGTGAGATGTAAATTCCAGAACGTCAGCTGCTCTCCAATACTGATACTCGCCTTGCTTATTCTTTGGAACAGCAGTCTTTTCACAGTGAAGACCTATTCCCGGCAGTCTGTCAGACGCCAAATGCCACTTGCCGATATACGCAGTCTCGTATCCTGCCTCATTAAAGTAATGAGCAAGAGGAGTGATATCGTCAGGAAGCGGAATGCCGTTGTAGTAGCAGCCGCACTGAGTAGCATAAACACCTGTTTGAAGACAGGCTCTTGCCGGACCGCATACAGGCTGACAGGTAAAGTTGTTTTCAAACTTAACACCCTCTTCAGCAAGCTTGCAGAGGTTAGGCGTAACCTCTTCGTTGATGGTGTCCCATCTTTGCTGGTCCGAGAAGTAAAAGATAATATTCTTTTGCTTCATTTAATCTTTCCCCCTTATTTTTATGCAGTGAAGCCTCTGATTGCGTTGTAAACATTAACAACGGCAACAAAGGAAAGCACTATCGAAAATACTTTTGTTATAACATCGTTTGAAAGCTTTTTGTTAAGCTTGGAGCCGATAAGACCGCTGACAACGGCAACTACCATTGCACAAACTACGATTGGAAAATACTCCTTATACGGCTCAAAACGATTGTTGATAAATATTGTAATAAGCTGACTTAACTGGCTGAAAAAGATAATCGCAACGGAATAAACTGCACTTTCCTTAACATTAAAGGAGAAGAGAAGTACAAGAAATGCCGTGTTGATAGGTCCTCCGCCGATACCTAAAAACGCACTCATCAGTCCTAACATCAAGCCTGTCAGGACAATTGCAATAGGATTTGTTATTTTCAGCGTTTTAACATTTTTTGAATTTACATAGATTATGACGAAAATTATAAATGCTGCAATAATTACGGCTTGAACGCCTTTGACAATATCTGTGTTGAATTTCTCAAATACAGCGTCGAATATTTCATTTCCGATTATTCCGCCGAAAATCGAGCCGAAAGAAACGAAAAGAACTATTTTCTTATTCATCTCTGTTTTTGAGGTGATATGCTTAACAGATGAGCTGATACTCATTGCAAAAACTGCACAGGTGGATATAAAGCCCACAACATCAACTGTATGAAAGCCTATCATATCAAGCATAGGTTTGATTATAACTCCGCCACCTATACCAACAAGAGCACCGATTGTACAGGCAATAAATATTATTATGCTGTAAATTAGAATAACCATTTATTTTCTCCGTCTTAATACTTTTTCATCATTCACTTACTGCGTAAAAATTCGTTTCCCACGCAGGAATATATTTGCTGTGCCTGAAATAGAGCTTGTAGCTGTCACTCATTTCAATTATCTTCCTGCCCAAAACAAATAAGTCCTCATTCCTGTGATAAGCACAGACATAAAGCTTGGGAAGATATTTTTTTATTGTTTTCTCCGCTCCCTCAAGAGCTTTAAGCTCGCTGCCCTCAACATCCATTTTTATCATAGTGACAGGCTCGCTGATAATGGAGTCAATATCCGTCACCTCAACAGGCACTCCCTCGCTGGAAAGCTTGGAATTCCTGCCTGCCTTTTTGGCAAAAATAAGCGTGTCCTTTTTGTTCCACGCACCTATGTTAAGTGCAGTTATATTTTCCATACCCTCAGTATTTCTGACGAGCTTTTTGAAGTTTTTAGCATCAGGCTCAAGGGCAATTATTTTATTGTATTTACCGTCGGTGAAGGAGGTAAACTCTCTTATGGTGTCGCCGTCGTATGCACCTAAGTCAACAATCGTTTCGCTTTCTGAAAGCTTCAATATTTCCCGGTAAATATTTTCCTTGTCGCAAAATGACGAAAGAAGATAGGAAATTTTACCGCTGATTTTGAAATTGATTATATTTGCAAAAACTTTTTTGCTTTCATCATCCGCAAGGTGATTATATACAAAGTCAAAATCTTCATCGTGCTCCTTGACGTATTCTTTGGTGAACAGACCGCCGCCTGTCACAGGAACATCAGGTGCAAATACAGGATGCTCTTTGTTGATTTTTTCGATATTTTCGAGAACGCTGTCAATATGTGTTGCAAAAGCGAGAACCACATTGAAGTCCTCATATTTTTCGCAGACCTCACTGTATTTCAGCACCTTATGACCGAGAAAGGAGTGACCTCTCACAAATTCGTCGCTGGCGAAAATATCGCTGACTTCCATACCATAACTTTTAAGCGTAGCAATTATTTTTTCGGCACCGTTGCCCATACCATATATTACAATGGGCTTGCCGTCGCTTTTAAGAAAATTCCAAATATTTTCTTCTTTTACTAATTCTAACATCGCAAGGACATTATAACAAAAATCAAAACTCTTTGCAACACTAAAAAATAATATTGTAATTAATAGTTAAATACATATTATTTTGTCTGTTTTTAATAAATTATTAGTCTTTACAAATAAAAATTTTTATTATATAATATAAAGACAAATAACTATATATTGGAGGGATTTGCCTTTATGGGCAGCGGTCTGCTAAAGCTATTCAAAAAAGAAAGCTCAACAGAAGAGGAAATTAAACAGCTTGTCGAGGGTGACGAACAGGTAGGCGAGCTTGAAAAAAATCAGAGGGATATGATTAACAATATCTTCGAGTTTGACGATTTAAACGCCGGAGATATTATGACTCACAGAACAGACATTGACGCAGTAGAGCTTGATGACAGCATTGAGGATGTTGTTAAAATTGCCATTGAACACGGCAGGTCAAGAATTCCTGTATATAACGAAGATTTAGACGATATCCGTGGCATAATATATGTAAAGGACTTGCTTAAGTTTGTAGGAAATAAAATTTCATCAGACGAAAAGCTGGCTAATTATGTAAGAGAACCGCTTTTTGTTCCTGAAACAATTCCCTGCGGAAAGCTTTTTGCCAAAATGACGGAAACGAGAATTATGCTTGCCGTTGTTGTTGATGAATACGGCGGTACGGCAGGACTTGTTACAATGGAGGATGTGCTTGAAAGTATTGTAGGTAACATCCGTGATGAGTATGACGACGAGGAGCAGGAGTCTGTTACCAAGATAGATGACAGGACATACACCTTTGACGGCGTTACTGATATTGATGATGCCGCCGAGATTTTGGGAGTGGAATTTCCTGAGGGCGATTACGATACTCTTGCAGGCTTTGTGATTAACCTTTTAGGCTTTCTCCCTAAAGGCGACGATGCAGAAAATGAATCTGTAACATATAAAAATCTCACTTTTACTGTTTTAGAGGTAGATGAGAGACGAATTGAAAAAATTAAAGTTGAGAGGAATTAATGACTGAAAAGATAATTCAATTTGACGCTGTGGAGCAGGCAGTAAGTCTGTTCGGCAGTTTCGATGAAAATATAAAGCTTATTGAAAGAGAATACGGCGTGTCAATTATTTCAAGAGGCTCTGACCTTAAAGTTGTGGGTGATATTGAAAGCGTTGACAAGGCGGCAAGAGTGCTTAATTCTCTCTTGGTGCTTATCAACAAAGGAGAAGTGCTTTCCGACCAGAATGTAAGATATGTAATTTCTCTTGTCAACGAGGGCAATGAAGATTTGCTCAGTACAATGAGCTCCGATACTATCTGTATCACTTCAAAAGGCAGACCGGTTAAGCCTAAAACAATAGGGCAGAAGAGATACTGCGAGGCGATTGAAAATAACACTATCACTTTCGGCGTGGGTCCTGCCGGTACAGGTAAAACATATCTTGCCGTTGCAATGGCTGTTACTGCCTTCCGTGCAAAAGAGGTCAGCAGAATTATTCTTACAAGACCTGCCGTTGAAGCAGGTGAGAAGTTAGGCTTCCTGCCTGGAGATTTGCAGAGTAAGGTTGACCCATACCTCAGACCCCTTTATGACGCTTTGTTTGATATGCTCGGTGCAGAAAATTTCCAGCGTTATCAGGAGCGTGGAGCAATTGAGGTTGCACCTCTTGCGTATATGAGAGGACGAACCCTTGACGACAGCTTTATAATTCTTGATGAGGCACAGAACACAACGCCTGAGCAGATGAAAATGTTTTTAACCCGTCTCGGCTTTCGCTCAAAGATGGTGGTTACAGGCGATATTACTCAGATTGATTTGCCCGACGGCAAGAAATCTGGACTTAAAAAAGTTATGTATATACTAAGGGATGTTGACGATATAGCAATTTGTAGGTTTAACCAAAAGGATGTTGTACGTCACAAGCTCGTTCAGGATATAGTAAACGCATACCAAAAATACGAGGAGGAAAAGAAGAAATAATGGAAACAGTTAAGGTTATCATTACAAACGACCAAAAGGCAGTTAAAATTCCCACAGGCATCAGAATGTTAATCAGAAGATGCTGTCATGCTGTTTTGGAGCTTGAGAATTTTGAAGGCTCTGCCGAGGTCAGCGTAAGATTTGTTGACAATGAGCAGATAAGAGAGCTTAACAGAGAATACAGGAACATTGATAAAGAAACTGATGTTCTTTCATTTCCTTTGGGCGAAAACGGTGTGTATGACATCAACCACGATACAGGAGCAAAGCTCTTGGGGGATATTGTTATTTCTGTTCCGAAAGCTATGGAGCAGGCAGAACTTTACAATCACCCACTTCAAAGAGAAATCGGCTTTCTTACCGTTCACTCTATGCTTCACCTTTTAGGCTACGACCACGAAAACGGCGGTCTTGAGGAAGTACATATGAGAGAAAAGGAAGAAACTGTACTGACTCAAATCGGCTGGAAGAGAAATAACAGCTATTATATGGGAGACGAATAATGACAAAAACCGCTTTTATAGCAATAGTAGGCAAGCCCAATGTGGGCAAATCATCTCTCTTAAATAAGATGTTAGGGCAGAAAATTGCCATTGTTTCTTCAAAGCCGCAGACCACAAGAACTAAGATTATGGGCGTTTTGACAAGAGGGGAAACTCAGCTTGTTTTCACAGATACTCCCGGATTTCACAAGCCTCATAATAAGCTTGGCGAAAAGATGAACGAGGCTGTTGGCGATACAGTGGGCGGAGTAGATGCCTGCCTGTTTTTAACAGAGCCTAAGGGTGAGCTTAACCCTCAGGAACTTGAACTTCTCGATATGTTCAAGAAACAGAAAATGCCTGTAATTCTGGCAATTAACAAGATAGATATGCTTTCCGACAAGGAAGAGCTTTTAAAGAGAATTGTTTATTTAAACGGCTTTTATGATTTTACGGCAGTTGTTCCTGTCAGTGCAGCAAACGGCGACAACGTTGACGAGCTTATTGACGAGCTTGACAAGCTTGCTTTTGAGTCACCTCATTTCTTCCCTGACGATACGCTGACCGACCAGCCTGAAAGAGTACTGGCAGCAGAGATTATAAGAGAAAAAATTCTACGCCTTATGGATAAGGAAATTCCTCACGGTATTGCCGTTGCAGTAGAGAAAATGAGAGAGCGTGACGATAAGGATATTCTCGATATCGACGCTGTAATCTACTGCGAAAGGGAAAGCCACAAGGGTATGGTTATCGGCAAAAACGGAGCAATGCTCAAAAAGGTTTCAACTTACGCAAGGCAAGATTTGGAAAACTTTTTCCAGATTAAAGTCAATCTTCACTGTTGGGTTAAGGTTAAGGAAGATTGGCGTAACAGAGAGGGCTTGATTCACAATTTCGGTTTGGATTAAACTTCCACATAAATGAACAAATTATATTCACCGCCATAGGATAAACTATTATTGAGGATGTCTTTGGTGGTGTTTTAAATGAATGATAACGGCTGGTTGAATTTTGTTAATTCGGGAAGTGTCAGCGATTATCTTAAATATAAAGAGCAGGAAAGACAGCAGTCCAATTTGACTGATTTGAAAGGCAAAAACGATGGCGGCTTCCACAAAGGGTTTAGTAATAAGAGAACAGTCGATAGGGGAGAGTGACCGATTAGTTACTCTCCTTACTGCTGATTTGGGACTTGTGAGAGCTTTCGTCAGAGGTGCAAAGCAGACAAGAAGCCGTCTTGCGTCTTCCACCTCTCTCTTTGCCTATTCCGATTTTTCGCTTTATAGAGGCAGAGATGCTTATGTGGTGGATAACGCCGCACCTATTGAGGTGTTTTTTGAACTTCGGCAGGATATAGAGCGTCTTTCTTTGGCACAGTATTTTGCCCAGCTTGCTTACGAGCTCGGTGCAGAGGAACAGCCTGAGGAGGAAATGCTCAGCGTAGTTTTGAACTCACTTCATCTTCTCTGTTCAGGAAAAAAGGATATGAGGATAATTAAGTCGGCTGTTGAATTCAGGCTGATGTCATTAGGCGGATATATGCCTAACATTCTCGCCTGTGCCTCCTGCGGTACATATGAAAGCGACTTGATGTACTTTGATACTCTTGACGGCTGTATTTACTGTGAAAACTGCGGTAAAGCAGGTGCCGTTCCGTGCCCTAAAAATGTTATTACCGCAATAAGATTTATCTGCTTGACAGAGCCTAAAAAGATATTTTCTTTCAACCTCAGCGACGAGAGCCTGTCACTTCTTTCCTCTGTCAGCGAAAAATATTTAATTTCCAAAATACAGAGAAAACTTCCAACACTTGAATTTTATAAAAGTATTAAAACCTAAAAATAAGGATAAAAATGGATAAGAATTTTAAAACACTTGAGCTTGATATTATTCTTCAAAAGCTCGCAGACGAATGTACCTGTGACGACGCAAAAGACTTGGCGTTGTCACTTAAGCCTGCGTCCGGTATGAACGAAACAGAGCTTCTTCTCTCACAGACGGAAGACGCTTTTTCCCTTTTGGCACGATTTGGTGCTCCATCATTTTCAGGCCTAAAAAATGTAAACAACCCTCTCCACAGAGCGTCGGCAGGCGGTTCTCTTAATCCAAAAGAGCTGCTTGATATTGCATACTGTCTCCGTGCCTTGAGAGGTCTTGACGAGTGGCGTTCTCATTGCAGCGGAGTTAAAACAAGCCTTGACTTCTTCTTTGAGGGTGTTACAACAAATAAATATCTTGAGCAGAAGATTTTAACCTGCATTATCAGTGAGGAGGAAATTGCCGATAAAGCGTCGGACGCTCTTTATGACATCAGGCGTAAAATCAGGTCAAAGGAAAATTCAATAAGGGAAAAGCTGGACTCTCTTGTCCACTCCTCCCACTATCAGCAGTTTTTGCAGGAGGCTATCGTTACTCAGCGTGGAGGCCGATTTGTTGTTCCTGTTAAAGCAGAATGCAGAGGAAGTGTTCCGGGACTTGTTCACGATACCTCATCAACAGGAGCTACCGTATTTATTGAGCCTGCCTCTGTTGTAGATGCCAATAATGACATCAAGGTGCTTCAAGGCAAAGAGCGTGACGAAATTATGCGTATTCTCTTTGAGCTTTCTGCCGAAGCAGGTGAATTTTCCGAATCAATTAAACATTCCTACGAAAGTGCAGTAAGGCTTAATTTGATTTTTGCCAAGGCTCATCTTGCGTATAAGATGAAAGCCACAAAGCCGATTTTGAACAACGAGGGAATTATTCAGCTAAAAAAAGCAAGGCATCCCTTGATTGACCCGAAAAAGGTTGTGCCTACTGACATTTCTCTCGGCGAGGAATACGATACTCTTGTTATAACAGGACCTAATACAGGCGGTAAAACTGTATCGCTTAAAACTCTCGGACTGCTTACTCTTATGACAATGTGCGGTCTGCTTATTCCTGTTTCCGACAAATCAAAAATTGCCGTATTTGACAAGATACTTGTGGATATCGGCGACGAGCAGAGCATAGCTCAGTCCCTTTCCACTTTCTCATCTCATATGGTAAATATAATAGATATAATGAAAAAGGCAGACGGCAGCTCACTTGTGCTCATTGATGAGCTGGGTGCCGGTACGGACCCTGTTGAGGGTGCGGCTCTTGCTGTTTCTATTATTGAAAAGCTTCGTGAAAAGGGTGCTGTTATTGCCGCCACAACTCATTATGCCGAGCTAAAGGCATACGCTCTTGAAACTCCGGGAGTAACAAACGGCTGCTGCGAGTTTGATGTGGAAACCTTGCGGCCTACATACAGGCTTTTGATAGGCGTTCCCGGCAGGTCAAACGCTTTTGCAATTTCCGAGCATTTGGGAATGGATAAGGACGTTGTCGAAAACGCCAAGGCTATTGTGGGCTCTGACAATCGTTCCTTTGAGGCCGTTCTGGAAAAACTTGAGGCGTCACGGCAGGCACTTGAGGACGAAAGAAAAATTGCCGAGGAAATGACGGCAAGAGCAAAGAAGATTGAAGAAAAGGCTCAGTCTGAAAAGGATAAGATAGAAACGCTCAAACAGCGTGAGCTTGACAAGGCAAAGCGTGAGGCTGAAAAGCTTATTGACTCTGCCAAGAGAAAATCGTCGGAATTTCTCCTTGAGCTTGAAAAGCTGAAGAAAGAGCAAAACGATACAAACGCAACGGAAATTGCCAAAAAGACACGAAAAGCCGTTAAATCTCAAATGGGCGAGATGGACGAGCTTATCAATCCTGCACAGCTTGCTGACAATTGGGACGATGACTATAAGCTTCCGAGAGAGCCGAAAGCAGGGGACAGAATTGTTATCCGCGGTATCGGCGAGGGTGAGATTGTGGAAATCACAAAGGACAGACTTCTCGTCAAATCAGGACTGCTCAAGACGAGAGTTAAGCTCTCTGATATTATGCTTCTTGATAAGCCAAAGCCAAAGCAGAAAAACGTTCAGCACAATGTTTACCGCACATCTTCCCGTGCCGACGCTGACGTTACTACCGAGCTTGATTTAAGGGGCGAAACTGTTGACGAGGCGATAGGCGAGCTTGGTTTGTTTATCGACCGCTGTGTTCTCAACGGCATTGACGAAATAAGAATTATTCACGGAAAAGGAACAGGTGCTTTGAGAAGTGCCGTAACAGACTATCTCAAACACCACCCCAATATTTCGGAATATCGTCTCGGTAAATACGGCGAGGGCGAAAACGGCGTAACTATTGCAAAAATTAAATAACACATATCAACAGCCTCACTTGTGTAAAGGGAGGTGGGTTGCCGTAAGGCAACTCGTAGGGATTGATTGTTAAAGAGCTTTAGCTTTGTGCTGAAGCTTTTTTTACAACTACATATTTGAGCTTTGAAAATTAAAAGCACAACAGATTGTGTCAAGAGATTTGAGAAAAATTTAATTAAAAATATTATTCATTTTTGTCTTGACATAACCGAAAGTCTTTAGTATAATACTGCTTGCTGTAAAGACTTAATACTTTACAGACAGTTTGAAAGGAGAGGTTTTCGTGGCAAAGAATTTGGAAATTCCGTTTTTGCTTGACTTTTACGGCGAAATGCTTACTAAAAAGCAATATGACTGCCTTGTATATTATTATGAAGAAGACCTTTCACTTTCCGAAATTGCAGAGAATGAGGGTATCACTCGTCAGGGTGTCCGCGATTCCATAAAGCGTGCTGAGGCTCAGCTTTTTGATATGGAGGAGCGTCTCGGTCTTGCAAAAAGATTTAACGAAATGAAAAAGGGCATTGACGAAATCGTTGAGTGTGCCGACAAGATTAATGAATATAATCTCAGCCACTCTCTTTCTATGGAAATTAACGATAACGTTGCCCGTATTAAAACACTTGCCTCTTTTCTTAAAGAGGGTTAGGAGTTGATTTCTTGGCATTTGAAGGTTTAAGCGAACGCTTGGAGAATTCCTTTAAAAAGCTTCGTGCCAAGGGCAAATTGACCGAGGCGGACGTTAAGGAAGCTATGCGAGAGGTTCGTCTTGCACTTCTTGAGGCGGACGTAAACTACAAGGTTGCAAAAGAATTTACCGCTAAAGTAACTCAGCGTGCTATCGGTGCTGATGTTATGGAATCTCTGACTCCCGGTCAGATGGTTATTAAAATAGTAAACGAAGAGCTGACAGACCTTATGGGCGGCAACGAAGCAAGACTTACTATTGCCAATCATCCGCCTACAATCGTTATGATGTGCGGTCTTCAGGGAAGCGGTAAAACTACCCACTCGGCAAAGCTTGCCCTTAAGCTTAAAAAAGAAGGTCACAGACCTCTTCTTGTTGCCTGCGACGTATATCGTCCTGCGGCTATTAAACAGCTTCAGGTTGTCGGCGAGCAGGTTGGTGTTCCTGTATTTGAAATGGGCACTGAAAATCCTGTGCATATCGCAGAGGAAGCCGTAAAATACGCAAAGGACCACGGCAACGACTATGTATTTCTCGATACAGCAGGTAGACTTCACGTTGATGAACAGCTTATGGATGAGCTTACAAATATCCGCTCTACTGTTCATCCTCACGAAATTCTCCTCGTTATCGACGCAATGACAGGTCAGGACGCCGTAAACGTTGCAAAGAGCTTTAATGAAACACTTGGTATTGACGGTGTTATTCTTACAAAGCTTGACGGTGACACTCGCGGCGGTGCTGCACTTTCAGTAAGAGCTGTAACAGGCAAGCCTATTAAATTTGTAGGTACAGGCGAAAAGCTTGATAATCTGGAAACTTTCCATCCTGCACGAATGGCATCCCGTATTCTCGGTATGGGCGATGTTCTTTCATTTATTGAGAGGGCAGAGCAGAGCCTTGACGAAAAAAAGGCTGCCGAGCTTGAGAAAAAGCTTGCTAAAAATAAATTTGACCTTAACGACCTCCTTGACCAGTTCGACCAAATCGAGCGTATGGGAAGTCTTAAGGATACAATAAAAATGATTCCGGGTATCGGAAGTAAAATCAAGGACGAGGATATTGACGAATCAGCGTTTACACGTTTCCGTTCAATCATTTATTCAATGACAAAGCAGGAACGTGAAAAGCCTGAAATTATCAATCCGTCCCGTAAACGCAGAATTGCAGCCGGCTGCGGTATGCAGGTTGAGGATGTTAATAAGCTCCTTGCTCAGTTTAAGCAGATGCAGAAAATGGTTAAGCAAATCGGCGGAAACAAAGGCCCGAGGATGAGCAAAAAAATGCGTCGTATGATGCAGGCTAATCCCGATATGGCAGAGAAAATGATGGGTAAAATGGGCGGCGGCTCAAATAATCCATTCGGCTTTTAACGCATAAAATCATATATTCACCAAATAATTTTGGTTTGTATAAATAATCAATAATATTTTATAATTACATTTTGGAGGTAAATTAAAATGGCAGTAAAAATCAGACTTCGTCGTATGGGTGCAAAGAAGGCACCATTCTACCGTGTAGTAGTAGCAGATTCAAGATTCCCACGTGATGGTCGTTTCATCGAGGAAATCGGCACATATAACACAATGGTAGACCCTGCTGAAATCAAGATTGATGCAGAGAAGGCTAAGAAGTGGATTGCAAACGGTGCACAGCCAACAGATACAGTTAAGAGCATCCTTAAAAAAGAAGGCATCCTTTAATCTTTGATTAGCTTTAAAGATATTACAGGAGGTGTTTTCTTTGAAAGATTTGTTAATTTCTATAACAAAGGGCTTAGTTGAAAACCCTGACGCAATTTCTGTTGACGTTGACGAACCTAACGAAGAGGGCGTAACTGTTTATCATCTCCACGTAAGCGAGGAAGATATGGGCAGAGTTATCGGCAAGCAAGGCCGTATTGCTAAGGCGATACGTGTCGTTATGCGTGCCGCAGCCATCAGAAACGACGACAAAATCTCTATAGAAATAGACTGACATTTACTGCTTCGGATATTTTTCCGAGGCAGTTTTTTTGTTGAAATTTCTATCAAATATAAAAATTTAATTAATCTTTTTTATCCTATTGAAATATTTTTCTTTTAGCGTATAATAAAAATATCTTATTGTTTACAAATTAAGGAAATATGATATAGCTATGAAACGAATTTTATCTTTGATTTTGTCCATTGTGACGGCGGTTTGTACCTTAACAGCCGTGTCATTTTCGGCAAGTGCAAATTCTATGACCACCGCAGTTCCTGTTTCTTTAGGACAGGTGTATTCCACCTCTGTTTGTGATACTGTGGAAAGCTCATATAAAAGCTGGATTAAATTTGACTGTACGGCAGACGGATATTATGAGCTTACCTGTACAAGCAAATCAGCACCCTATGGAGCACTTTACGTAACTGTTTTTGACAGCGGTAAAAACACAATTAATTTCTCATCTAACGGTACATCTCAGCTTTCGTTTAAAACTGTTACGTATCTTTATGCTTGGCAGACCTACTATTTCTGCATTGAAACTGACGGTACTCTCTGCGAGCTTGATGCAGTAATCGACGTGCACAATCATCTTTATACAAACGTTCAGACAGTAAAAGCTGTGGCTGATGACACGGCTGAAATAAGCAGAGACGGCTTTACAAGATTTGCCTGTTCCGTATGCGGTTCATACTATGATGCGGGTGCTTATTCCTGTCCGTCAAATGTAGTTCTTTCAACCGCTAAATATTCATATAACGGCGTTGAAAGGCGTCCTGCCGTAACAGTTTACGATAAAAGCGGAGCAGTAATTTCACCTGCTGAATATATAGTGACATATGAGGATAATATTCTTCCGGGAAAAGCTTTTGTTACTGTTACCTTCAATTCTCTCTGGTATGACGGCGAGCTTACAAAGTCTTTTTTGATAGTTCCGTCAAAGCAGGCAGTAACTTATTTGAAGTCTAAAAAGTCAAGGTCCATATCTGTCAAATGGAATAAGGATAATAACGCCTCAGGCTACGAGCTTCAGTACAGCACGTCGCCAAAGTTTTATAAAAGCAAAACAGTAACAGTCAATATTTCCAAGAAAAGTACATATTCAAAAACAATTTCAAACCTAAAAAGCAAAAAAACTTATTACGCGAGAGTGCGTTCATATAAGACAATAGGCGGCGTAAAGTACTACGGCTCCTGGTCTGCTAAACAAAGAGTAAAAACTTTAAAATGATAATATACAAAATGGAAAATATATTTCTCCTTTTTGTATATTTTGTAAACTTTATACAAATAGTTTTGACATACAGTACATATTGTGATATTGTATAGTCAAATAAAGAATTAAAAGGTGAACAGTATGAAAAAGATTATCAGCCTTATTATGGCGGCAGTTATGGCAGTATCTTATCTGTCATTTTCAGTATGTGCATATGCTGACGATTCAAGTTCAGCAGTATCTTCTGTTGCAGAAAACGCAGTAAGCCTTGTATGCGACGGAAAGTGGAGAGAGTATAACACAAACGGCACAGACCCTACCGTTACTTATTCGATTACAGCATCTGCCGCAGGCAAGCTGAATGTTAAAATTCAGGCTTTTACAGCTCTTGATGCAGTTCTCAGCAGCAGCGATTTCAGGACAGAGTATTTTAATGTCCGCCTGACAGGTTCAGGTGAGTCTGCTTCTATGGTAAGAAATCAAATGCTCCAGCCCGGAACATACTATCTCACAGTCAGAAGTGAGGGCAAATATACAATTAATGCAACATTCGGCGGTAACAGCAGCGTAAACCCTCAAATTCTTCCTATTAACACTAAGGTAAGCGGCTCAAATACTCAGGACGAAAACGGCTGGTGGTATAAGCTGACTGTTTCAAAGGACGCATACTATATTGTTGATGCGTCTGCAAATTCCAATGCTTATTTCAAGCTTTATGACGAGGGCTTGACTAACGTAATCAAGGAGTCTGTTCTTTCGGGAAACAGCAAAACTGCCGATTCTCAAAAGACAACTGTTTATCTTGATAAGGGCACATATTACATCAACGTAAACAGCGACGGAAAATATCAGCTTTCCTGGTACAAGCTGACACAGAAAAACTGCACTCATTCCTATAAGTCACAGACTGTAAAATCTACCTTTACAGCAAAGGGCTATCGTCTTCACACCTGCACTATCTGCGGATATTCTTATAAAGACAGCTATACCGCAAAGAAAAAGCTTTCTGCACCTTCATCTGTTTCTCTTAAAAAAGGCAGCCGTAAACTTACAGTAAAATTCAGCAGGTCTTTTTATGCTACCGGATACCAGATTCAGTATTCCACAAGCAAGAAGTTCACATCAAAAACTACTAAGAAGATTACTACCAAGGACACCTCAAAGACTGTCAAAAATCTTAAAGGCGGTAAAAAGTATTACGTAAGAGTTCGTGCATACAAGAAGGTTGACGGCAAAACAGTATTCTCCTCTTGGAGCGAAGTTAAGTCTATTACCGTTAAAAGATAATACACCTCGCAGGGAAATGAAAATTTCTCTGCGATTTTTTTATTTTAAGTATTGAAATTTTTTCTTATATAATGTAATATAATATAAAATTATTAATAAGTCAGTGATTTCTTTAAACGAATGTAAATTATTGGCACGCTTTCTTGGAGTTGTGTATGGAAAAAATCACAGGTAAAAATAATGATATTGTTAAGGACGTTAAAAAACTCTTTACTTCTTCAAGACAACGTAGGGAACAACAGCTTTTCGTGCTTGAGGGAGCAAGGCTCGTTTTTGATGTCCTTCATTCTTTTTATGAGGTAAAATGGTTTCTTATTACGGAAAACGCTATGGAAAAATATAATGACCTTGCAAATCAAATGATTGAAAAAAGCGAAAGGTCGTATATAATTTCCGAGGAAATTGCCCGTAAGCTTTCCGATACGGAAAATACTCAGGGCGTTTTCGCTGTCTGTAAGATGAAAGACCAAAGTCTTGATATAAATAATGGCGGAAAGTATATAGCCCTTGATAATCTTCAGGACCCGGGAAACTTCGGTACTGTCATCAGGACTGCCGAGGCTCTTGGTATTGACGGAATAATCTACTCTCAGGGCTGTGATGTCTTTAACCCAAAGGTGCTCCGCTCTTCAATGGGCTCGGTGCTCAGAATGAATATCCAAAGCTGTGAAAACCTGCCTGATTATCTTTCTTGTATGAGAGATAAGGGAATGAAAGTTTACGGCACTTCACCTGACAGCAGTCTTAAGAAAATTACCGAGATTGATTTTAACGGCGGATGTATCTGCGTTATAGGAAATGAGGCAAACGGAATAAGTGATGAGGTTAAAAAAAGTTGCAGTGAGCTGATTACTATTCCGATGCTCGGCAGAGCAGAAAGTCTTAACGCTTCTGTTGCCGGTGCGATAACAATGTGGGAGATGCTTCGATGAGTGAAAATGTACGCTATTGGCTGTGGCTTCAAAGAGCGTTAGGTGCCGGTGCAAATATCAAGCCTGTTATTGACGAGTTCGGTTCGGCTAAGGAGCTTTATGACGCTAACCTTATCGAGTGGAGAATGAGCCCGTCACTTACGGCAGTTAAAATTAAGCATCTTGAGGAAACGCCTATTACTGTTGCCGATGAAATAATTTATACCTGCGAGGAAAACGGCTGGCAGATTATTGATTATGAGGATGAACGATATCCTAAAAGACTTAAAGAAATAATCAATCCTCCTGCTGTCCTTTATGTTGACGGTGAGCTTCCCGATGTGGACTCTTTAATCACCATAGGCGTTGTAGGTACAAGAAAAGCCAGCGAATATGCAGTTAAGGTTACACATATAATGAGCAGAGGTATTGCTGAGGCAGGTGCTCTTGTTGTCAGCGGCGGTGCTCTCGGCGTTGATACCTACGCTCACAGAGGAGCTTTGGCGGCAGGCGGTAAAACTGTTGCCGTTTTAGGCTGCGGTTTAGGTACAAAATATTTAAGCAGTAACAGCTCTCTCCGTGATGCTATAAGGCACAATGGTGCTTTGGTTACAGAATTCGAGCCGTTCACTCCTGCCGGTAAAAGAACTTTCCCTATACGAAACAGAATTATCAGCGGTCTGTCATTAGGCGTTCTTGTGGTTGAGGCAGGAGAGAAAAGCGGAAGTCTTATTACCGCCAAGTATGCAATTGAGCAGAACAGAGATGTTTATGCCGTTCCCGTGTCTGTTTTATCCACAGATTTCTCCGGCACTAACAGGCTTATTGATGATGGTGCCAAGGTTGCCACAAAGCCTGAACATTTGATAGAGGGTTATCTGTCCGATTATCCCACAGCGGATATTTCAAAGATAAGAAGCATTGACGAGCTTATAAATGATGAGCAGGACAGCAGTGCCAATGTGGAAAAGAGTGAGGATAAATATTCCTTTGACAATTTGGAAAAAGGCAGAAAAACTCGCCTTGAAAATGAAAAAAAGGCAGTGTCCCTTGACGGCGATTTGAAAGCCGTTTATGACGCTATTGAGGAAAATTTTACTCATATCGATACAATTATTGAAAAATCAGGACTTTCAAGCCAAAAGGTTACGGCTGCCGTAATACAGCTTGAAATGCTCGGAATAATAGAAAGTGCCTCAGGTAAGAGGTACAAAAAAGCCTGAAAGGAAAAAAGTATGTCAAAATTAGTTATTGTTGAGTCGCCTGCCAAGGCAAAAAATATAAAGGGTTATTTAGGCAGAGGCTATGATGTTGTTGCCTCAATGGGACATGTAAGAGACCTTCCTGCCGCAAGACTCAGCGTTGATGTTGCAAATGATTTCGAGCCTAAGTATGCAATTATCAAGGGCAAGGAAAATTTTGTAAAAGATTTAAAAAAGAAAGCCGACGCTGCCGATTATGTTTATCTCGCAACTGACCCTGACCGTGAGGGAGAAGCTATTTCCTGGCATCTTGCAACACTTCTCGGTCTTGATATGAATGACGAGAACAGAGTAACATTTAACGAGATTACCAAAAACGGCGTGCAGACCGGTATGGCTCATCCGAGAGCTATTGATATTGATTTAGTCAATGCACAGCAGGCAAGACGTATTCTCGACAGACTTATCGGCTATAAGCTTTCACCGTTTATTTCTCAAAAAATCAGGAGAGGTCTTTCAGCAGGCAGAGTTCAGTCAGTAGCTTTAAGACTTATTGTTGACAGAGAAGAGGAAATCAGAGCCTTTAAGCCTGAGGAATACTGGTCAATTGACGCTAAGTTTACAAATCCTCCCGAAAGAAAATCTTTTCCTGCCGTGCTTTACAGCAAAAGCGGAAAGAAGATAAAGATTACCAACAAGGAGCAAAGCGATTCTATCCTTGCCGACCTTGAGGGTGTATCATATATAGTTGACTCTGTTAAAAAAGGACAGAGGAAGAAAAATCCTACTCCTCCGTTTATCACCTCAACACTCCAGCAGGAAGCGTCAAGACGTCTTTCTTTCCAGGCAAAAAGAACAATGAAAGCCGCTCAGGAGCTTTATGAAGGCGTTGACGCAGGCGAGCTTGGTACTGTGGGTCTTATCACTTATATGAGAACTGACTCACTCCGTATTTCCGAAGAGGCGAGAGCAGCAGGAAATAAATATATCACCGACACCTACGGCGAAAAGTATCTTCCGGAAAAGCCGAGATACTTCAAGTCAAAGAGCAATATTCAGGACGGTCACGAGGCTATCAGACCTACAATGCCGAATGTTACTCCTGAGTCGGTTAAAAATTATTTGACTACTGACCAGTACAAAATTTACAAGCTTGTATGGGAACGCTTTATTGCATCACTTATGGCATCCTGCGTTCAGGAAACTATGAAAATTGAAATTGCAGCAGGTGACTATACATTTGTTGCAACAGGCTATACAGTTAAGTTTGACGGCTTTACTGCTCTTTATGAGGAAAAGGACGACGATGCAAAGGATGATTCCTCTGCTCCTCTTCCTAAAATGAGCAAAGGCGACGTGCTTAAGCTTAAGAGTATTTTAGGCAATCAGCATTTTACTCAGCCACCTGCAAGATACACCGAGGCTTCTCTCACAAAAGCACTTGAGGAAAACGGCGTAGGCAGACCGTCAACTTACGTTACTATCACTTCAACTATTCTCAATCGTGAATATGTTAAGCGTGAGGGCAAGCAGTTTGTTCCTACTGAGCTTGGCGAGGCTGTAACAAATCTTCTTAAGGATAAAATTCCTAATATCGTTGATGTGAATTATACATCTGAAATGGAAACAGACCTTGATAAGATTGACAGCGGTGACAAGAATTACAAGGATATGATTCGTCTTTACTATGACGATTTTGAAAAGCCTCTCGAAAAAGCTAAGGAAGAAATGCAAGGCGTTAAGATTAAGCTTAAGGAAGAGGAAACAGATGTTGTCTGCGAAAAATGCGGACGCAATATGGTTATCAAGGTTGGCAGATACGGCAAATTCCTTGCTTGTCCCGGATATCCCGAATGTAAAAATACAAAGCCTCTTGTGTTCAAGACAAAGGCTAAATGTCCTGAATGCGGCGGCGACGTAATAGAAAAGAAGACAAAGAAGGGTGCATCATTCTACGGCTGCTCAAATTACCCTAACTGCAACTTTATGACCTGGGACGTTCCGTCAGATGAGGTTTGCCCTAAGTGCGGTAAATCACTGTTTAAGCGTAAAGGCAACGTACTCTATTGTCCTGATACAGAGGGCTGCGGTTTTACAAAGCCTGTACCGAGAAAAAAGAAAACAGAGGAAGAGTAATTCTTTATGAAGTTTAAAGTTTTAGGAGCAGGGCTTGCCGGCGTTGAGGCGGCGTGGCAGATTGCCGAAAGGGGATACAAGGTTCAGCTTTATGAGATGAAACCTATCAAAAGGTCTCCTGCCCATAAGACAGATTTGTTTGCGGAGCTTGTCTGCTCAAATTCTCTCAAAGCCTCAAGGCTTGACAGTGCAGCAGGTCTGCTTAAAGAGGAAATGGCTCGTCTCGGCTCTGTAACTGTGCCTGTTGCAAGGGAATGTGCTGTTCCTGCAGGCGGTGCACTTGCTGTTGACAGAGATATTTTCTCCTCGAAAATTACAGAAAAAATTAAATCTCACAAGAATATTGAAATAATCAATCAGGTTGTTGAAACTATTGATACAGATGATGATACAATCACAATCGTTGCCACAGGTCCTTTAACCGACGGCACTTTGGCAGAAAGCATCAGCAATCTTACAGGCGACTATCTTTCCTTTTATGACGCAGCTGCTCCAATCGTAACCGCCGACAGCGTTGATATGTCAAAGGCTTTCGGTGCCTCAAGATATGACCGAGGCGGTGAGGACGATTATATCAATTGTCCATTTAACAAGGAAGAATATGAGAATTTCATCAGCGAGCTTGTAAACGCTCAGGGTGCGGTTGTTCACGATTTTGATGTTTACGAGGGCTGTATGCCTATTGAAAAACTTGCCAAGAGAGGACTTGATGCTCCACGCTTCGGACCTATGAAACCTGTTGGTCTTGTGGACCCGAGAACAGGACACAGACCTTGGGCGTGTGTTCAGCTCAGGCGTGAGAATGACAAGGGCACAATGTTCAATCTTGTGGGCTTTCAGACAAATTTGAGGTTCGGCGAGCAGAAAAGAGTATTTTCTATGATTCCGGGACTTGAAAATGCAGAGTTTGTCAGGTACGGTGTAATGCACAGAAATTCCTTTATCGACTCACCGAGGCTTTTAAATAAAAATTTCAGCCTTAGAGCTAATCACAACATTTTCTTTGCAGGACAGATTACCGGCGTTGAGGGATATATGGAGTCAGCCTCAAGCGGTATCATTGCAGGAATTAACGCAGTAAGATACGCAGAGGGTAAGCCGTCATTTGTTCTCAATAATGACACAATGATGGGTGCTTTAAGCGAATATATAAGTGATGAAAGCGTAAAGAATTTTCAGCCTATGGGTGCGAATTTCGGAGTTCTTCCACCTATTGAGCCGAAAATACGCGACAAAAGAGAGCGTTATATGGCACTTTCAAACAGAGCTTTAACCTCTCTTGAGAAATCAATGGAGAATTTGAAATGAAGATTATAATTGACGCCTTCGGAGGAGATAATGCTCCTCTCGAAATAATTAAGGGTACAATGCTTGCCGTTGACGAATACGGCATTGACGCTGTTCTTGTAGGCGATGAAAAGAAGATAGAAAGCTGTATCAGCGAAAACAATATTACTGTTAAGAATACAGAGATTGTTGACGCAAAGGGCGTTATTTCTATGTGTGACGACGCAAAATGCGTACTTAAGGAAAAGTCCGATTCCTCAATGGCTGTGGGCTTTAAGCTTCTCAGCGAGGGCAAGGGCGACGCTTTTGTCAGTGCAGGAAATACAGGTGCGGTAACTGTAGGTGCAACCTTTATCACCAAGCGTATTAAGGGCGTTAAAAGACCTGCCATTGCGTCAGTTATGCCAAGTGCCAAAAAGCCTATTCTCCTTATGGACTGCGGTGCAAATGCAGAGTGCCGTCCTGAGCATCTTTATCAGTTCGGTCTTATGGGCAGTCTTTATATGAAAAATATTCTTAAATACGAAAACCCGACTGTTGCACTTGCAAATAACGGCACAGAGGAAACAAAGGGCACTCCTATTGTTAAAGAGGCCTACGAGCTTATGAAAAATGCTCCCTATAATTTCATCGGTAATATCGAGGGCAGGCAGATTCCTTTCGGCGATGCTGATGTAATTGTTGCCGACGGCTTTACGGGAAATCTGATTCTTAAAATGTACGAGGGCGTTGCAAAGGTTTTGATGAGTTCCATCAAGGACGCCTTTATGAAAAATACACTTACAAAGCTTGCATATCTCGGCGTAAAAAGCGGTATTGACGATATGAAAAAGCAGTTTGATTATAAAGACTACGGCGGAGCAGTAATGTTAGGCGTTAAAAAGCCTGTTATCAAGGCTCACGGCTCCGCCGATGCAAGGACATTTAAAAATGCTATCAAGCAGGCCGTTTGGTTTCTTGAAAACGATTTGATTGCCTGCATTGAGAAAAATATTGATAAGCCAAAGGAAGCATAATCCCAATGGACAAACTTGAAAAAAATATAAACTACAAATTTAAAAATCGTGCGTATCTTATGGAGGCTTTAACTCATTCCTCCTTTGCAAACGAACAGCACGACAGAGCAGTAAACGCAAAGTCTAACGAAAGGCTTGAATTTCTCGGCGACGCAGTAGTGTCAATTGTTTCAGCAAAATTTCTTTTTGAAAAATTTCCTGATATGAACGAGGGCGACCTTTCAAGGCTGAGAAGCTCCCTTGTCTGCACCACATCTCTTTCCGAATTTGCAAGGAAAATTCATCTCGGTGATTTTCTCTTTCTTGGAAAAGGCGAAATCAATACAGGCGGTGCCGACAGAGATTCTATTCTTGAAAATGCTTTTGAGGCGTTGACTGCCGCAATTTATCTTGATGGCGGACTTGAATCGGCAAGGGAATTTGTGCTGAGCTTTCTTGCTCCTGCTGTGGAAACTCACCATATTAACTTCAAAGACTACAAAACAAAGCTTCAGGAGATTATTCAGGAAAATCCCGGAGAAAATGTTTACTATGTCATAACAGGCACAAAAGGGCCTGACCACAACAAGCTTTTTGAGGCAGAGGTCAGACTTAACCACAATGTTATCGGCAAAGGCGAGGGCAGGTCAAAGAAAAGTGCCGAGCAGGCTGCCGCAAAAGAAGCCCTCAGATTAATGGGAATTGAGTAATGAAAAAAAGTAATATCAGCATTTTTGTACCTCATCAGGGCTGTCCCTGTCAATGTTCCTTTTGCAATCAAAAGACCATTACAGGCGAAACGAAAAAGCCTACCGCAGCCGATGTGGACAAGGCAGTTTTAACTGCACTTAAAAGAAAAGATTTTGAATATGAAATAGCCTTTTTTGGCGGCTCCTTTACTGCAATTGAGAGAGATTATATGATTGAACTTCTCTCTGCCGCAAGTAAGTATATTGACACAAAACAGGTCAGCGGAATAAGAATTTCCACAAGACCTGACTGCATCGATGATGAAATACTTTCTATCCTTAAGGAGTATAAAGTCACAAGCATTGAGCTTGGGGCACAGAGTATGGACGATGAAGTCCTTGAGGCTAACAGGAGAGGTCATACTGCCGAGGATGTAGTAAAAGCGTCAAAGCTTATTAAGTCTTACGGCTTTGAGCTTGGACTTCAGATGATGACGGGACTTTATAAGGACACAGAAGAAAAAGCGATAGAAACTGCAAAAAAGCTTATTTCTCTTTCTCCTGATACGATAAGAATTTATCCAACCGTAGTGCTTAAGGATACATATCTTGCAGAGCTTTATCTTGCAGAGAAATATACGCCGCTCAACGCTGAAGATTCCGCAGAGCTTTGTGTAAAGCTTGTTCCGATGTTTGAAAACGCAGGAATAAGAATTATCAGGCTCGGACTTCACTCAAGCCAGGACATCAAGAAAAATATGCTTGCAGGAGGTTTTCACGATTCCTTCGGCGAGCTTGTTAAATCTAAAATTATGCTTGGCAAAATTCTTGCTTTGCCTCCTGACGACTATCAGGTTTTTGTTAATTCAAAATCTGTATCAAAGCTTAAAGGTAACAAAAAAAGCAATATCTACGCTCTTATTGAAAGAGGATATAATATAAAAATTATTATCGACAACTCACTTGATGTTGACGAATTGAGGATAAAATAATGGTTTTAAAAACACTTGAAATGCAGGGCTTTAAGTCCTTTCCTGACAGAACTGAGCTGAATTTCGGCAAGGGTATTACGGCAGTTGTAGGGCCTAACGGCTCAGGTAAAAGTAATATTTCCGACGCAGTACGCTGGGTTCTCGGTGAAACGAGCACAAAGTCCCTCAGAGGCTCTAAAATGGAGGATGTTATTTTCGGCGGTACTTCTGCGAGAAAGGCTCTCGGCTTTGCTCAGGTACAGCTTACTCTCGATAACTCCGACCATACTCTTAAGGATAAAGGCGACATTGTAACTGTTTCAAGACGCTACTATCGTTCAGGGGAAAGCGAATATAAAATTGACGGCGAAAACGTAAGAAGACGTGATATTCACGAGCTGTTTATGGATACCGGTCTCGGTTCCGACGGCTACTCAATGGTTGGTCAAGGTAAAATCGACTCCATAATTTCCCAAAAGAACGAGGACAGGCGAGAGCTTTTTGAAGAGGCGGCAGGTATCTCTCTTTTCCGTCACAAAAGGACAGACGCCACAAGAAGACTTGACCAGGCACAGGAAAATCTCGTAAGACTGCTTGACATTCTCGGCGAGCTTGAAAGCAGAGTTGAGCCACTTAGAAAGCAGAGCGAAAAGGCACAGAAATTCATTGAGCTTTCCGAAGAAAAAAAGACTCTTGAAATCGGTGTTTGGGTTAATAAAATTAACCGCTTTACAAATGATTTAAGGGAGCAGGAGCACAAGATTGACGCTGCCAACGCTTCCTACGAAATCTGCGAAAAAGAGCTTAACGCAATTGAGTCAGAGATAGAGGATATTGCTCAAAAAACAGCCTCAATCAATATGGAAATCGAGCAGATTAGAACAGGCTCAAAGGCATACGAGGAAGAGGCTCTTCGTAAAGATGGCGAGGCATCTGTTCTTGAAACAACACTTTCTCACAATAACGAAACTATCGAAAGACTTAAAAATGATATCGGCGACGCAGATAATACAGGTGCGTCAATTGACACGCAGATAGAAGAAAAGAAAGCCTTTATCGCTGACAGCGAAAGCAAAATTGAAGATAAGAAGCAGGAGCTTAAAGCAGTTACAGATGAGATGAGCAGTCTTATTTCATCAAATGAGGAGTTTTCAAAGCGTTCTGTTGAGCTTAATCAAAAGATTACCTCGCTGACCTTAAAGCTTTCCGACTGCCGTGTAAAATGCTCACAGGCTGTTTCTTCAATTGAGGAAATCAAATCTCGTCAAAGCGTTGTTGACGATACTGTGTCACAGCTTGACGCCGAGATAAATCAGGCAACACTTCAGCATAATCAAAGCAGGTCAAACCTCGATTTGTTAAATGACAGAATAAACGAAAACAACAATTCAATGTCTGGCTACAGGCTGAAGCTTGAAAACAAAACAAAGGCTGCCGAAAAGGTAAAGGCAGAGCTTGATAAGGTACTCGGCGAACTTTCTCAAAAGCAGTCAAGAGCCAAAATGCTCCTTGACCTTGAGAAGAATATGGAGGGCTTTTCAGGTGCGGTTAAGGCTGTTATGAAACAGTCACAGAGCAAAATGCTTTCAGGTATTCACGGACCGCTGTCACAGATAATTACTGTTGACAACGAGTATTCCGTTGCCGTTGAGGTTGCTCTCGGTGCCGCAATGCAAAACATTGTTACCACTAACGAGGCAGACGCTAAAAGAGCGATTTACTACCTTAAGAATAATCATTTGGGCAGAGCAACATTTTTGCCTATTTCAGCCATTAAACCAAGAACTCTTGACGAAAGAGATTTGGATGATAATTTAGGCTTTGTGGCAGTTGCCGCTGACTTGGTTACCTGCAAAAAAGAGTACAGAGATATTGTTTCCAACCTCTTAGGCAGAGTTGTGGTAGTTGAGGATATGGACTGTGCCATCGGTATTTCCAAAAGATACGGCAACAGATTTAAGCTTGTCACTCTTGACGGTCAGGTGGTTAATCCAGGCGGTTCAATGACAGGCGGCTCTCAGTCAAAGGGAGCAGGAATACTCTCAAGAGGCAATCAGATTGACGAGCTCAATGCTCAGGCGGCAGAGCTTGAAAAGACAGCAGAGGAGCTTAAGGCTAAATATAAAACTGCTGTTGAGGACGCAAATTTTGCAGCGTCGGAGCTTCAGGGTGCTGAGGCTGACTTACAGCAGGCAAAAGAGGAGCTTATCAGGGCACAGGGCGAGCATAAGCTTGTTACCGAAAAGCTTGAAACGTTAAAGTCGAGAAAAACAGCTCTCCAAAACGAAAAAGATACTGCCCTTGAAAGAATAAACGAGTTTGAAAAAATTCAGGCTCAGTCCGAAAATGAAATCAAGTCTATTGAAACAGAAATTTCACAGGCTGAAAACGAACTGAAAAAGATAACCGGCGACGCTAACGCTATAAACGAAAAGCGTGAGGAGTACAGGCAGAAAAGCGAGGAAATCAACCTTTCTCTTGTTACTCTTGCCAAGGATGCCGAAAGTGCCAAAATTGCCATTGAAGAGCTTGAGCTGAGAAAGAGCACGCAGTCCGACAGAGTTAAAACTATCGAGGACGAAATCAAAGCAATTGAGGAAAGAAATTCTGCACTTCTCCTTTCAATTCAGGAAATCAAAAATACTGCCGACGGCTTAAGAGCTCAGGCTAAAAATTCCGACGAGCAGGTACAGCAGCAGATAAGTCAGCGAAACGATTTTGAAAAGCGTACTGCCGAACTCAGAAACAACGAAAAGCTTAAAAATCAGGACAGAGAAAAGCTTTCAGGGGAGCTTGTTAGACTTGATGAAAGAAAGCTTGCAATGCAAAAGGAATATGACGAGCTTAACGATATGCTCTTTGAGCAGTACGAGCTGACAAAGCACGAGGCTCAGGCACTTAATATTGTTATCGAGGATATGAGTGAGGCAAAGAAAAGACTTCACGAAATCAAGGTTGCAATTAAGTCTTTAGGCTCAATCAATGTAGGTGCAATCGAGGAGTACAAGGAGGTTTCCGAAAGGTATGTATTCCTTAAGGAGCAGGTAGACGATGTGGAAAAATCAAAGTCCGAGCTTCTTAAAATCATTGAAGATTTGACTGCATCTATGAGCGAAAAATTCCTTGAAAAGTTTAACAAAATTAATGAGGAGTTTAAGGTTTGCTTTGCCGACTTCTTCGGCGGCGGAAAGGGCGAGCTTATTCTTGAAGAGCCTGACAACTGCCTTGAATCTCCAATTGAGATTAAAATTCAGCCTCCGGGAAAATCGGTACAGAATATTAACCTTTTCTCAGGCGGTGAAAAGTCACTTGCCGCAATGGCTCTGCTTTTTGCAGTGCTTAAGGTACAGCCTGCACCGTTCTGCATTTATGATGAGGTTGAGGCTGCTCTCGACGATGTAAACGTTGAGCGTTTTGCAAAGTATATGCGTAAAATGACCGACAGGACACAGTTTATCTCTATTACCCACAGACGTGGTACTATGGAGGAGGCAGACGTTCTTTACGGCGTTACTATGCAGGAAAAGGGCGTTTCAAAGCTTATTGAGCTTCAGACTGCGGAGCTTGCCGCACAAATGGGCTTAGAGGAATAATACTAATTGCTAAAGGATATTGACTATGGGAATTTTTGACGTATTTAAAAGAGGTCTTAAAAAGACACGTGACGAGGGAATTACAGCTCAGATGGACGAGGTTATGGAGTCCTATGAAGAGATTACCGATGACCTTTTCGACGAGCTTGAGGAAATCTTGATAATGGGCGATGTTGGTATGAATACCGCCGAAAGAGTTATCAGGGACCTTAAAAAGAAAATCGAAAATGACAAGATTACCGACGTTAAGCAGGTAAGAGAAACGATGAAAGATATCGTCTCAGGTATTGTTTGGGGCGGTAGTTATCTCAGGCTCAGGACCAAGCCGTCTGTAATTCTCGTTATCGGCGTAAACGGAGTAGGTAAAACTACTACAATCGGCAAGCTTGCTTTAAGACTTAAGGAGCAGAACAGAAAGGTTATTCTCGGTGCAGCAGATACATTCAGGGCTGCCGCTATCGAACAGCTTCAGGTGTGGGCTGACAGAGCAGGAGTTGATCTTATTAAGCATGGTGAGGGTGCTGACCCTGCTGCCGTAGTTTATGACACAATTCAGGCAGGCAAGGCAAGAGGCAGTGATGTTATTATCATTGATACTGCCGGCAGACTTCATAACAAAAAGAATCTTATGGACGAGCTTAATAAAATCAGCCGTGTAATTGAAAGAGAGCTTCCTGACGCATCAAAGGAAATTCTGCTTGTACTTGATGCTACAACAGGTCAGAATGCCGTTAATCAGGCTAAGGACTTTAAAGAGGCGGCAGGTATTACAGGTATCGTGCTTACAAAGCTTGACGGTACTGCTAAAGGCGGTGTAGTTCTCGCAATCAATAACGAACTTGATGTTCCTGTTAAATTCGTGGGCGTTGGCGAAAAGATTGAGGACTTACAGCCGTTTGATGCAGATGCTTTTGCATCAGCACTTTTCGACGCTAAAATTCCTGATGACGACAAGGAAATTGTTGACTTTATTTCAAGTGACGATGAAGAATAACGAGGTTTTGTATGGATTTTATTCTTGCTACAAATAATATGAAAAAGCTTGCAGAAATGCAGAGAATACTTTCACCTCTCGGCATCAATGTGGTAACGGCAAAAATGCTCGGTATCACGCTCGAGGATGTGGAAGAGGACGGCGAAACCTTTGAGGACAACGCAAAGCTCAAGGCTCACGCTGCCTGCAAAGAAACGAATATGCCTGCTATTGCAGACGATTCAGGACTTTGTGTTGACTATCTTGACGGTGCTCCCGGTGTGTATTCTGCACGATTTGCAGGTGAGCACGGAAACGATGAAAAAAATAATGACCTGCTTCTTGAAAAGCTTGACGGCGTTCCGGAGGAAAAGCGTGGTGCACACTATGTATGTGCTATCTGCTGCTGTTTTCCTGACGGCAAGGAGATAGTTGTCAGGGGCGAGTGTTATGGTAAAATCGGCTTTCAGCGTGACGGACACGAGGGCTTCGGATATGACCCGCTGTTTCTTGTGGATGGTAAGGCTTTCGGCAGATATACTGCTGAGGAAAAAGACAAAATCAGCCACAGAGGAAACGCATTAAGACTTTTGACTAAAGAATTGGAGAAAATTATATGACATCTAAGGAAAGAGCTGCTTTAAGAGCAAAAGCAAACGGACTTGAGCCGATTATCCAAATCGGTAAAGAGGGTATCAGCGACAACCTTATTACACAGATTGACGATACTCTCGATGTTCGTGAACTGATAAAAGTAAGAGTTCATCTTGAGTCCTCACCTGAAGGGCCAAAGGACCTTGCACAAAAGCTTGCAGAGGCTTTGCAGGCAGACGTTATTCAGGTTATCGGCGGTATTATCGTTCTTTACCGAGAGGCAGACGAGGAAAGAATTGCCGAGAAAAAGAAAAAAAGAGGTTCAGGTACTGCCAAGGCTGTTGCTAAAAAGAAAGTAAAGATTAAAGGCAAAAGACAGCGTCAGAGAGAAAAGGAAGCAAAAAATCCTTACGCTAAGTATGACAGACCGAAATATTATGGCAGATAAAAAGAAAATCGGAATTTTCGGCGGAGCATTCAATCCTGTTCACAACGGCCATATAGCACTTGCAAAGGGCTTTTTAAACTTCCTTGAGCTTGACAGAATTATTTTTATCCCTACGGCAAATCCACCTCATAAAACAGACAGGTCCTTTGCCTCAAAAGAGGATAGGTTTAATATGCTTTCTCTTGCCATAGAGGACTGTGACAGGTTTGAGATTTCCGATATCGAATTTCAGCGTCAGGGTAAGTCATATACATATGATACTCTCTGCGTTCTTAAAAAAATGTATCCTGATGATGAATTTTATCTTATCATCGGTGCCGACCAGTTTCTGACCTTTGATATGTGGTACAGATACAAGGATATTCTTTCTATGGTAAATCTTTGTACCACCGCAAGAGAGGACGAGGCGGAAAAGGCAAAAATTCTTGATTTTGCAAAATCACTTGAGGGACTTGATGAGGGCAGATTTTTCCTTTTAAATCAGCCTGTGATTAAGGTCAGCTCCAGCGAGATAAGAGATAAAATCAAATCAGGTGAAGATACCTCATCCCTAATCTGCCCTAAGGTTAATAAATATATTGTTGAGAAGAGGCTTTACGGTGTATAATATTGATGAATATAAAAATGAAATAAGGAGCCGTCTTTCAGATTACAGGTTTTACCACTCTCTCTGCGTTGCAGAAAGTGCAAAGCAGCTTGCCGAAAAATATGGTGCAGATACAGAAAAGGCACTTGTGGCAGGACTTCTCCACGATTCAATGAAAGAAAGCTCGAGAGAAGAACAGCTTGAATATGTAAAACTTGCCGGAATTGAAATGACTCCTTTTGAAAAGACTGAAAAAAAGTTTCTTCATCAGGTGTCAGGTGCGGCCTTTGCCAAGGTTCGTTTCGGCATAACAGACGAGGAAATTCTCGGTGCAATCCGCTATCATACAACAGGCAGAGCAAATATGACGCTCCTTGAAGAAATTGTCTATCTTGCCGACTTCGTTTCAGCCGACAGAGATTATGATGATGTAGACGTTATGAGAGCTAAAACCGAAAGCTCAAAGGAAGAGGGACTTCTCTACTGTACAAAATATACAATATCCTCTGTTGTGGAAAAAGGAAAAATTCTTAATACCGACACGGTGGATACTTATAACTGGATACTTCAAAAGTATTTCAGCAAAGAATAATAAAGGGGATTTCAATGGAAAATACAGATATTGTAAAAATCGCAGTCAAAGCCATTGACAGCAAAAAAGGCGAAAATATTGAGGTAATCGGTATTGAAGATTTGACTATTCTTGCCGAATATTTCGTTATCGCAACAGGTACAAGCTCAACTCAGGTTAAGGCTCTTGCTGACGAGGTTGAGTATAAGCTTTCCCTTGCAGGAATTGAACCGCATCATATTGATGGCAGAAACACACCTTGGGTTTGCCTTGACTATAATTCGGTGGTTATTCACATTTTCTACAAGGACCAAAGAGATTTTTACCGTCTTGAACGTTTGTGGGAAGACGGAAAGAATATAGACATAACAAATTTTTTGGAGGATTAACATATGGATTACGATTTTAAAAAGATTGAAGCAAAATGGCAGAATGTCTGGTACACTCAAAACACTTTTGCCGCTAAGGATGACTATTCGCTTCCTAAGTATTATTGTCTTGTAGAGTTCCCTTATCCGTCAGGACAGGGACTTCACGTAGGACATCCGCGTTCATATACCGCTCTTGACATTGTTGCAAGAAAGAAAAGACTTCAGGGCTACAATGTTCTTTATCCTATGGGCTGGGACGCTTTCGGTCTTCCTACCGAGAATTTTGCAATTAAAAACCACATTCATCCTGCTGAGGTAACTAAGAATAATGTTGCTCACTTCAAGGCTCAGCTTCAGTCTCTCGGTTTCTCTTTCGACTGGACAAGGGAGATTAATACTACTGACCCGTCATACTACAAGTGGACACAGTGGATTTTCCTTCAGCTTTTCAAAAAAGGCCTTGCTTATAAAAAGGAAATGGCTGTCAACTGGTGTACTTCCTGTAAGTGCGTTCTTGCAAACGAGGAAGTTGTAAACGGCGTTTGTGAGCGTTGCGGCAGCGAGGTTATCAGAAAGAATCAAAGTCAGTGGATGCTTAAGATTACAGACTATGCACAGCGTCTTGTTGACGACCTTGATGACCTTGACTTCATTGACAGAGTAAAGGTACAGCAGAAAAACTGGATTGGCAGGTCAACAGGTGCAGAGGTTGATTTCGGCACTACTTTAGGGGACACACTTACTGTTTATACCACAAGACCTGACACCCTTTTCGGTGCTACATATATGGTTATTTCTCCTGAGCATCCTCTCATTGAAAAGTGGGCGGATAAGCTCGAGAATCTTGACGAGGTAAGAAAGTATCAGGACGAGGCTGCACACAAATCAGATTTTGAGAGAACAGAGCTTAATAAGGATAAGACAGGCGTTAAGCTTCAGGGCGTTATGGGTATCAATCCCGTAAACGATACTGAAATTCCTATCTTCATTTCCGACTACGTTCTCACCTCATACGGTACAGGTGCTATTATGGCTGTTCCTGCTCACGATACTCGTGACTGGGAATTTGCAAAGAAATTTGACTTGCCTATTATCGAGGTAGTTGCCGGCTCAAAGGTTGGCGTTGAAAACGAGGCGTTTACCGATTGTGCAACAGGAGTTATGACAAACTCAAGCTTCCTTACAGGTATGACTGTTGAAGAGGCAAAGGTTGCTATCGTTGAGTGGCTGACCAAAGAGGGCAAGGGACACGAAAAAGTAAACTTCAAGCTTCGTGACTGGGTATTCTCACGTCAGAGATATTGGGGTGAGCCTATTCCTATCGTTAAGTGTGAGAAGTGCGGATATGTTCCGATTCCTGAAAGCGAGCTTCCTCTGGAGCTTCCAAAGGTCGATTCCTACGAGCCTACCGATACAGGCGAATCACCACTTGCTAAAATGACCGATTGGGTAAATACAACTTGTCCTTGCTGCGGCGGACCTGCAAAGAGAGAGACCGATACTATGCCTCAGTGGGCAGGCTCATCATGGTACTACCTCAGATATATGGACCCTCACAACGACAAGGAGCTTGTTTCTCCTGAAGCAGTTAAGTATTGGGGACCTGTTGATTGGTACAACGGCGGTATGGAGCATACAACTCTCCACCTGCTTTACTCTCGTTTCTGGCATAAGTTCCTCTATGATATCGGCGTAGTTCCGACTAAGGAGCCATACGCTAAGAGAACTTCTCACGGTATGATTTTAGGTGAAAACGGCGAGAAGATGTCAAAGTCAAGAGGTAATGTCGTAAATCCTGATGAAATCGTTGACAAGTACGGTGCAGATACAATGCGTCTTTACGAAATGTTCATCGGCGACTTTGAAAAGGCTGCTCCTTGGAACAGCGATTCTATCAAGGGCTGTAAGAGATTTGTTGAGCGTTTTTGGGGACTTCAGGAAATTGTTAAGGACGGCGACACTTATTCAGCTGACCTTGAGGCTCTTATGCACAAGACTATCAAAAAGGTAACTGAGGATATCGACAACCTTAAGTGCAATACTGCTATTGCCGCTATGATGACTCTCGTAAACGAGATGTATGCTAAGGGCGTCAACAAAGCAGAGCTTAAAACTCTCACAATCCTCCTTAATCCTTTTGCTCCTCACGTTACAGAGGAAATGTGGCAGGTAATGGACTTCGGCGGAATGGTAAACGAAGCAAAGTGGCCTGAATTTGACGAGGAAAAGACTAAGGAAAATTCAGTAGAAATCGCACTTCAGATTATGGGCAAGGTTCGTTCACGTATTACAGTTCCTGTTGACATCAGCAAGGAAGATGCAATCGCTCTTGCTAAGGCAGACGAGAAAATTGCCGCTGCAATCGAGGGCAAGACTATCAAAAAGGAAATCTACGTTCCGTGTAAGCTTGTAAATATCGTTGCAGTTTAATTAAAGTTTTACAGATACAGCGGAGAAAAGGTTATGAAAATTACTGTAATCGGCGGCGGTGGAGTTCGCTCAATGTTTCTTGCAAAGAGTATTGCACAAAAAGCCGAAAGACTTAAAATCGACGAGCTTTGCTTTATGGATAATAATTCCCAAAAGCTGAAAATTTACGGCGGTATGGCGTCACACGTGGCAAGGCTCCTTTGCCCTGAAATGAAATTCACTCTTACCGAAAATGCTGTTGAGGCGGTAAAAGATGCAGATTATGTCATCACTACCATTCGTGTAGGAGAGGACGATATGAGAGCAAAGGACGAGAGAATTGCCCTTAATAAAGGTGTTCTCGGTCAGGAAACAACAGGTGCAGCAGGCTTTTCATTTGCTATGAGAAGCGTGCCTGCTCTTGCCGAATACTGCGAGCTTATTAAAAAGTATGCTAAAAAGAATGTAAAGGTATTCAACTTTACAAATCCTGCCGGCGTAGTTTCTCAAACTCTGCGTGATATGGGCTATGATTTTACATACGGCATATGCGACGCTCCGTCAGGTATGCTCCGTTCCTTTGCACTTCTCTATGGCGAAAGTCCTGACAATATCAGCGGTGAGGTGTACGGACTTAATCATCTTTCCTACTTTAAGAGCATTACCCTTAACGGAAAAGAGATTACAAATGACCTTATCGAAAACGACGAGGCGTATAAAAAGACTGATATGCGTTATTTTGAAAAGGACCTCCTCCGTGACAGAAAAGCAGTATTAAACGAGTATCTCTACTATTTCTACTATCGTGAAAAAGCGGTGGAAAATATCCTTAAAGCTCCCCAAACAAGAGGTGAGCAGATTAGGGATATCAATAAAAATATGACCGAAGAGCTGTCAAAAATGGATATTGAAAACGATTTTGACGGCTGTCTTCAGGTGTTTAACAAATGGTACGGTATGCGTGAAGGCAGTTATATGGCGAGCGAAACCGGTGAAAAAAGGACAACTCCTTGGCATTTTGATATTTACGAGGAGGATGACGGCGGATATGCAGGCGTTGCACTTAAGTTTATTGAAACTGCCCAAAGCGGTAAAACAGGTACAATGATTATGTGTATTCCAAACGAGGGCTCCATTGACGGACTTCTTGACGATGATGTGGTGGAGATTACTTGCGATGTTGACGCAAACGGCTGTACTCCTCATAAGATAGGCAAGGTTGATGAGCAGAATCTGGAGCTTATCCGCAGAGTGAAGAATTACGAGCGTCTTGCCTCAAAGGCTATTAGGGAAAAGAGCATTTCCGCCGCAGTTCAGGCGTTGACGCTTCATCCTCTTGTTGACTCCTACTCCTTGGCTAAAGAGCTTGTAAGTGAGTATGTCGAGCATAACAAGGAATATTCAAAAGGCTGGAAATAATAATTTTTTGGAGATTGCTATGAATAAAAAGAAAATTTATACTGTTGCAACAGCTCATCTTGACACCATTTGGAGTTGGGATTTTGAAGAAACCGTAAGCAAATATATTTACAATACCCTTGTGGATAATTTCAAGCTTTTTGAAAAATATCCAACCTACACTTTCTCCTTTGAGGGTACATACAGATATGAGCTTATGGAGGAATATTATCCTGAGCTTTTTGAAAAAATGAAAGAATATGTTAAGCAGGGAAGATGGAATGTCTGCGGTTCATCATTTGAAAATGGTGATGTAAATATTCCGTCTCCTGAGGCTCTTTTCAGGAATATTCTTTTCGGCAATTCTTATTTCGACAAGACTTTCGGCAAAAGAAGTGTTGACATTTATTTGCCTGACTGCTTCGGCTTTGGTTGGGCACTTCCGAGTATTGCAAACCACGCACACCTTATGGGCTTTACTACTCAAAAGCTTGCTTGGGGCAGTGCTTACGGCATACCTTTTGATATCGGTAAGTGGCAAGGCGTGGATGGCAATGAGATTTACGCCTCCTGCAATCCTCACGATTATTACTTCACACTTAAAAAGCTTCGTGATTGGGAATTTGTACAGAAGAAGTTTAAGGAAAATGAGAAGTACGATTTAGATTGGACCTACATTTTCCACGGAACCGGCGACCGAGGCGGTGCTCCTGAGGAGGCAACCGTTAAGTTTGTTGAAGAGGAAATCAAGAAAAATCCATCAAGTGACATTGAGGTTGTGGCTGCGTCTGCTGACCAAATCTATCACGATATTGACGAGCAGTTTACCGACGAGCAGAAAGCAAAGCTCCCTGTTTGGAAAAACGAGCTTGTTATGCAGAATCACGCTGTTGGCGGTTATACCTCAAGGGCAGTAGGCAAACGCTGGAACAGAAGATGCCAGGAGCTTGCTGATGTGGCAGAGAGAGGTAGCGTTATGTCCTCATATCTCGGTACTGCCGACTATAATCAGGAGAGCCTTAATCGTTCCTGGAAGAGATTTATTGCTCATCAGTTCCACGATGATATTCCGGGTACTTCTGTTCAAAGAGCATACAGGCGTTCCTGGAATGACTACGCAATGTCAATGAATCAGTTTGCAAATGAAATCGAGGGTGCTGTTGCTCCTGTTTCTCAGCTGATGAAAACCGACTTCTGCTCAGGTATTCCTGTTATGGTTTATAACCCTATCGAGGCTGACAGACGAGGTGCGGTTACTGTTTGCCTTACCGATGTGCCGTCACCGTATGTTCGCGTTTATGACGAAAAGGGCAAAGAGATTAAGAGCCAGATTTCGTTTGACTCAAAGGATGGCTTAGAAGTAGTTTTTGTTGCCGATGTTAAGAGTCTCGGCACGAGAGTTTATGATATCAGGCCGAGTGATAAGCCTTGCTGTGTTAAAAGCGAGATTTCCATTAACACCGATAATGTTATGGAAAATCAAAAGTACATAGTAACACTTAATCAAAAGGGCAACATAACATCTATTATTGATAAAGAACAGGACGAGCTGGAGCTTCTCAAGGAGCCTATCAGCCTTGGACTTTTCAAATATAACGGCTCTAAAGATTGGCCTGCTTGGGAAATGAATTTCAAGGAAGCTAATAAGGAAGCCGACAGAATTCCTAATGTTGTAACAGTTACGGTTCTTGAGCAGGGACCGGCAAGAGTTGCCTTTCAGGTAATTCAAAAGGACGGCAAAAGCACATTTACAAATATAATTGCATTAACTGACGGCTGTGATGTTGTTGAGGTTTATTCGGAGATAGAGTGGCGTTCGCTTCGCACACTTGCTAAAAATAAATTCTCCTTTACCGCATCAAATGACAAGGCAACCTTTGACTTAGGTCTCGGTGCAATTGAGCGTGAAAATATGAGCGAAAAGCTCTTTGAAGTTCCTGCACAGAATTGGGTTGACCTGACCGATAAAAGCGGTGATTTCGGTATTTCCGTTATCAGCGAATGTAAGTATGGTTGGGACAAATTTAAGGACAACACACTTCGTATGACAGTCCTCCATACACCGAAAAAGAATTATCGCATTGACTCAATGCAGTCATTTATGGACTTAGGACTTAACAGATATTCCTATGCGATTTACAGCCATAAGGGTAATGTGGGCGAAGCTACTCAGCTTGAGGCAAGAAAGTTCATCACTCCTATGACCGCTTATGTATGCACAAAGCATCAGGGTGCTCTCAAAACAGAATATTCCTTTGGCTCTGTTTCCACTAATGATGTTATTATCAGGGCTATCAAAAAGGCAGAGGACAGCGACGAAATCGTTGTTCGTCTCGGCGAAGGCGGTAAAAAAGCTGTAAAGGGCTTCGCCTTGACACTTGGCGAGGGCATCGAATCAGCAAGAGAGATTTACGCCAGCGAGGAATACAAGGGCGAGGCTGTTGTTAAGGACGGCAAGCTTGTTTGCGACTTTGAGCCTTACGAAATAAAGAGCTTTGCATTAAAGCTGAAACCTGCATCAGTACAGGGAAATAAGGCAGTCAGCACGCCCATTGACCTGCCGTATGATAAGAGCATAATTACTAAGCAGGGCGAAAAAGGTGACTTCGAATTTACTGCTCCTTACGAGATTACACCTGAAAAAATCACTTCAAACGGTGTAACCTTTGATATTAATAAAAACGGCAAAAACGCTTTAACTGCAAAGGGACAGACCTTTACAGTGCCTGACGGAGCAAACAAAGCAGTTCTTCTCTGTGCGTCACTTAAGGGTGACAAAACAGCAGAATTTCTTGTAGGTGAAAAGAAAGTTAAAAAGCAGATTAATTCCTGCTTTGAGAATTTTGCACGTTGGGACCTTTACGACCTTGAGGAAACTGCGTATATCAAAAAAGGCAAGCTTGCTTTTGAGGCTACACATAGTCATCAAAACGGCAAGGACGCTGTTGCAAAGGGTATGTATTTCTATCTTACAGAGCTTGATACATCATCAGCAAAAAGCGTTACTCTCCCAAATGACGATGATATAGTTATTCTTTCTGCAAGTGCAGTTACAGCAGAAAATGCATCTCTTGTAACTCCTGTATATGATGAGGTGGAGGAAAGACCTTTCGACTTCACACTTTCACCGATACAGAAAATTCAGTACATTTACAATAAATGTATCTGGCAGCTTGGCGACAAGGATAATTTTATCAGCAATAACAATAACGGAAAACACGGCAAAAGAGTAGAAACAAGACACGCTAAAAGAAGCGTATGAGTGTAAAGCTATGAGTACTTTTGATAAAAACTGGACAACCAATAACGGCGGTGCCGACCTTAACAGTAACGAGGTTGAAAGGTATATTTCCGTACTGCCGAGTGAAAATCAAATTCGTCTGGCAGAAAAGCCGTTTTACTGCTTTATGCACTTCGGAATGAATACCGCAACGGCTCGTGAATGGGGTGCAGGTGTTGAAACTGTCAACGATTTCACAATTAAGAAAATTGACGCTGCACAGTGGGTAAAAACTGTCAAGGCAAGCGGTGCAACAGGCATAATTCTTACCTGCAAGCACCATGACGGCTTTTGCCTTTGGGACACAAAATATACCGATTTCTGCGTTAGAAATACGAGCTTTGACGGCGATATTGTCAAGATGGTTTCCGACGAGTGCCACAAGCAGGGAATTGACTTTGGTGTTTATCTTTCACCTTGGGATATGCACGATAAACGCTACGGCACACCGGAATATGACGATTATTTCTGCAATCAGCTTACAGAGCTTCTCACTAATTACGGCGAGATTTTCGAGGTGTGGTTTGATGGTGCAAAGGGCTCGAATGCCGTGAAGTTTGAATACAATTGGCAGCGGTATTACGACATTATCCACAAGCTTCAGCCAAAGGCAAATATCGCAATCTGCGGTCCTGATATCCGTTGGGTAGGCAATGAGGGCGGTAAAACGAGAAAGAGCGAATACTGTGTTGTTCCTTGTGCTCTCAAAGATGCAGAAAAGACTATGGAAAAAAGTCAGCAGGACGAATCGCAGGCTGCCGTAATGCAGAAATATACTTCATCGGATGAAGACTTAGGCTCGAGAAAAATTCTCAGCAAAAATGCCTATCTCTGCTGGTATCCTGCTGAGGTTGATGTGTCAATCCGCAAAGGCTGGTTTTATTCAAGAAACGAGAATATTACAGTTAAATCTGCAAATAAACTTTTTAAGTTATATCTCGGCTCGGTAGGCAATAATTGCACACTTCTCCTTAATGTTCCGCCTACAAATAAAGGCGTAATTCATCGAAAGGACGCAATAGTGCTTAAGTCCTTAGGCAAAAAGATTAAAGCCATTACGGAAAAGCCTGTTATTTATCAGGAGTTAGGTGAGCTTACTAAGGATAACGGCTATATCGACTTTAAGTTTGACAGCGAGAAAAAGCTGTCCTATGCCGTAATCAGCGAGGATATTACCAAAAGTCAGCGAGTTGAAGCCTTTGACCTTTATCTTATGAAGAAAAACGGAAAGCTTAAAAGAGTGTATAAAGGCACAGTAATCGGAATGAAAAAAATAATTCCGCTGAAACACAAAAAGTGCACAGGAGTCAGATTCGTCATCCGTCAGTCACGCAGCACTCCTGTAATTAAATCAATCGGCTTTTATGAATAGCAGTGAAAAAACGCTTGCATTTGTTTGCAAGCGTTTTTTGTTACTCAAAAATCAAGTTTATTAACGCACAAAGGGCAGTTCCGGCGGTTAAGGGAGTCAGAATTGAAAGAAGTGTCCACTTGACGCTTTTTGTTTCTTTCCAAATTGTGATAAGCGTTGTGGAGCAAGGGAAGTGAAACATTGAAAAAATGCAGGTACAAAGGGCAGTTACCGCTGTCCAGCCGTTGTCGGTCAGTATTGATTTCAGGCTTTCAAGAGAGGAATAGTCGCTCATTTCGCCTGTTGAAAGATATGCCATAAGTGCTACAGGTATGACAATTTCGTTGGCAGGAAAGCCAAGAATGAACGCCAAAAGCATTACGCCGTCAAGACCGATAAAATGACCTATGGGGTTAAGTGCGTCTGCAATACTGCAAAGCAAAGAAGTACCGCCGACTTTGATGTTTGCCAATGCCCAAATAATCAGTCCTGCCGGTGCGGCAACTGCCACAGCTCTTAGCAGTACAAAAACAATCTTTTCCCTGACAGTATCGCCGATAAGCTTTAAAAATCTCGGCATACGAAAGGAGGGCAGTTCAATCATCATAGAACTGTTTACGCCTTTTAGCACCGTAGATGTGAGCACCTTAGAGCAGGCAAAGGTTACAAGTATTGACGCCACAATAAAGCACAGAAGAATTAAAGCCGCACCGAAACTGTTTTCACAGAAAAACATTGATATAACGGCTATCAAAAGCGGAAATCTGCCGTTGCAAGGCGTGAGAGAATTTGTTATTACTGCCACAAGCCGTTCTCTCGGAGAGTCGATAATTCGGCATCCCGTAACGCCTACCGCATTACAGCCGAAACCCATACAGGTAGTCAGTGCCTGTTTACCGCAGGCACCGCATTTTTCAAATGGTCTGTCAAGATTAAACGCAAATCGTGGAAGTATTCCGATATCTTCAAGAATTGCGAAAAGAGGGAAGAATATTGCCATAGGAGGCAGCATAACCGCTACAACCCACAAAAGCACCCTGAGTACGCCGTTTACCGCAAGGCTGATAATCGTCTGCGGTACGCCGATTTTATCAAGACTTTCCGCCAGCCAAAGCTCAAAGCTGTCAAATACTCCTCTGAGAAAATCTGACGGATAGTTAGAGCCTGCAATGGTTATCCATAGGACAATACCGAAAAGCAGCAGCATAATAGGAATTGATGTGTATTTGCCGAGAAGTATTTTGTCAACTTTTTTCTCAATTTCCTCTTTGCGTGATGGTGCTGAGGTTACTGCTTTTTCGCAGACAAATTCCGCCTTTTCCAAAAGAAATTCTGTTGAAATGTCATCAAAGTCAACGTCCTTTTTTGTATAATAATCTTCACAGCTTGTGCAGATTAAATGCACCTCTTCAAGCAGTTCGTTGATGCCCTTACCGCTTCGTGCCGTAGCTTTCACAACGGGAATGCCTAAAAGATTTGAAAGAATTTCTCTGTCAATTACAATATTCTTTTTCTTTGCCTCGTCGCTGAGATTAAGCAAAAGAACAATTTTGTTCGTTATCTCCAAAACCTGATAAACAAGGTTGAGATTTCTTAAAAGTGATGTTGAGTCAACTACCATAACAACGCAGTCGTATTTTTCTTTCAGCAAAAAATCTCTTGCAATTCTTTCTTCCTCGCTCATTGTGACAAGACTGTATGTACCGGGCAAATCTATCAGCTCGTAGTCGTTATATTTGTAATAGTATTTGCCCGAAGCTATGTCAACCGTCTTTCCTGTCCAATTGCCTGTATGCTGATGAGAGCCTGTAATTTCGTTAAAAACAGTACTCTTTCCCACATTGGGATTTCCCATAAGAACTACTGTCCTTTTCCTTTTCACAAAACCACTCCTATCATAGACGCATCTTTCTTTCTCAAGGCAATTTTACTTCCTCTTATGGTGTATGCAATAGGCGAACCGCAAAACCCGATATCAGTACAGCAAATCTGCTGACCGCTGACAAAGCCCATATCGCAGAGCCGTCTTTTAAGTGTACAGCCGTCATCAACGCCTATTATCGTTGCAGTTTCGTTTTGCTTTATTTGTGAAAGAAGCATAATGTCACCTCGTTAATTTCATTCTATGAAAAGGGTGAATTATTGTTAAATCAATATTGTATTTTGAATTTGTTTGTGATATAGTAATGTTATACAATAATTTTTAACTAAGAGGTATTATTTTATGGAAAAACTCAAATATTTTGTCAACGGAGAATTTAAAGAGTCCAAGACTGATGTCTGGTACGATTTACATAATCCGTCAACAGGCGAGGTAACAGGACAGGCTCCTTGCTGTACTAATGATGAGGTACTTGAAGCAATCGAGGCCGCAAAGGCTGCTTATCCTGCTTGGAGAGCAACACCTGCAAGAAAGAGAACTCAGATTCTCTTTAAGGTCAGAGAGCTTCTTTTGGAGCATATGGACGAACTTACAATGCTTGTCTGCGAGGAAAATGGTAAAACCTGGGGCGAGGCTCAAGGCGACGTAGGTAAAGCTCAGGAGGGTACAGAGCTTGCACTTCAGGCACCGTCACTTATGATGGGCGAAAGCCTTATGGATGCGTCAACAGGCTTTGATACAGTTAAGTATCGTGAACCTCTCGGCGTATTTGCAGGTATCGTTCCTGTTAATTTCCCTGCAATGATTCCTTTCGGCTGGATGGCTCCTGTATGCGTTGCCTGCGGTAACACTCTTGTGCTTAAGGCTGCATCTCTTACACCGAGAACTGCTATGAGAATCGGCGAGCTTTACAAGGAAGCAGGTATTCCTGACGGCGTTATCAACATTGTTACCTGCTCAAGAAATGAGATTAATACTATCCTTGAGCATCCTGATGTTAAGGGTATAACTTTCGTCGGCTCAACTCCTGTTGGTCTTAAGATTTACGAAAAGGCTGCTGCTAACGGAAAGAGATGCCAGGCTCTCTGTCAGGCAAAGAACCACGCTCTTGTTCTTGAGGACTGTGCTCTTGAAAGAACTGTTGCAGGCGTAATCAATTCCGCTTACGGCTGTGCAGGTCAAAGATGTATGGCACTTTCCTGCTGTGTTGTTCAGGAGTCTATTGCCGATAAATTTGTTGCAGAGCTTAAGGCTCAGGCTAAAAATGTAAACTGCGGTCCTGCTTGGGATAAGTCAACCCGTCTCGGACCTATCACATATGAAAAGCACTATAAGGAAGTTCTTGCTGATATTCAGAAGGGTATTGACGAGGGTGCAACTCTTGTTCTTGACGGACGTAATCCTGAGGTTCCTGAGGGATATGAAAACGGCTACTTTGTAGGTCCTACTATCTTCGATAATGTTACTGAGGATATGACAATCGGCAGAGATGAAGTGTTCGGCCCTGTTCTTTGTATTAAGAGATGTAAGGACTTTGAAGACGGCCTTAAGATTATGAATGATAACCCATATGCTAACGGCTCTGTAATTTACACACAGAGCGGTTACTATGCAAGAGAATTTGCACGTCATACAGACGGCGGTCAGGTTGGTATCAATGTAGGTATTCCTGTACCTGTTGGATTCATTCCTTTCAGCGGTCATAAGCAGAGCTTTTTCGGCGACCTTCACTGTCTCGGCAAGGACGCTTATCGCTTCTTTACAGAGAGCAAGTCAGTAACTCAGCATTGGTTTGACGAGGAGGAAAAGAAGGCTAAAGAGGTTGACACCTGGGACGGTCTCCTTTAATTCTTAAATAGTAATATTAACAAAAATATTAAGCCACCGAAATGATATTTTGGTGGCTTTAATGATATGTAAAATTATCCCTTGACTTTAATTTTGTGAGTTGTAAAATATTAAAAAATCAGCAAAGACTTAAGGGGTATTTTTACATATGGGAAATAAATTTATAATGCCAAAGCAGGTATTTTACGGCGAGGGTGCGTTAAAAGATTCAGCTTCTGTGCTTTCAACTCTCGGCAGTAAGGCACTTATCGTAACCGACCCTGTAATGGTTAAATTGGGTAATGTTAAGCTCGTTACCGATATTCTTGATGAAAACAAAACAGCATATGCGATTTTTGACGGAATAACAGGCGAGCCTACCGATATAATGATTGCAAAGGGACTTGAGGTTTATAACAGCGAAAAGTGTGACTTTCTTATTGCAGTAGGCGGCGGCTCTCCTATCGATTCAATGAAAGCAATCGCAGCGGTTTCCACCAGCGGCGGCAGTATTGACGATTATTTGGGCAAGGAAATTACAGTTCCTACACCACCTATGGTTGCCGTTGCCACAACCTCCGGTACAGGCTCAGAGGCTACTCAGTTTACTATTATCACTAATACTGAAAAGGACATAAAAATGCTTCTTAAAGGTGCCGTTCTTATGCCTGATGTTGCTATTGATGACCCTGCATTTACAATGACTGCACCTAAGTCTGTAACTGCCGCAACAGGACTTGACGCTCTCTGCCACGCAGCAGAAGCATATACCTCAAGAAAGGCTCAGCCTTTAACTGACGAGCTGGCACTTTCAGCAGTTAAGAAAATCTTTCAGTATCTTCCTCTTTGCTACAACGAGGGAAATAATGTCAACGCAAGAGCACAGATGTCATTGGCCGCTCTCGAGGCAGGTATCGCTTTCAATAACGCATCCGTAACAATTATTCACGGAATGAGCCGTCCTATCGGTGCAATGTTCCACGTTCCTCACGGCATCAGTAATGCTATGCTTTTAACAGAATGCTTTAGCTACGTTTACGATGGTGCCTATGACCGCTTTGCTGATATGGCAAGAGCAATCGGCGTTGCATCTCACGATGACCACGATAAAGACGCCGCACAGAAGTTTATCAAAAAATGCGGTGACCTTTGCAGAATGTGCGAAATTCCTACTCTTGAGCAGTATGGTATTGATAAGGACGAATTTTTCTCCGTTATGGATAAAATGGCAGATGACGCAGTTGCATCAGGCTCACCTGCTAATACTATTAAGAAAATCGACAAGGCTGATGTCCTTAAGATTTATAAATCACTTTGGAAATAATATTTCCCAGGAAAACTGAATATAACAACAAAAGCGTTGCAGATTTAAAAGTCTGCAACGCTTTTTCTTTGCGTAAATTTATTTTTCTTCCTTGCTTCTTTTTTCAAGGACAAATGCGTGTACCTTGTCTGCAAGGTCGCCGTAAAGCTTGAATTTTGTGGAAAATACAATAAGTGAAATTGTAACGAGAATTGCAGGAACGCCGAAACAGATAATTCCGATAGCCGTCTTTGTCGGCTCGTTAATGGAATTGTTTGTAATCTGCTCGTTATAACCCATAATATTCAGTCCGCCGAAAAGGATAATTGTCTGAAT
>JAQXUH010000060.1 GCA_029219885.1 Eubacteriales bacterium | reverse complement strand
AATTTCATCAAGACCCTTTTCAATTTCATCATAATCTGCCATTGTATCCTCATAAACAGGGTGAATATGAGAGCCCGGCAGGATATCGTGGAACTGATTAATAAGAAGCTTTTTATAAAGCTCTGTAATTTTTTCGGTATTATTCTCCCCTCTTAAAACTGAGAGAATTTCAGCGTCTCTGAATTTATTTTCAAGACGTCTGTTTGCACGCTTTAAATCCGATTTTGTGGTAAAGGTTCCTCGGTGCATCTCTAAGTAAAGCTCACCGTCCCAAACCTCAAGATTTTCGTTATCCTTAAGGTTCTTTTCAAGGAATTCTTCACCGCCCATATGCTCACATTTCGGCATAATGGAAAGCTTGTCAAAGCGGTGCATAAGCTCTATCATTTCTTCGGTACAGCCTGAACCGCCGTCGCCGTAGCCGAACATATTCATTGTCTGACCGCCTGTGTCCTTGTCGATATAAGCCTCCCAATTCTCCTGAATCTGAGACGGCATATTCCAGGTGATAAAGTGAGTAGGCGGAACGCAGGCAAGAACTGATGTGCCGTCAATTCCTTTCCAAATAAAATTGTTGTGAGGGAATCGGTTGGTGTCATTCCAGGTTGACATTTTGTTGGAAACGAAGTAGTCAACGCCTGATTTTTTAAGTATCTGCGGTAATATCCAGCTGTTGCCGAAAACATCAGGCAGCCAAGCGTTGTTTACTCTTTTGCCGAACATTCGCTGATATGTCTGCTGACCGTAAAGGCACTGACGGATAAGAGACTCGGCGTTCGGAACATTACAGTCAGGCTCAACATACATTGCACCTACCGGCTCAAACTGACCTGCTGCCACCTTTTCCTTAAGCTCTGCAAACACGTCGGGATAATACTTTTCGAGAGTTTCATACACATATGGCTGCGTATGAGTGTATTTGAAATCAGGGTATCTGTCCATCAATCTAAGCTGAATGAGAACAGTACGCAGATTTTTCTGCACGGCGTGAATTCTTCTCCAATAATACGCAATATCAAGGTGAGAGTGGGCAATAAGTGCCACATCACCGCTGCCTTTGTAGTTATCGTTTGCAAAAACAACCTCGTCAAGATACTTTTGGCACTGGTCAACGCCTGTCAATTCTTCATCGTCAAAGTCGATAAGATTCATAGCATTGTTAAGCTCTCTGTTGAGAAAAGCTCTGTAATCTTCGCTGAAAAGCTCACTTTTTGCTATATCGAGTAAAAGCTCAAAATCCCAAACCAAATCCTGAACCTTGTGATTTACTGTGCAGATATACGCACCCTCAAAAATCTGACGGCATCCTCTTACTGAAAGAGATTCGGGATTTCTCTCGTCGTCAGGCTTGGAGCGGTTATATCCCATCATATCAAAATGGAGAGTTTCTTTATCGTTTATGTAAGGTGAAAGGAGCATTCTCTCTCTGTTAGGGTCCACACCGCCGATATATTTGCCGTTTACCTTAACGCAGATTTCCGCCGCAGTTTTAAGCGAAAACCAAAGCTCCTGTCCTTGTAAATCTTTTGGGATATCCACATCAGCCTTGATGAAAGCGGTGCCGTCGGGAGTAAAATACATATCGCCTTTTTTAAGTGGTCTGTATTCGTCGCTGTAATATTCAAATTCCATTTCGGAAACCTGACGTGCATCTCTAATCATAAGATTTTCGATTTCCCACTTACTGCTGTAAATGTGCCTTTTGAGCCAGCCGAATCGCAGGTCTGTCCATTCCTCAGGACGCATTGAGCGTCTTACTACTTTAATATGTGCCATAGAAAATTCTCCTTATACATCCTGAAAATAAGGCTTTTTGCGAATAGCCGTAACTGTTACCTTTTTGTTTAAATCTGCTTTTATCTGCTCCTCTATCCACGCGGTACAGCGGTTAAGTATCAAGCATTTTGAGCACTCGCCTCTGAATACGAGAGTGAGCTTTTCGCCCTCAAGGGATACAAATTCCACCCAACCGCCGTCGCCTTGGAGCTTAGGCTGTAAAACTGTTTCGACATAATTCTGGACCTTGTTCATTCTCTTTCTCCCAACAATTATTTTTCAATAATTTCCTTAATCACACCTCTTACAGATTGAAGTCTGCTGTGGGCATTTTCCTTATTTTCATCAACTATGGAGTAGTAAATCTTGATTTTCGGCTCTGTGCCTGACGGCCTTACTGCCATCCAGGAACCGTCGCTCCAGATAAACTTAAGCACATTTTCCTTTGGCAAATCTCTGATTCCTCGTGAGAAGTCAATAACCTCGTCAATGCCGTTGAAAAGAGCTGTTCCCTTTTCCCTGAAATAAGTCATAAGCTCCTGAATTTTTTCTGCACCGTCCTTGCCTTTGAGAACAAAGGAGTCGAGATAATCAAGATAGTAGCCGTACTCGTCATATATTTCGTTCAAGCCGTCGACTAAAGTTTTGCCCTGATTTTTATACCAAGCGGCCATTTGGCAGATAAGCATTGACGAAACAACAGCGTCTTTGTCCCTTGCGTGAGTGCCTACGAGATAGCCGTAGGACTCCTCATATCCGATAACAAATTCCTGCTCTCCTGTTTCCTCGTACTTGTTGATTTTGTCGCCGATATATTTAAAGCCTGTGAGAGTTTCCTCCACCTGCAAGCCGAACTTTCTGCCGATATTTGCACCAAGCTCGGAAGTAACGATTGTTTTAACGAGAGTTGATTTATCGTTCAGGCTGTCCTTTTTCATTGTCAAAACGAATTTAACAAGAAGTGCACCTGTCTGATTGCCTGTAAAGAGCCTGTAATCGTCGCCGTCACGAACTGCAATACCAACTCTATCGCAGTCAGGGTCAGTACCTAAAACTAAATCAGCACCGATTTCCTTTGCTTTTTCAATGGCGATAGTCAAAGCGTCTTTTTCCTCAGGATTTGGTGAGCGAACTGTGGAAAAGTTGCCGTCTGGAAGCTCCTGCTCCTTAACAACTGTTACGTCAAGTCCCTCAAGCATTCTGCGAACAGGAATGTTTCCTGTGCCGTGAAGCGGAGTATATACGATTTTTATATCGCTTTTTTCTTCATAAAGTGACTGCTTTTTAACCTCTGCAAGAAATGCGGAAAGCTCCTTTTCGCCGATAAAGTTAATAAGCTCGCTGTCCTCTGTAAAAGGAATTGAGGAGTAGTCTGTTATATCGTTAATGAAAGCTATGGCGTTTTTTGCGTCCTCAATGCAGAACTGACAGCCCTTGCCGTCATAAACCTTGTAGCCGTTGTACTCCTTTGGGTTGTGAGATGCAGTAATCATAACACCTGCGGTACAGCCTAAATAGTGAGTAGTAAAGGACAACACAGGAACAGGCGTTACCATTTCGTAAATGTAAACCTTTATTCCCTCGTGAGCAAAAATTCCTGCCGCCGTCTTTGCAAAATACTGCGAATTATTCCTTGTGTCATAGGAAATTGCAACAGATATTTCGCCGTCATTTTTGCTTTTGAGATACCTTGCAAGGCCTAATGTTGCCTTGCCGACAGTATATCTGTTCAGTCTGTTTGAGCCGGCACCCATTATACCGCGAAGTCCCCCTGTACCGAATGCAAGGTCCTTGTAAAATCTATCTTCAATTTCTTTTTCGTCTGTTATAGAAAGCAGTTCCTCTTTCGTTTCCTCGTCTGCAAAAGAAAGCCACTGCTGATATTTTTCTCTGTAATTCATAGCCCACCTCTTGTAATTTTTTACAATTATAGCATATGAAAGTTGAAAATACTATATTTTGATTAAATATTTATAGGGTAAATTGTTGTTTAGCAAAGGTGTGTAGCTGATATTTCGTAGGGGTCGGCGTCCTCGACGGTTCGTTTGCGACCACTTCCGGTGGAAGATAAAGGGAGCAAAAAGAACTTAGCAGCGGTCAAAATTTGCCTGCGATATGAGCAGAAAGCAAATTTTGGGAACCGCCCTGCGAGACCCGTGAGTTACCCAACAATGCTGTTTATTTACGGGATGTCGAGGACGCCATCCCCTACAAAAATTCAATTAGTATCTGTAAAACTTGATACGCTAAACACAAATTTAAAAGTTATAGTCTTGGTTCAAATTCATAATTAAATAAAAAAATAAAAGCAAGCGATAACGCTTGCTCATTTTGGCGCAGATGTGGGGATTTGAACCCCAGAAGCCTCGTTAAAGACTTACACGATTTCCAATCGTGCTCCTTCGGCCAGCTCGGACACATCTGCGTATTGCGTTTGATATTATACTATACAAATTACGAAATTGCAACACAAATTTTTCAAAACATTTCAACAAGAAAAAACAGGGCAGTCTTTCGGCTGTCCTGCTTTGCATTTGATTTTTAAATTTATCTTACTGCTTCGGAAACTGCGTCGCCTGCTTTGTCAACTGCTCCGCCTACGCCGTCTGCCACATCGTCAACACCCTCTGCCAAATCATCCACTGCATTCTGTGCGTTGTCGCTGACGTCATTTGCTGCGTTGTTTGTTGATGAGCTGTTCGCTGTAGTTGTTGCAGTTTCGGAAACGGCTGTGGTTGATGTTGTAGTGTTGTTTGCGTTATTGTTTGCACAGCCCATAAATACTGTTGCGATTACTGCGATTGCTATTGCAAAAATCAAAATTTTGTTTTTCATAATGATAACTTCCTTTCGGTAATATAATTGCCGTATTTTTTATTTTTATTCAAATTATTTTGTAAGAGTTCCGCCGTCGGAATAAAGCAGCAGCATAATGTCCTCTTCCTTGCCGGTTGAGGTGCTGACATAAATCAGTACCTCCTCGTTTGTTTCACGGCTTTCGCAATGAAATTCATAGCATCCTGCCTCTGTGCCGTCATCCTTTGGAATAACACATTTTTTACTGCCGAGTACATTCAAATATGAGCTGAGATTCTTTTCTGCGTCGGAAAGGCTGATTTTTTCATTGAAGTCTTTTCTGCTTCTGTGATTGGTCAGATATCCCTCGGCTTCAAACGAAACAATTTTGCCGTCTGCCATAGAAACGCCCACCTTGATTAAATCGGCATAATAGGTGACGCTGTTTTCTTTGTACGCAAAATTGATAACGCATATATTATTATTGGTCATATAATAGGTGTCAGTCATATTGCTGTAGCCTAACGAGGATAAGAACTTCTGTGCGTTTCTTATTGCTGTTTTTTCTTCGATTTCTGACTTCGCAATCTTTCCGCCGTAAAGGATATATGCGGTATATCCGCCGTTTTTCGTAATGCCGATTGAACGCTGACCGTAGGTGAAAACGTAGCAAGGAATTTTGCCTGCCTCTTCACCCTCAAAGCTCATTTCGCTGACGTTACACGAAAGCACCTTTGCGGCAATTTTACGTGCCGAGCTTTTGTCAATTTCCTTTGAATTTTTAAGAATTGACGATTCTCTGTTTAAAACTGCGTCGGCAAAGGGACCGTCATATAAAAGAGTAGGGTAGTCCTTGAAAGTATCCTCAGTATTCGTCATATCCGATGTGAGAGAATTAATACTGACACTTTTTCCTTTAACATTACTTGCGGTTATCATACCGCCGCTGTTGCAGATTGACACCATTGAATTTACGGAATCGTTGAGCTTTTGTGCATAGCCTAAAAGAGTAATCAAATTTCTGTGTTCCTCGTGTGATATGCTTTTGCCTGACGAAATTTTATTTGCAATATAAGATGAATAGTCGCTTGCCTGACTGATGAATTTATAGGTGGAGCTTAAGTTCATCTGCTCCACAGGAAGCCTTGATAAAGCGTCCTTTGCCTTTGTACATTCGGAATATAAATCTCGGCTTATCTCTAAAAGCATTGCGTCGGAATTTGAATAAATACTTTTTGTGAGATTAGTTTCGATTGAATCAAGATTTTCCGAAAGCTCGTTTAGGCTTTGCTGATATGAATTTTCAAGCTGTGCCTTGTAGGTGTTTGCTGTATTCATATTTACTATCGCATATCCTGCCAGGACAAGCGTAAATGTCAAAGCGTAGGAAAAAAGCCTGATATATCCTCTTTTTGTCATAATCATTACCTCCGTGAATATTTTTTACCGAAATTTCAAAAACATTCAAAAAATATGTTTTTTTGTTGTTATATTGTAATTAATATGTTATAATAACAAACAATTGTAATTATTAAGGTGGAGAAGTGCGTTATGGCGAAGTTTCCGGGTAAAAAAAGAATTGTAGTTAAGGTGGGTACATCTACTCTTACTCACGCAACAGGCAAAACAAATATTGCAAGGATAGCAAAGCTTGTGTCTGTCCTTTCCGATTTAAAAAATGAGGGGCACGAAATTGTCCTTGTTTCCAGTGGTGCCGTTGGTATAGGTGCGTCAAAGTTAGGCTTTTCCGCAAGACCCGATACCACAAAGGGATTACAGGCATCTGCCGCCGTTGGTCAATGCGAGCTGATGTTTCTTTATGACAAGCTGTTTTCCGAATACGGCGTTGTTGTCAGCCAGCTTCTTTTTACTGCGGATACTCTTGCTAATCCTAACGAAAAGGGACATTTGCTTGATACTTTTAATCAGCTTCTCGATTATGGTGCACTTCCTATTGTAAATGAAAACGACTCGGTTTACGTTGAAGAGCTTTTAAACGGCGACAATGACTGCCTCAGTGCAAATGTGGCAGCTTTGATAGATGCCGATATGCTTATTATGCTTACCGATACTGACGGACTTTATAACGATAATCCTAAGAAAAATCCCGACGCCGAGCTTATTTCTCAGGTGGACTGTATTGACGAAAGTATTTATTCTATTGCAGGCGGTGCAGGTGAAAAAGGTACAGGCGGATTTTTAACAAAAATCAAGGCGGCTGATATCGCCACCTCAGCAGGAATTTCAACTATTGTTATGAACGGCGAAAAGCCTACGGCAATTTATAAGGTGCTTTCAGGAGAAAGTATAGGTACATACTTTAAGGCGAAAGGGGAATAGGCTATGCTTGAACAGCTTGGAATTAATGCAAAAAAGGCTGCGTCTTCTTTAGCCTCAGCTACAACAGAAGAAAAGAATAACGCTCTTGTTAAAATCAGCAAGGCACTTGTTGATAATGCTGAAAAAATAATTGACGCAAATAAAATCGATTTGGAAAACGGCAGAAACGCAGGACTTAATCAGGGACTTCTTGACCGCTTAATGCTTGACGAAAAGCGTATCAGCGATATGGCAGACGGCTGTATTCAGGTGTCAAAGCTTGATGACCCTTGCGGTAAAATTCTTGAAACAGTAACAAGACCTAACGGACTTGTTATTAAAAAAGTCAGCTGTCCTATTGGCGTTATAGGTATAATTTATGAGGCAAGACCTAATGTTACTGCCGACGCCGCCGTTCTTTGTCTTAAAAGCGGTAACGCTGTTATTCTGCGTGGCGGTAAAGAAGCTATCAATTCAAATATCGCAATCAGCGAAATTATGCGTGATGCCATAAAAGACGCAGGCTTTGATGAAAACTGCGTACAGCTTGTTCACGATACAAGCAGAGATTCATCAACAGAGCTTATGCAGATGAAAGATTATCTCGACTGCCTTATTCCACGCGGAAGTAAAAGGCTTATTAAAGCAGTTGTTGAAAAGTCTACCGTACCTGTTATTGAAACAGGCTCGGGAAACTGTCATATTTACGTGGATGAAACTGCCGATATTGATATGGCGGCGAATATAATCTTCAACGCTAAAACACAGAGAATCGGTGTGTGCAACGCTTGTGAAAGTCTTGTAATTCACAGCGGGATAATAGATAAGGCTTTGCCTGTAATTAAAGCAAAGCTTGATGAAAAGAATGTGGAAATCAGAGGAGATAAGCGAGCAAAAGCTGTCTGTCCTGATATTAAGGATGCCACAGAAGAAGATTTCGGCACGGAATATTTAGATTACATTATCAGCGTTAAAACAGTTGACAGTCTTGACGAGGCAATTGAGCATATCAACAAATATTCCACAGGTCATTCCGAGTCCATTATAACTGAGGATAAGGATAACGCCCGTAAGTTTATGCAGCTGATAGATTCCTCATCTGTTTATCACAACGCATCAACAAGATTTACCGACGGCGGAGAATTCGGTCTCGGTGCGGAAATCGGTATTTCCACTCAAAAGCTTCATGCAAGAGGACCTATGGGACTTCGTGAGCTTACTACTACAAAATATTTAATTTTCGGAGACGGACAAATCAGATGACTGAAGAACAGGAAAGACAAGAGCTGAGAAGAAAAAGGCAGAAAGCGAGAAAGCGAAAAAAGGCAAGGAAGAATTTTTTGCTTGCTTTGACAATTATTGTTGTTGTTCTCGCCGTCTTTGTCATTACGGTAAAGCTGACTAACCCGAATTTTGACTTTTCGGCTTTGATAAAAAATGAAAAAACTCAGCAGGTGGTTGACTTTGTTAATGAGGATGTTTTAGGAAAAACTACTACAACAAAGCCCTCAACTACTCAAAAGCCCACCACAACTCAGCCCACTACAAAGGCTGCCGATTATGATTATGTTGAGTTTGACGATTTTGCATTTGATACCTCACTTCAGGGAAATCAGCTTGGAAACCTGCTGAACAAAACATCTGGTGCGGTAACATACAGCTCATCATACATTTATTATAGTATACAGGGCAAAGGCATTTACCGCTTTGAGCCTGTAGAGGAAAAGAATAAAAAGCTAAAGGCTGACAATTATAATTTTAAATGCCTTAATGTTTTGGGCGACTATCTCTATTTTGTAGACAGCGACACAAACACTCTTAACCGCTGTCAGGTAGGCGGCGGAGATATTTTAAAGGTTGCAGAAAATGTTACCTTTGCTTATCTTTATAACGATAAGGTTTATTTTATCGGTGCTGATAATTCCGTAGGATATATAAACACGGCAGATTTTCAGCGTATTGTTCTTTATACAGGACAGGCTGATAAAACTATTACCTTTGCCGGCATATCTCTTTCAAGAATATTCTTTGTTCAGCACGATAATGTTGCTGATTACAACGAATATATTACTGTCAGCCTTACTGATAAAGAGGACAGGCAGTATTTCCGTGACGATACGCTCAAGGATGAAATAATTAATCTTCAGCTCGAGTGCGGATTTATGTATTATTATCAAAAGCAAACAGATGGTACATATAATCTCTGCCGTCAAAAGTTCGGCTCGGACAAAATTGTTACTCTTGCTCACAACTGTTCTTTGACAGATTATCCCGTTATCTACTCAAACAGGCTTTATTACACAAGACTTAAGGACTCAAAGCTTCAGGCTGTTGAGCTTAATATGAATAATGAAAAAACTAAGGTTATGGTTTCTGTTTCCGACGGCGATTCAAATGGTACAATGGCTGTTGGTTACGGTTATCAGTATGTATTTCTTTCAGGTACAAAGTATTATGGCGGCGAAGATATTTTCGTGGGAAGCTGTATTTACACTTCCTCGTCAAGAGATAACACACTTATTTTCAGCGACGGAAAGCTGAAATATTTACAATGATTTAACGAAATTACTATTTTAGAGGGTGACAGCCAAAAGTGGATAAATATAAAAAGTTAGCGTCAAATACAATAATATTTGCCATAGGTACATTTTCATCAAAGGCGTTGTCATTCCTTCTTATGCCTTTCGTAACAAGGATGATGACAACAGGCGATTACGGCGTAGCAGACCTTATTCAGCAAACTGTAAATGTTCTCATTCCTATTGTTACACTTCAAGTTAATAGTGCGGCACTGAGATTTTCTCTTGATAACGCCGCCGATAAGCGTGATGTTTTTACAGTGGGTGTAAGGACTACGCTGGCAGGCTTTACTGTTTTTATGCTTTTTGCTTATCCCATAAGCTTTATTAAAATAAACGATTTCAGGATAGGAGATTATATTCTTCTTATAATTCTTTTTGTCCTTGTGTCAGGCTTCAGGCAGCTTTGTCAGCAGTTTGTAAGGGGTAGTGGTCACGTAAAGACTTTTGCCATTGACGGAATTATTGCTACGGCAACTACCTTACTGTTCACATTCCTGTTCCTTGCCGTATTCAAGTGGGGAATTACAGGTTATATTCTTGCGATTATTGCCTCCGACGCCTGCTCGGTTATTTTCTTTACAGTAACCGTAAAGCTTCATAAATATATTAAACCAAGAGGACTTACCAAGGGAATTACAGGTCAGATGCTAAAGTACTGCATTCCTCTTATTCCTACTGTAATTTTGTGGTGGATAATCAACGTGTCTGACAGATATATGGTAACTTACTTTATCGACTCATCTGCAAACGGACTTTATACTGCTGCGTCAAAAATTCCTAATTTCGTTATTCTGTTTTCACAGATATTTATTGACGCCTGGCAGCTTTCTGCCGTTGACGAATATGACAGCGAGGGCAGAGCTGAATTTTTCACCAAGGTGTTCAGGGTTTACAGCGGCGGAGTGTTTGCCGTTGCGTCGGCACTTATACTGTTCTGTCAGCTCTTTACTAAAATACTTGTGGCACCATCCTATTATGATTCCTGGAAATATGTGCCTATTCTTATTATCGCCACAACATATTCCTGTATCGTAAACTTTATGGCGTCTGTCTATATGGCGGAAAAGAAGTCTACAATGTCTCTTGTTACCGCTATGTCAGGTGCGGTTACAAACTTTGTTTTAAACCTTGTTCTCATACCGAAAATCGGTGCAAACGGTGCGGCAGTTGCTACTGTTTGTGCATTCCTTGTGGTGTTCGTAACGAGAGGTACTAATATCAGGAAATATATTAAAATTGACTACAAGCTTCCCGTAATGCTGGCAGAAACGGCAGTTTTGATTTTGCAGAGCTGTTTGATGCTCTATATGCAGAAAGGCGTTATTCTCTATGTTATCGAGTCGGTACTTCTCTGCGTAATGCTTCTTATCAATTTTAAGCCTATTAAGGAGCTTTTAACTCTACTTTTAGGAAAATTCCTTAAGAGAGGAAAGAAGCAATAAGCTCTACATTTATATTACTATTGCCAAAATCTGTATTTTAGTGTATAATGAACAAAAGAGATAGATAAAACAACTTAATTCAATATATTTTTTGGAGGATTTGTATGAAAAAGATGACAGTTTCTCAGGCTAAGCAAGCCATCAATGATAAGCTGAGCCATTTTTTCGGTGTTGACCCTAAGTCAGCTACCGACGAGCAGTTTTATAAAGCAACAGCAATGATAGTCCGTGATATGCTTTCCGAAAAGGCTAGCGACTTCCGTCACCAGGCAAGCGAGCAGGACTCTAAGGAAGTTTACTATCTTTGTATGGAATTTCTTATGGGCCGTTCCCTTAAGAACAATCTTTATAATCTTGATTTAACAGACACTTTCAAAGAGGCACTTGCATCCTTTGATGTTAATCTTGACAAGCTTTATGATATTGAGCCTGACGCAGGTCTCGGTAACGGCGGTCTCGGCAGACTTGCTGCCTGCTATCTTGATGGACTTGCTACCGACGGCTTTCAGTCAATGGGCTATTCAATTAGGTATGAGGCAGGTATTTTTAAGCAAAAATTGGTAGACGGCTGGCAGACAGAGCTTCCTGATTTCTGGCTTCCGGGCGGTGAAGTGTGGCTTGTTCCGAGAGAGGAAAGAGCACAGGAGGTCAGATTTGAGGGCTGGATTGAGGACAGCTGGGACGGCGACTACCACCACGTAGAATACAGGGACTGCAACACAGTAACTGCTGTTCCTTACGATATGTATGTTTCAGGTAAGGGTGAGGGCGTTTCAAGACTTCGTCTTTGGGCTGCAAGAAAGCCTGAGCTTGATATGGGACTTTTCAATTCAGGTTCATATATCAAAGCTATGGAGCAGTCTGCAATGGCAGAGGCTATTTCAAAGGTTCTCTATCCTGCGGACAACACTCCTGAGGGTAAATCTCTCAGACTTCGTCAGCAGTATTTCCTTGTTTCTGCATCTATTCAGGATATTATCAGGCGTCATCTTACTAAGTACAATACTCTTGACAATCTTCCTGACAAGGTTGCTATTCACATCAATGACACTCATCCTACAATGGCAATTCCTGAGCTTATGAGAATTATGCTTGACGAGTGCGGTTACGGTTGGGATGATGCTTGGAGCATTGTTACAAGAACTGTTGCCTATACAAACCATACAGTTATGAAAGAGGCTCTTGAGTGCTGGAGCGAAGATTTATACAGACGTCTTCTTCCTCGTATTTACGAGATTACTAAAGAGATTGATAACCGATTCAGAGCATACGTTTGGGGTGTTACTCAGGATGCAGGTAAGGTTGAAAGAATGGCAATTATTTCAGGCGGCGTAGTCAGAATGGCTAACCTCTGTGTTGCCGGCTCTCATTCCGTAAACGGTGTTTCTGCTCTCCATTCCGAGATTCTTAAGGATACTGTTTTCCACGATTTCTATACAATCACTCCTGATAAATTCAAGAATGTTACTAACGGTATTGCATTCAGACGCTGGATTTGTCAGGCTAACCCTGAGCTTACAGGCTTTATTACAGAGCTTATCGGCGACGGCTTTATTACAAAGAGCGACGAGCTTTTAAAGCTTCGTGATTATAAAGACGACAAGCAGGTGCTTGACAGGCTTTCAGGTATTAAACTCGCCAACAAGGAAAAGTTTGCAAAGCTTGTTAAAAAGAGAAATGGCATTGAGCTTGACCCAACCTCTATCTTTGACGTTCAGGTTAAAAGACTTCACGAGTATAAGCGTCAGCAGCTTAATGTTCTTAACATTATTGCACAGTATCAAATGCTCAAGGCTAACCCTAATATGGAATTTCAGCCAAGAACATATATCTTCGCATCAAAGGCAGCTCCGGGCTACTTTATGGCAAAGAAGATTATTGAGCTTATTGATGCTCTTGCAAAGGTAGTTAATAATGACCCTGATATTAAGGGCAGAATTAAAGTTGTATTTATGGAGGACTACAACGTTTCTCTTGCAGAGGCACTTATGCCTGCGGCTGATATTTCCGAGCAGATTTCTCTTGCAGGTACTGAGGCTTCAGGTACAGGTAATATGAAGCTTATGCTCAACGGTGCAGTTACTCTCGGTACAATGGATGGTGCAAATGTTGAGATTTATGACGCAGTAGGCGAGGATAACATTTTCATCTTCGGTATGAAAACTCCTGAAGTTCAGCAGCTTCAGAGAGACGGCTACAATCCAAGAAATTATATTGAGAATAACGAGATTCTCAAGAATGCAGTTGATTTTATCAATGCAGGTGTAAACGGCAAGTCTTTTGGTGAGATTACATCATCACTTATGAATGTTGACCAGTATATGGCTCTTGCAGATTTTGCCGATTATCAAAAGGCACAGAAACTTTCTGCCGAGGCCTTTGCAGATAAGGAACGTTTTGCAAGAATGTCCCTTATGAATATCAGCGGTGCAGGTGTGTTCAGTGCTGACCGCTCAATAATGGACTATGCTAACAACATCTGGCACACAAAGCCTGTTGCTTTCAAAAGCGAAAAGGAAGAGGTAAAATCTTCTAAGGCGGAAAAGAAAGCGGAGAAAAAGGCTCCTGCCAAAAAGACTGCGAAGAATACTTCAAAGAAAACTGCAAAAAAGTCTAAGTAATAACAGATTAAACTAAAGACACGGACTTCTTTCCGTGTCTTTTGGTGTGTAATATATACATTTTGAGGAGAATTTATGCTGATTTTCAATTCAAGAGATAAAGCATACAAGTCAATAATTTCAGCCCTTGCAACAGACGAAAAGTGCAAGCTCAGGATAATCGTTCCACGTGACTGTAAATGCAGCCGAGCAGCTCTTGCGGTGACTAAAGAAAATGAGGATACTGTCTATTACAATATGTTTTGGGCAGGTATGTGCGGTAACGATTATGAGTATTGGGAGCTTCATTTTTTCGCTGAAACGCCTGGACTTTATTTCTACCATTTCGAGCTCGATACTCCTTGGGGCAAAAGCTTTGTTAAGAATATGGGCGGCGGTAAAGGTGCACTTTCGGCTGCGGGTACTGAATTTCAGCAGACAGTTTACGATAAGAATTTCAAAGTTCCCGAATTTCTTAAAGGCGGTATAATTTATCAGATTTTTCCTGATAGATTTTATAATTCAAAAACGCCAAAGAAGAATGTTCCGTCAGTTCGTGTTATGCGTGAGTGGGGTGAAGAGCCTTACTGGAACGAGGAGCAGATGAACGGCATTTGGAACAACGACTTTTTCGGCGGCGACCTTAAGGGAATTGAAAAGAAACTGCCATATATTGCCGATTTAGGTGTCAGCTGTATCTATCTCAATCCTATTTTCGAGGCTCACTCAAACCACAGGTACGATACTGCCGATTATGAAAAAATTGACTCTCTTCTCGGTAATGAGGACGATTTGAAAAGCCTTTGCAAAACTGCAAAGAAATACGGCATTTCAATTATCCTTGACGGTGTTTTCAGTCATACAGGCTGTAACAGTAAATATTTTAATATGTATAACACCTACGACAGCGTGGGAGCATATAACAGTAAGGAAAGTCCTTATTTCGACTGGTACAAATTCAGCGATTATCCCAACGGCTATGACGCTTGGTGGGGAATTAAGCTTCTGCCTGAAGTGAAAGAGGAAAACGAATCTTACAGAAATTATATCTGCGGTGAAAACGGCATAGTCAGAAAGTGGCTTCGCTGCGGTATTTCAGGCTGGAGACTTGATGTTGCCGACGAACTGCCTGATATTTTCCTTGACGATTTGCGAAAGGCAGTTAAGGCGGAAAATGAAAATGCTGTGATTATCGGAGAGGTTTGGGAGGACGCTACAAATAAATTTGCATACGGACAAAGGCGTCGCTATCTATTGGGAAAACAGCTTGATTCTGTTATGAATTATCCTTTTGCCGATGCAATTATCAGCTTTGTCCGTTTCGGAAACGGCGAGCATTTCTTTGACAGCGTTATGAGCGTTGTGGAAAATTATCCACCGAATGTGCTGAATATTTTGATGAATCATATCGGCACTCACGATACGGCAAGAGCTATAACTCGTCTTGCAGGTCCTGACCCTAACGGCCGTGACAGAGAGTGGCAGCATAATAACAATAAGCTGTCCGAGTATGATTATCTCAAGGGCGTTTCAATGCTTAAAACTGCATCTCTTATTCAGTTTACATTGCCCGGTGTGCCGTCAATTTATTACGGCGACGAAATAGGTATGCAGGGAATGAAAGACCCATTTAATCGCACCTGTATGGAGTGGGATAATCAAAATCAGGAGCTCCTCAAATGGTATCAGCGTTTAGGTCAAATCAGAAAAGGCTGTAAGGCGTTATCCGACGGCGAGCTTGTCCCTATTTATTGTTCAGGCTCTGTAATTGCGTACTGCCGTGAAAGTGAAAATGCAAGCTGTCTTGTGGCGGTAAATAACAGTGCAGATACAGTTAGAATTTTTGTGGGTACTGAGTGGGATGTTTCATACAATTTCTTTGATTATACTTGTGCCGACGGATTTATAACTCTTCCGCCGTACAGATATACTTTGCTTTCAAAACAGTAAAAAATATAATTTCATACAAATAAATTAAAACACTTCGGTTAGAATATTACCGAGGTGTTTTTTTATGCACATAAAGGGCAAAACAGTATTTTTTGACAGTCCACCTATCATAACAGGTCACGCAGGAGTTGTGGGAAAGAAAGAGGGCGAAGGGCCTCTCGCCGAAGATTTCGATGCGATTTTTGAGGATACTACTATGGGACAGCAGTCATATGAGTTAGCGGAATCGGCAATGCTCCACGATGCAATTATCAGGGCATTATCAGATGCAAAGAAAAGTCCTTCGGAGGTAAATTTCGTTTTAAGCGGTGATTTGCTTGACCAATGTATGGGCTCTGCCTTTGCACTAAAGGACTTGAACGTTGCGTCAATAGGCCTTTTCGGTGCTTGCTCAACTATGGCATTGTCACTTTCGGTAGGTTCAATGCTTGTTGACGGCGGAGCAGATTGTGTTGTTGCAGGAACGTCAAGCCATTTCTGTTCGTCTGAAAGGCAGTTCAGATTTCCTCTTGAGTACGGCGGACAAAGACCGCCTACATCACAGTGGACAGTTACAGGTGCAGGCAGTGCAGTAATTGAGAAAAAGGGTAAAGGCATCACCGTCAAAGCAGTTCAAATCGGAACGATAACTGACTTGGGCATCACCGACGCCAACAATATGGGTGCCGCCATGGCACCTGCGGCGGCAAGGACTATAGGCAATTTTTTAAGAGATACAGGCACAAATCCACAGGACTACGATATGATTTTAACAGGTGACTTGGGCTTTACGGGTACAGAGCTTCTCTATGAGATAATGGAAAAGGAATATAAAATCAAGCTGAAGGGCTACCACAAGGACTGCGGACTTTTGATTTACGATTTGAAAAAACAGGATGTTAATTCAGGCGGTTCGGGCTGTGGTTGCAGCGGCTCTGTTCTCTGCTCACATATTATGAAAAGAATGGAAAAAGGCAGTCTGAAAAAAGTCCTGTTTGTTGCAACAGGTGCTCTTATGTCGCCAACCTCCAGCAAGCAGGGAAACCCCATTCCTGGTATTGCTCACGCAGTTCTCTTGGAGGTGTGAAATGAAATATTTTAACAGTATCAAGCTTTTGTCATCTTTCAGGGAAATATCAAATATTCTTGAAATTGTTTCTGCCGCCATAAGAATTTTTGCTTTTGTGCTGATTATTCTTCAAGGTATTTTGCTGATAAAAGAAACGAAAATATCATAAAAAGAGGGCGGAATATCCGTCCTCTTTTAGCTTATATAGTGATTAAATAACTTTATTTCGTTTAATTTCTGCTGTCATATTCAGCACGTGCTTTGCACAAAGCTGGAGTTCAGCTACAGTAAGGCCGTTTCGGGTGCCCACAGTTTCAAGCAGTGACGGATCAACCTTATACTTCATATCGGCTCTGCTGATACCGCCGGGCATAAGCACATCCACCTGAGAACGCACTCTGTACGCGTTATCTCTGATGTTCGGAAATTCAGGGCTTTTAGATTTTTTCATCCACCAATCTGTAATAACACAGCCGTCGTACTTCCATTCTTTCCTCAAAACAACAGAAACAAGGTCGTAATTGTAGTGACTCCAAACGCCGTTAATCTTGTTGTAGCTCGTCATAATGCAATGAGGGTGAGCCTCTTTAACGCAGATTTCAAAGCCCTTAAGATAAATTTCTCTCAACGCTCTTTGAGAAACTCTTGAGTCTGTAACTGTTCTTGAAGCTTCCTGATTGTTGCAGGCAAAGTGCTTTGGGCAGGCAGAATTTCCGTGAGTTTGAATACCTTTAACAAATGCCGACGCCATTTTGCCTGTCAAAATCGGGTCTTCGGAGAAATACTCAAAGTTTCTGCCGCAAAGGACATTTCTGTGAATATTCATTCCCGGTGCAAGAAGAACATCGGAACCTCTCACGCTAAGCTCCTTACCCATTTCCGTTGCAAGAGCCGTAACCAATTCTGTATTCCAGCTTGATGCGAGAGATGTACCGCAGGGGAGAAGAGAGGTAAAATAATTTACTCTTATGCCCGCAGGACCGTCAGTAGTAATTACCGCAGGAACGCCCTTGTCACGCAGAGCTTTTATAGTTCCTGCAAAAGCACCGGCGTTACCGTCAACACCTTGCTCGCTGTTCATATATCCCTGACCTCTTGTAAGAGCCTCAAGCTCCTCAAGGCTGAGAGTTGAAATGAAATCTTCAACGCTGATTTCACCGCTGACAACCTGAGAGAAGTTGTATATTTCGTCGGTTTGCGGAATTTCTTGAGGAAGATTATCAAGTATCCTTTCTTTAAGATACGGCTTTGACGGTTTTACTGTTTCCTTAATCGGAATAAATTTGCCATCCTTTTCCTGTGCCTTAATGCGTTCAAAGGAATCTTTTACACCGCAGACCTCATCAAGAGTATCGAAAACGATATTATCCTCAAGAGTGAAACTGCCTGCAAGAGAATTGTCACGGATGTTTTTACCTGCAAAGAATTTGTACTCGCCTTTTTCAAGTACATATGAAAACTGATTACCCGTTACGCCTGTATCATCAAATGACGCAAGATAATATGCAGGAACAGTCAGTGTGATTTTCTCCGTTTCGCCAGGCTGAAGTTCGCCTGTTTTAGCAAAAGCAGCAAGGCTCATTGATGCTTTGGAAAGCTTGCCTTGAGGTGCTGCCATATAAAGCTGAACAACCTCTTTACCGCTTCTGTTACCTGTATTCTTAACGCTGATATTTACTGTGAGATTTTCTCTGTCAAAAGTACATTCGTCGGCAGTTATTTCAAAATTGGTATAGCTTAAACCAAAACCGAAAGGATAGAGAACAGCGTCCTTGTTAAAGGTTTCAAAATATCTGTAACCTACAAAAATATCTTCTCTGTACTCGTTAAAGTCCTTTCCGCCGAAACAATCTGCACTTGGATAATCTTCATACTTTTTAGAAATAGTGTCGGTGAGTCTGCCTGACGGGTTAACCTTGCCGAAAAGCACGTCTGCAACAGCGTTGCCGCTTTCCATACCGCCTTGCCAAGCGTAAAGAATCGCTGTGATTTTGTCGCCGTATTTTTCAGTCCAACGCATATCAACAACATTTCCGCAGTCCATAACAACCGTAACGCTTTTGAAATATTTGGTAACTGTATCAAGAAGCTTGATTTCCTCGTCGTTCAGGTAGTAACTGCCTTTGGTGAGAGTATTTTCTCTGTCCTCGCCTGCGGCTCTGCCGATAATTACAAGAGCATCGTCACTTTCCTTTGACGCAGATTCAACAAGACTTTCGTCTAAAACGGCTTCATCGTGGCACATTGGCCAGTGTCCCCAAATGCCTTGAATAGGCGGATTTTTCTCTGTCCACTTTTCGTAAAAACTCAAAAGCGACTGATTTATATTTGCACCTGCATTTTTCAGTCCGTCAATAATATTAACCATATACGGTGCTTTAACATCACCGCCGCTGCCGTAGCCTACATAAAAATAGTCAAGCTGACATCTGCCGAAAATTGCAAGCTTGGCGTTCTTGTCATAGGGGAGAGTGCCGTTAATATTTTTCAGTAAAACAAGTCCCTCAGCAGCCGACTGCCTGATAAGTGACGGCATATTGCCGAATGCCTTTCTGTCACCTGAGGCTGAATTTGACTTTTGAGAAACTCCGCCTGCACCGAATTTTTGAGATACAGATTGTACCACTTTATCTATTCTGTTCTTTAATTTCATAGTGAATTTCCTTTGAAGTTATAAATTATTTATAAAGCAAGTATAACATATTAGTTACAAATTTACTATATAAATTGCAATTTTAAAAAAATTATTGTATTATTTTCATAGGAAATTATGAAAAAAAGGTGATTTTTGTGAAAAACAAAAACAATACAGGCAAGGCTTACTGCCTGATTTCCGCCGTTATAATTATCGGCTGTTATGCTGTTCAAAGGCTTCTTTCCCTCGGAATCGGTGCAACAAAGACACTTGTTCTGCTTGAGGCTATGGCGTTCAGCCTTGCAGTTGCCGCAGTTTATTTTCTGATTATGAAATCAGGGGAGTCCTTTTACGGCATACTGATTTCACTTTTAGGCTTTAAAATGCTGCCCCCAAGTATAGGTGGCTTGAGAGAATTGTCACCCGGCGGATATATAGTTTATTTCGTTGTAACAAAAGCAGCGATTGTGCTTTTTGCCTTTGCGATTATAAGACTTTTCAGGGAGCAGAAATATGAGCAGAAAATAAAAACTCTGCCGATACTGTTTCTTATGACTGCTGTGCCTTTCACCAACAAAATCGCAGCGGAGCTGTCTGCTTTTGCTAATACATATGCCGACGGCAACAGACTTTACGAGTATTTTATCTGCTTTGCTTTCTATGCATTGACTATGATTGTCACTCTTTGGTATGCGTCAAAGAGCAATACTATCAACGCAAAGCTGATGTGCGATTATACTGTCATCGCCCTTGCCGTAAATTTCGCAAGGAGAATTTGCGTTGTTATCGTTTACGCGTTACGCGGTTGGCATATCAGCAAAAGCTACTTCTGCTGGATAGCAATTTACTTATTCTTTATCGTGGCATTTTATATGCTTAGAAGAAAGAAGATTAAATTATAGTTTAGCGTATCAAGTTTAAAAGATGCTATTTGAATTTTTGTAGGGGATGGCGTCCTCGACATCCCGTAAATAAACAGCATTGTTGGGTAACTCGCGGGTCGTCGAGGACGCCGACCCCTACGAAATGTTAG
>JAQXUH010000059.1 GCA_029219885.1 Eubacteriales bacterium | reverse complement strand
AACGGCTCTGCATTCTGCCGTTTACGCCCTGAGTATCAAGGGTACCACGGATGATGTGATAACGCACACCAGGAAGGTCCTTAACACGGCCGCCACGAATCATAACTACAGAGTGCTCCTGAAGGTTGTGACCAACGCCTGGGATGTAAGCAGTAACTTCGATACCGTTAGTAAGACGAACTCTGGCAATCTTACGAAGAGCTGAGTTAGGCTTCTTAGGTGTAGCTGTCTTAACTGCTGTACAAACGCCACGCTTCTGAGGAGAACTGTTATCAGTCATAACGTTCTTCTTTGTGTTCAAACCTTTGAGAAGTGCAGGTGCTTTAGCCTTCTTTTCAAGTGACTTACGACCTGTTCTTACAAGTTGATTAAAGGTAGGCAATAGTTTATCTCCTTTCAAAATTATTTTATGCGAGTAATACGCATAACCCATACGCCGTAAAATTCGGAATATCGCTTAAACGCACTAAACGCACACCTTGGGGTAAAGACAAGCTTTACCCCAAAATGTTGTGTTTTTAACTAAATTGCATGGTGAATATTTGTTGAATTTAAACAAATCACACTCACACGATTAAGCATTATACCACTATGACATACTGTTTGTCAAGAGTTCTTGTAACTGTTCAAGATTTAAAATTTCGTCGCTGTTCTCTGAAGAGAAGTAGCTTGGAACAACATTAACATTCTTGAATACGTCCATACCAGTACCTGCAGGAACAAGTTTACCGATACTAACATTTTCCTTAAGACCGATAAGGTGGTCAGTCTTACCCTTGATAGCTGCGTCGGTAAGAACTCTTGTTGTCTCCTGGAATGAAGCGGCTGAAAGGAATGAATCAGTAGCAAGTGAAGCCTTAGTGATACCCATAAGAATTGGAATATAGGTAGCTTTCTTAAGGTCTGTTTCGCCTGCGGCAATTCTTGCATCAATCTTCTCGTTTGCTTCGTCAACAGCAGCAACGTCAACCATAGTACCTGCAACAAGGTCGGTATCGCCCTCCTCGTCAACAGTACACTTCTTAAGCATCTGACGAACAATAACCTCGATATGCTTATCGTTGATATCAACACCCTGTGTACGATATGCAAACTGAACTTCCTTGATAAGGTAGTTATAAACAGCCTCTTCACCGAGAATAGCAAGTACATCGTGAGGATTTACAGCACCGAGAGTAAGCTCTGTACCCTTTTGGACATGAGCACCCTCAACAATGTTTTCACAAAGTCTTGCACCGTAAGGAATAAGATACTTCTTCTCCTCGCCGGTTTCTCTGTTGGTAACGATAACGTGACGGCTGTTCTTGATTTCCTCAAATCTAACGTCACCCTCGATTTCGGAAAGAATTGCAAGCTGCTTTGGCTTTCTTGCCTCGAACAGCTCTTCAACTCTTGGAAGACCCTGTGTGATATCTGCACCGCCGGCAACACCACCGGTATGGAATGTTCTCATTGTAAGCTGTGTACCAGGCTCACCGATTGACTGAGCAGCAATAATACCAACTGCCTCACCAACCTGAACAGGTTCATTGAATGCAAGGTTTGAACCGTAGCATTTACGACAAACACCGTGACGTGATTTACAAGTGATAAGTGAACGAATCTTAACTGCCTCAATACCTGCGTCAACAATACGCTTAGCGTCGTCAGCTGTCATCATTCTGTCTGTTTCCATAAGAACTTCGCCGGTTTCAGGATGAATAACAGGCTCTACTACGAAACGGCCTGTAAGTCTTTCCTCAAGAGGCTCAAGAACACGGTTGCCGTCCATAATCTTTGTAACAACAATACCATCGTTACAGCCACAGTCGTCATCACGGATAATAACGTCCTGAGAAACGTCAACAAGACGTCTTGTAAGGTAACCTGAGTCAGCTGTACGAAGAGCTGTATCGGCAAGACCTTTACGAGCACCACGGGAGGAGATGAAATATTCAAGAATATTAAGACCCTCACGATAGTTAGCCTTGATAGGAACTTCAATTGTCTTACCTGCTGTATTTGCGATAAGACCTCTCATACCTGCAAGCTGACGAAGCTGTGATGTACTACCACGGGCACCTGAGTCAACCATCATATGAATTGGGTTATGAGCACCATCAAAGTTACTTGTAAGCTCGTTAGAAACCTTATTTGTACAATCTTCCCAAGCCTTAATAACTGCTGAAGAACGTTCATCATTAGTGATAAGACCATAGTTGTAGTTATTTGTAATTTCGTCAACTCTCTTCTCTGCCTCAGCAAGATATTCCTTCTTCTTTTCAGGAATAAGAGCATCGCAGACAGCAACAGTTGTACCGGAAATTGTTGAATATTTATAGCCCTGAGCCTTAAGCTCATCAAGCATCTTTGAAGCGATAGATACACCGTGAACGTTGATACACTTTTCAGCAATCTGTCCAAGCTGCTTCTTCTTAACAACGAATGAAACCTCAAGCTCAAACTCATTATCAGGATTTGTTCTGTCAACAAAGCCTAAATCCTGAGGAACAGGTCTGTTGAAAATTACACGGCCGATAGTAGTTTTAACCAGCTTTGACTTTTCTACTCCGTCAACTTCCTTAGTGAAACGGATAAGGCACTCAGAATGAAGGCCTAATGAGCCCTCCTGATATGCCATCATAGCCTCGTCTGTATCACGGTAGATGTTATACTTTGTAACTTCCTCGCCGCCAATTACTTCCTTATGAGGACAGCCAGGCTCGCCTTCCTTAATCATTGTAAGGTAGTAAGAACCGATAACCATATCCTGTGTAGGAACTGCAACAGGCTTACCGTCTGATGGCTTAAGGAGGTTGTTAGCTGCAAGCATCAACATTCTTGCCTCAGCCTGAGCCTCAGCGGAAAGAGGTACGTGAACAGCCATCTGGTCGCCGTCGAAGTCAGCGTTGAAAGCTGTACAAGCAAGAGGATGGAGCTTAATAGCTCTGCCCTCAACGAGTACAGGCTCAAATGCCTGAATACCAAGTCTGTGAAGTGTGGGGGCACGGTTGAGCATTACAGGGTGGTCTTTAATAACAACCTCAAGACAATCCCAAACAACAGGATTGTTTGCTTTTTCAACCATTTTTCTTGCCTGCTTAATATTTGAAGCTGCACCTGTTTCAACAAGTCTCTTCATTACGAAAGGCTTGAACAGCTCAATAGCCATTTCCTTTGGAAGACCGCACTGGTGCATCTTAAGTTCAGGACCAACAACGATAACGGAACGGCCTGAGTAGTCAACACGCTTACCGAGAAGATTCTGACGGAAACGTCCCTGCTTACCCTTAAGCATATCGGAAAGTGATTTAAGAGGTCTGTTGTTAGGACCTGTTACAGGTCTGCCTCTACGTCCGTTATCAATAAGAGCGTCAACAGATTCCTGAAGCATTCTCTTTTCGTTTCTTACGATGATTTCAGGAGCACCAAGCTCAAGAAGTCTCTTAAGACGATTGTTTCTGTTAATAACTCTTCTGTATAAATCGTTAAGGTCGGATGTGGCAAATCTGCCGCCGTCAAGCTGTACCATAGGACGGATATCAGGCGGAATTACCGGAAGAACGTCAAGAATCATCCACTCAAGCTTGTTGCCACTGTGATAGAAAGCGTCAACAACATCAAGTCTCTTGAGAAGTCTTACTCTCTTCTGACCTGTTGCACCCTCAAGCTCTGCTGTAAGCTCGTCACGAAGCTGAGCAACATCAATACCCTGAAGAAGCTCCTTGATAGCCTCTGCACCCATACCTGCCTTGAAGTCATCTTCGTATCTCTCTCTGTATTCTGCATATTCCTTTTCGTTAAGAATCTGCATTTTCTCAAGAGGAGTATCACCCGGGTCTGTTACGATATAAAGTGCAAAGTAAAGCACCTTTTCAAGGTATCTTGGGCTGATGTCAAGAACAAGACCAAGACGGCTTGGGATACCCTTGAAGTACCAGATATGAGATACAGGAGCAGCAAGCTCAATGTGTCCCATACGCTCACGGCGGACCTTAGCTCTTGTAATTTCAACACCGCAGCGTTCGCACACCTTGCCCTTGTAGCGAACTCTCTTGTACTTTCCGCAGTGACATTCCCAGTCCTTCATAGGTCCGAAAATTCTTTCGCAGAAAAGGCCGTCACGCTCAGGCTTCAGTGTTCTGTAATTTATTGTTTCAGGCTTTGTTACCTCACCGTAAGACCATTCACGAATCTTCTCAGGTGATGCAAGGCCGATTTTTACCGAACTGAATTCGTTTTCATAATTATCCATTTGGAAGCACTCCTTTGTTATAAATTAGTTATGGAAGTCTTATCAGATTATTCTTCATCGTCAGAATAGTCATTGTCAAAATCATTGTCAAACAAATCTGCGAAGGAATCTGACTGACCTGCTTCCTCGTTATCTTCGTCGGAATCTGCAAGGCCGTAGCCCTCAGTTTCCTCATCGAAGTCGTTTACTGTTGTAAATGCCTTATCGTCGATAGGCTGAATACCTGTTCCGTCGTCAAGGTCCTGCTTAAGCTCAACCTCGTTGCCGTCCTTATCAAGAACTACTGTATCAAGGCCGAGAGCCTGAAGCTCTTTAAAGAGAACCTTGAATGATTCAGGAGTTCCTGCGGTAGGAATATTTTCGCCCTTAACGATAGCCTCGTATGTGCGTACACGTCCTACAACGTCATCAGACTTAACAGTCATAATCTCCTGAAGTGTGTAAGCTGCACCGTAAGCTTCAAGAGCCCAAACCTCCATTTCACCGAAACGCTGTCCGCCGAACTGAGCTTTACCGCCGAGAGGCTGCTGAGTAACAAGGCTGTAAGGACCTGTGGAACGTGCGTGAATCTTATCATCAACAAGGTGATGGAGCTTAAGGTAGTACATATAACCTACTGTAACTCTGTTATCAAACTTCTCACCTGTACGTCCGTCGATAAGCTCTGTCTTGCCGTCGTAAACCTTGTTGCCGTTTTCGTCAACGTAGTAACCGATATCTGCAAGCTCAAGGCAATCACGGATATCCTGCTCGTGAGCACCATCAAATACAGGAGTCATCATCTTCCAGCCGAGAGCCTTAGCTGCATAGCCGAGATGAACTTCGAGCACCTGACCGATGTTCATACGTGAAGGTACGCCGAGAGGGTTAAGAACGATATCAAGCGGTCTGCCGTCCGGAAGGAATGGCATATCCTCCTGAGGAAGAATTCTTGAAACGACACCCTTATTACCATGACGGCCTGCCATCTTATCGCCGGCCTGAATCTTACGCTTCTGAGCAATATAAACTCTGACTACTTTATTTACACCAGGTGAAAGCTCGTCGCTGTTAGCTCTTGTAAATGTCTTAACATCAACAACGATACCATACTCACCGTGAGGGATACGCATTGAGGTATCTCTTACTTCTCTTGCTTTCTCGCCGAAGATTGCACGGAGAAGTCTTTCTTCAGCAGTAAGCTCTGTTTCGCCCTTAGGTGTAACCTTACCTACAAGAATATCGCCTGAGTGAACCTCTGCACCTACACGGATAATACCGTCTTCGTCAAGGTCTTTAAGAGCGTCCTCACCGATGTTTGGAATGTCTCTTGTAATTTCCTCAGGACCGAGCTTTGTATCACGAGCCTCAACCTCGTGCTCAACAACGTGAATTGATGTATAAACGTCGTCTCTTACTATCTTTTCATTAATAAGAACAGCGTCCTCGTAGTTATAACCTTCCCAAGTCATAAAGCCGATAAGTGCGTTCTTACCGAGAGAAATTTCACCATTGCAGGTAGCAGGACCGTCGGCAATTACCTGTCCGTCCTCAATTTCCTGATGGAGAGAAACGATTGGTCTCTGATTTATGCAGGTTCCCTGGTTAGAACCTGCGAACTTAATAAGCTCGTACTTGTCAATTTCGCCTGACTTAGTTTTAATTTCGATTGTATCAGCATCAACTGAAGCAACTGTACCGCCTCTCTTAGCGATAACAACAACGCCTGAGTCATATGCTGCTTTATATTCCATACCTGTGCCGACAACAGGAGCCTCAGTCTTAAGAAGAGGTACTGCCTGACGCTGCATGTTAGCACCCATAAGTGCACGGTTTGCGTCATCGTTTTCAAGGAAAGGAATCATTGCTGTAGCAACTGAAACTACCATCTTAGGCGATACGTCCATATAATCTACCTTTTCCGGAGGGAGAGTAAGGAACTCGTCAAGATGACGGCAGGTAACTCTTGAATTAGCAAATCTGCCGTTTTCGTCAAGAGGCTCGTTAGCCTGTGCTACTACATATCTATCCTCAACGTCGGCTGTCATATAAACAACCTCGTCGGTAACTACGCCTGTTTCCTTATCAACCTTTCTGTAAGGAGCCTCGATAAAGCCATATTCGTTAAGACGGCTGTAACAAGCGAGGTAGGAGATAAGTCCGATGTTAGGACCTTCAGGAGTTTCGATAGGACACATACGGCCGTAGTGTGTATAGTGAACGTCACGAACCTCGAAGCCAGCACGGTCTCTTGAAAGACCACCCGGACCGAGAGCTGAAAGTCTTCTCTTATGTGTAAGCTCTGCAAGAGGGTTGTTCTGGTCCATAAACTGTGAAAGCGGAGATGAACCGAAAAATTCTCTGATTGCAGCAACAACAGGTCTGATGTTGATAAGGGCCTGAGGAGTGATTGTTCCGTCATCATCCTGAGCCTGAAGAGTCATTCTCTCACGGATAACTCTTTCCATTCTTGTAAAGCCGATTCTGAACTGATTCTGAAGAAGCTCACCTACTGCACGGATTCTACGGTTGCCGAGATGGTCGATATCATCAAGTGAACCAACGCCTACTGCAAGGTTGATGAGATATGAAACAGTAGCGAAGATATCGTCAGTAGTAATGTGCTTAGGAATAAGGTCATCAGCGTGAATTTCGATTTCCTCTTTGAGAGCGTCCTCGTCATCACCGCACTTCTCAAGAATTTCGGCAAGAACTCTGTAACAAACCTTTTCGTTAATGCCATATGGCTTACAGTCGAAGTCAACGTACTTGTCAATATCAACCATACCGTTTGATACGATTTTAACCTCTTTGCCGTCAACGTCGATATAAGCGAACATTACGCCTGTGCTTTCAATTTCAAGAGCTCTCTCCTCAGAAATCTTCTCGCCTGCATCAGCAAGAAATTCGCCCTCAGGTGAAATGATAGGCTGAGAAAGAGTCTGTCCCTTAAGTCTGTCGCTTAAAGCAAGCTTCTTGTTGTACTTGTATCTGCCTACTCTTGAAAGGTCATATCTGTGTGGGTCAAAGAAAAGGCCGTCAAGATGTGCCTGTGCTGTTTCAAGTGTAGGAGGTTCGCCCGGACGAAGCTTCTTGTAAACCTCAAGAAGAGCCTCCTCCTGATTCTTTGTAGTATCCTTCTCGATTGTAGCAAGAATTCTGTCATCCTCGCCGAAGAACTCAACAATCTCAGAATCTGTACCAAGACCGAGAGCACGAAGGAAAGTAGTGATATAGATTTTTCTGTTCTTGTCAATACGAACGTAGAAAATGTCGTTTACATCTGTTTCATATTCGAGCCAAGCACCACGGTTTGGAATTACTGTATTAGTGAACAGTTCCTTACCTGTTTTGTCGTGGTCCATATGGTAGTACACACCTGGAGAACGAACAAGCTGAGAAACAATACATCTTTCAGCACCGTTGATAACAAATGTACCTGCATCTGTCATCCAAGGCAAATCGCCCATAAAGATTGTATTTTCCTTAACCTCGCCTGTCTCCTTGTTGATAAGACGAGCTCTAACCTTGAGAGGTTTAGCGTATGTTACGTCTCTTGCCTTACACTGAGCAATAGTGTATTTAGGCTCATCGTCAATAGAATAATCAACGAAATCAAGAATAAGATTTCCGGTATAATCGGTGATATGGCCGATATCCTTGAAAAC
>JAQXUH010000058.1 GCA_029219885.1 Eubacteriales bacterium | reverse complement strand
ACGACCTTCCTCTCTATAAAGACACTCTCAAGAAAATTCACGGCAGAAATATTACGGAAAAGCCGAAGAATATTGCAGATGTTGTTTCCGATGACGGATACATTACCGTTTGGGGCGATGTTATAAAAACAGAGGTCAGAGATACCAAGCGTGGCACAAGCAAGATTTTCGACTTTGATATAACAGACTACACCTCGTCAATGACTGTAAAAATGTTTGACGACAAGAACATTATAGACAGCCTTATTGCAAAGCTTGAGGATAATAAAACTCTTGTTATCAGCGGCGGTTATCAGTTTGATACATATTCAAATCAGTACGTTTTAAGACCGAATGCCATAGCAGGTATTAAGAAAATCGAAAAAATGGATGATGAGGAAGAAAAGAGAATTGAGCTTCATCTCCATACTTCTTTGTCGGAAATGGATGGTATTTCCGCACCTAAAGATATAATTAAAAGAGCTATCAAGTGGGGACATTCTGCTATTGCAGTAACGGACCACGGCGTAGTTCAGGCACTTCCCGAGGCGTATAAGGCTGCCGGCGGTAAGATTAAGCTTATTCTCGGTATGGAAGGCTATCTCGTTGATGACGAGAAATATCCTGACTTTATGAATATGAAGCTTAAGCAGTTTAAGCGTCATCATATTATCCTCCTTGTTAAAGAGGATACCTCTATGGACGAAAACATTCCGAAAGAGGAGAGAAAGTACGGCAGGAAAAATCTTTACGAAATGATTTCTGCATCTAACGTAAAGTATTTTAAATCTCGCCCACTTATTCCAAAAAGCCTTCTGGCACAAAAAAGGGCAGGTATTATTGTAGGCTCTGCCTGTGAACAGGGAGAGGTTTATCAGGCAATACTCAATAAAGTTCCTGACGACGAGCTTTTAAAGCTTGCCGATTTCTACGATTATCTTGAAATTCAGCCAAACGGCAACAACGCATTTATGATTAGGTCCGACAAGGAGCTTCATCAGGATATCCACAGCGAAGAGGACCTTATCAATATTAACAAAAAAATAATTTCTCTTGCAGACGAGCTCGGCAAGCCTGTTGTTGCAACAGGCGACGTTCATTTCCTTGATGAAAAGGACGCTAAGTTCAGGGCAATTATTATGGCATCTAAAGGCTTTGACGATGCCGACAATCAGGCACCTCTCTACTTTAAAACAACGAGAGAAATGCTTGACGATTTTGCTTGGGCAGGCGACAGAGCAAGAGAATTTGTTATAGACAACCCAAAGAAAATTGCAGACAGCATTATGGATGATATTCCGCCTATCCCTCCCGGAACATTCCAACCTCATATTGACGGTGCTAACGAGGAGCTGACGGAAAAATGCTGGAACAGAGCAAAGGAGCTTTACGGCGACCCTGTTCCTGAGTATGTTGCATCAAGACTTCAAAGAGAGCTTGACTCTATTATCGGTCACGGCTTCGGCGTGCTTTATGTTATCGCAAAGCGACTTGTTGAGGAAAGCGAAAGAAACGGCTATCTTGTAGGCTCAAGAGGTTCGGTTGGCTCATCATTTGCGGCTCATATGGGCGGTATTTCAGAGGTTAATCCTCTTGCACCACACTACTACTGCAAAAAGTGTAAGCACAGCGAATTTATCCTTGACGGCTCAGTGGGTTCAGGTTTTGACCTGCCACCGAAAAACTGTCCTGTCTGCGGTGAGCCGATGAAGCGTGACGGCCACGAAATTCCCTTTGAAACATTCCTTGGCTTTGACGGCGACAAGGAGCCTGATATCGACCTTAATTTTTCAGGCGAATATCAGTCACGCTCTCATAGATTTACTGAGGAGCTTTTCGGTAAGGAGTATGTGTTCAAGGCAGGAACAATGGCAACTGTTGCTGACAAAACCGCCTATGGATATGTAATGAAATATCTTGACGAAAGAGGCTTACAGCAGACTACTCCGAGGGCAGAAATTGACAGGCTGACAGTTGGCTGTACAGGTATTAAGCGTACAACAGGTCAGCACCCGGGCGGTATGGTTGTTGTTCCGGACAAGTATACTGTTGAAGATTTCACCCCTATTCAGTATCCATCAAATGATGAGAAAAAGGGTACATACACAACTCATTTCGACTTTAAAAATTCACTTCACGACACGCTTTTAAAGCTTGACGAGCTTGGACACGATAATCCTACACTTTATAAATACCTTGAAGATTCCACCGGTATTCCTGTTATGGATGTTGATTTGTCCGACCCGCAGCTTTATAAGCTGATTACATCTACCGAGCCAATCGGCGTTTCTCCTGAGGATATTGACTGTACTACCGGTACTCTTGCTATTCCTGAAATGGGTACACCTTTTGTTATCGGTATGCTTGAAGAGGCTCAGCCTAAAACCTTCTCCGACTTGCTCCAGATTTCAGGACTTTCTCATGGTACTGATGTTTGGCTCGGCAACGCTCAGGAGCTTATCCAAAACGGCACCTGCACAATTTCAGAGGTTATCGGATGCCGTGACGATATTATGACTCACCTTATCCACGTTGCTGAAAAGTATGAGAGAGAAACAGGCAAAGAGTCGCCTTTAAGCAAAAAAGACTGTTTCAAAATTATGGAGTATACCCGTAAAGGTAAAGCACCGAAAGAGCTTCCGCCATACGAGGAGGCTATGAAAACAATCGGTGTTGAACAGTGGTATATCGACTCCTGCTATAAGATTAAGTATATGTTCCCTAAGGCACACGCTGCGGCATACGTTATTGCGGCACTTCGCCTTGCATGGTACAAAATATACAAGCCTATTGAGTTTTATTCTGCATACTTCACCGTTCGAGGCGGTGCTATCGACGCTGTTGCAGCCGTTCAGGGCAAGGCCGCCGTTAAGAAGAAAATGGAGGAGTATAAGAATAAAAAGAAAAATAATATTCCTGTTACGGCGAAAGAGGAATCAACCTACGTCGTAAATCAGATTGTTATTGAAATGCTTGCAAGGGGAATTGAATTTTTGCCTGTTGATATTTACAAGTCCGATTCAAGACTTTATGTTATCGAAGACGGCAAAATCCGTCTGCCTTTCGGTGCAATTGACGGAATAGGCGAAAACGCTGCCAAGGCTATTGCAGATTCAAGAAATGACGGCGGCGGAGATTTCCTCTCTTATGATGACCTTATGGCAAGGGCAGGTGTGGGCAGAAGTGTTGTTGACTCTCTTAAGGAAGCAGGAGCACTTGGCAATATGCCTGAATCAAACCAAATTTCACTCTTTTAAAATATAATTCTTGACATTGACTGTTTAATATGGTAGCATATTACCACTCTACTATACTAAAGTGAATTTTAAAGAATTATAGGAGATTATTTATGAAAAGATATTCAAGGCTTACACCTCAGGGCAGCAGAGATTTGCTCTTTGAGGAATGTGACGACAGAAGAAAGGTTGAAGCGTGTCTTTCTCAGCTTTTTAAAGAAAAGTCATACAGAAAGGTAATGACTCCGACTATAGAGTTTTTTGATGTTTTTGACAGCGGTAACTTAGGTATTGAGGCAGAGGAGATGTATAAGCTCTCTGACAATCAAGGCAGAACTACTGTCTTAAGACCTGACAACACTGCACCTATTGCCCGTCTTGTTGCAACAAGGCTCTCGGCTGACGATTTCCCGGTAAGACTTTACTATAATCAGAGCGTCTACATCCGCAACAAACAGCTTGCAGGCAGGACTGATGAGGTTGAGCAAAGCGGTATAGAGCTTATCGGCGACGGCAGTATTGATGCTGATATTGAAGTTATTTCAATGGCTTATGAGGCTCTTAAAAGGAATAATGTTTCGTCATTTAAAATTGAAATCTGCCACGCAGGATTTTTCAATGCGATTCTTGATAAAATGAATTTGACAAATATGCAGAAGGCTGATATCTGCAATTTTGTTGAGGGCAAGAATTATTCCGCTTTAGGCGACTATCTTGACGCTCTCGGTAACAGCAGGGAAGCTGAAATTATCAAAAAGCTCCCAAGGCTTTTCGGCGGTGCAGAGGTTATTGACGAGGCAAGAGCTATTTATTCCGACGAGAAAACAGACGAGGCTCTTGAATATCTTAAAACAGTTTATGAAAAGCTTTGTGCTTTAGGCTTTGAAAACGATATACTTATCGACTTGAGCCTTGTAAATAGAAGTAATTACTACACCGGAATTATATTCAGGGGTTACGCTCAGGGCAGCGGTGCAACTATTATTTCGGGCGGCAGATATGACAACCTTATCGGTGAATTTGGTCTTGACGCTCCTGCTGTTGGCTTCGGTGTAAATGTTTCTGCTCTGTGCGATGTTATGCGTGAAGAAATTAATATTGACCGACCGCTGAGAATTGCACTTACTAAAGGCAGACTTGAAAAGTCATCCGTTGCTCTCTTCAAGACTATGGGACTTGACACCAAGGAGCTTGAAAATAAAGGACGCCGACTTATTCTTCCTGTGGGTGATTATGAGGCTGTACTGTCAAAGGCACCTGATGTTATCACCTATGTTGAGCATGGCGTATGTGATATCGGTGTTGTGGGCAAGGATACTATTGTGGAGCACGGCAGCTCTTTTTATGAGGTAATTGACCTTAATATCGGTAAATGCCGTTTTGCTCTTGCCTGTCCTAAGGGCAGCGACTTCTTCTCAGGTTATAAGAGAAAGGTTGTTGCAAGTAAATATCCTAAGGTTGCAAGGGAATATTTCAAATCAAAGGGTATGGATGTTGATATCATCAAGATTGAGGGAAGTGTGGAGTTAGCACCTCTCTTAGGTCTTGCCGATGGTATTGTAGATATAGTTGAAACAGGCTCAACACTTAAGGAAAACGGACTTGAGGTTGTGGACGAGATAATGCCTGTTTCCGCAAGAGTTATTGTAAATATGGCTTCTATGAAGCTTCGTAAAGAGGAAATCGAGAATTTCCTTAACGATTTGGAGCTTGCTTCAAAGGTGTAAAGAGGTATAGATTATGAACATTACAAAGGCTAACGGTAAGGCTGAATATGAGCTTATCGAAAATCTTAAAAAAAGAGCCGGTGAAACTGACGCTAAAATCGTAAATGCAGTTACCACTATTATCAATTCCGTTAAGGAGCAGGGCGACGACGCAGTAAGAGAATTTACTGTCCGCTTTGACGGTATGGTGCCTAAAAAAACTGTTATTGAAAAGGACGAGCTTCAGTCATATATCGACTGTGTTGATGAAGATTTCAAAAACGCAGTAATCAACGCAAAAAATAATATTTATGATTTTCATCTTCGTCAGGCACAGCAGTCCTGGATGACTACCAAGGAAAACGGAATTATTATGGGACAGCGTATAAGAGGAATTAAGAGAGTCGGTATTTACGTTCCGGGCGGTACTGCTGCTTATCCGTCATCTGTTTTGATGAACGCTATTCCTGCTAAAATTGCAGGTGTTGAGGAGATTATTATGGTTACTCCTCCTGCAAAGGACGGCAATCCTAATCCTGATATTATGGCGGCTGCTGCTATCGCAGGAGTAGACAAGGTGTTCCTTGTAGGCGGTGCACAGGCTGTTGCCGCTCTTGCCTATGGTACAGAGAAAATTCCTAAGGTTGATAAAATCGTCGGTCCCGGAAATATCTTTGTCGCTACTGCTAAAAAGCTTCTTTACGGCGTAGTTGATATTGATATGGTTGCAGGTCCGTCGGAAATTCTCATTGTTGCAGATAAAACTGCAAAGCCTGCTTTCCTTGCTGCCGACTTAATGAGCCAAGCAGAGCACGACAAATTGGCATCTGCAATTCTCCTTACAACTTCAAGCGATATTGCAAAGGCAACTGCCAAGGAGATTGAAAGGCAGATTAAATATCTTCAAAGACAGGAGATTATTGAGGAATCTCTCAATAACTTCGGCGAAATTATAGTATGTGAAAATCTTGAACAGGCAATTGATTTTGCCAACGAGCTTGCTCCTGAGCATCTTGAAATGTGCGTTGAGGAACCGCTGAAATATATCGGCAAGATTGATAACGCAGGCTCCGTATTCTTGGGCAACTTTTCTCCTGAGCCTCTCGGCGATTACTATGCAGGACCAAACCACGTTCTGCCTACAAGCGGTACAGCGAGATTTTTCTCTCCTCTTTCAGTTGACAGCTTTGTTAAGAAAAGCTCATTTATTTACTATACTGAGGACGAGCTGAGAAAGGCAAAGGACGATATCGTTAAGCTGGCAGATACAGAGGGCTTAACTGCTCACGCAAATTCAATTAAGGTAAGATTTGAATAATGAACAGCAAGCAACGTAACTCACTTATCAGCGTTATTCTGGTTTTAGTTGTTGCCGTCGCAGTTGCAGTTTCAGGTCGGGTTTCGTCAGGTGATGAGGAAAAGACTTCCTCTGTTTCAGCCGATTCATCAAGCGTAATGACCGTCACTTTTGTTGATGTCGGTCAAGGTGACTGCGAGTTTATCGAGTTTCCAAACGGTGAATGTATGCTTATCGACAGCGGCGAAAAGTATTATTCCGACGAGGTTGAGGAAAAGATTTCCCAGGCAGGTTATTCAAAAATTGATTATCTTGTTGCCACTCATCCTCATACAGACCATATGGGCGGTATGAGCAGTATTATTGAAGATTTTGACATAGGCGAGATTTATATGCCTTATGCAACTTCAAACACTAAAGCATTTGAGGATATGCTCACGGCAATTGATGGCAAGGGGCTGACAATAAATACTGCCAAAGCAGGTACGGAAATCACCTTTACTGATGATATAACAGGCGAGTTTCTTGCTCCTGTCAGCGACAGCTATCAGGACACTAACGATTATTCCGCTGTGCTTAAGCTTACTTATAATGATGTTTCGTTTCTCTTTACAGGTGACGCAGGTGAAGATTCCGAGGCAGAAATGCTGGAAAACTCCTATTCTTCCCTTGATGCCGATGTTTTAAAGGTCGGTCATCACGGCAGTAAATATTCCACTTGTGATGAATTTCTTGACGCTGTTTCACCTGAATATGCCGTTATAGAATGCGGTGAGGATAACAGATACGGTCACCCTCACAGCGAACTGACAGACAGACTTGACGGCAGAGGCATCGCATATTACAGAACGGATATGAACGGCAGTATCACCTTTGTTACCGACGGTATCGGTATTGATGCTTCATCGGTATTGACGTACAAGGAAAATTGAGGGCTTAATATGAAATGGATAGTTGACAGAATTGAGGGAGATTTTGCGGTTGTGGAGCTTGAAAACAAGCAAACGGCCGATATCCCTTTAAAATCACTTCCTGAAAAGATAAAGGAAGGTGACGTTGTTTCAATTTCTATTGACGAAAACGAAACGGCGGACAGAAAGAAAAATATTGACAGCCTTGCAAAAAAGCTGTTTAAGTAATAAATTCAAAGAGGTTAAATTATGAGAACTGCTGAAATTGAAAGAAATACTAAAGAAACGCAGATTAAAATTTCCCTTGACCTTGACGGCGGAGAAGTTTCTGTTTCAACAGGTATCGGCTTTTTTGACCATATGCTTACCGCTTTCGGTGTTCATGGCGGATTTGGCTTAAAGGTTCAGGTTACAGGCGATTTAGAGGTTGACACTCATCATACTGTTGAGGATACGGGAATTGCTCTTGGTATGGCGTTTAAGCAGGCTTTGGGCGATATGAGCGGTATTGAGCGTTACGGCTTTTTCTCAATTCCAATGGACGAAAGCCTTGCAAACTGCGTTCTTGATATTTCAAACAGACCTTTTCTCGTTTTCAGAGCATCCTTTGAGCAGGAGCTTTGCGGTGATTACGAAACCTGCGTGACTGAGGAATTTTTCAGAGCATTTGCAATGAATGCTTGCATTACACTTCATATTGAAGTGCCTTACGGAATTAACGCTCATCACCAGATTGAGGCAATATTCAAGGCTGTGGCTCACGCAATGAAAATCGCAGTTAAGAAAAATGAGGACGGCTCTGTTCTTTCAACCAAAGGAGTGCTTTAAATGATAATTTTTCCTGCCATTGATATAATTGACGGCAAGCCTGTAAGACTTTTTAAAGGTGATTTTTCCACCGCATCTCAGGTTGCCGACGACGCACTTGAAACTGCTGAGGGCTTTGTAAATTCAGGCTGTCAGTGGGTGCATATGGTTGACCTTGACGGCTCGCTGAAAAAGGAGCCTGTAAACGCAGAAACATTTATAAGAGTTGCAAAGGAAACTTCACTTAAGGTTGAGCTCGGCGGCGGAATAAGAACAATGCAGAATATTGATTGGTATGTAAACAACGGCATTTCAAGAATTATTCTCGGCTCTGTTGCACTTAAAAATCCTGCACTTGTGGAGGAGGCCGTTAAGGAATTCGGTGACATAATCGCTGTGGGAATTGACGCTAAAGGCGGATACGCAGCGGCAGAGGGCTGGACTCAAGGAAGTGACATTTACTTTACTGATTTAGCAAAACAGATGGAAGATGTGGGCGTTAAGACGATTATTTATACCGATATCAGCAAGGACGGCACTCTTTCAGGCCCTAATGTTAAACAGCTTGTAGAAATCAATAACGCCGTTTCTTGTAACATTACCGCATCAGGCGGCGTAACAAATATAGATGATATAATTACACTTCGTGACAGCGGTCTTTACGGAGCCATCTGCGGTAAAAGTATTTATCAGGGTACTCTTAATCTTAAAGAAGCGGTGGAGGTCTGCAATGGTTGATGTAGAAAAGTATTTTAAAAAGGCAGATTTACTTCCTGCCATTATTCAGGAAGAGTCAACAGGCGAGGTTTTAATGCTTGCCTATATGAATAGGGAGTCTATGAAAAAAACTCTCGAAACAGGCTATACCTGGTTTTATTCAAGGTCACGTCAGGAGCTTTGGAACAAGGGTGCAACTTCAGGACATCTTCAAAAAATTGTTTCAATCTATGGCGACTGCGATGATGATACACTTTTAATCAAGGTTATTCAAACAGGTGCTGCCTGCCATACAGGTAATCATTCCTGCTTTTTTAACGAAATCAAAGGAGAATTCTAATGGATTATATCAAAAACGAGTATCAAACAATTCTTGACAGAAAGGCAGAAAATCAGGAGGGCTCATACACCTGTTACCTTTTTGAAAAGGGAATTGATAAGATTTTAAAGAAAGTCGGCGAGGAATGTTCCGAAGTAATTATCGCCGCAAAAAATAACGATAATGAGGAAACTGTTTACGAAATCACAGACCTTATTTATCATATTTTAGTCCTTATGGCTAATCAGGGAATCACTCCTGAGGATGTTGAGGCGGCTCTTGCCAAGAAAGCCGAAAAGGAAGGCAATCTTAAAAAATTTCATGTGGTGGATAAAAATACATAATGTCTTATAAAAAATGGGTTATAGAAAATGCCGACAGGGAAAAAGCGTCGGCAGTTAGCGAAAAACTGAATATTGACCCTTTTATTTCCTATCTTTTGGCGGCAAGAGGTATTGATACCGAGCTTTCCGCCACTGAATTTTTATCCGACAGTATCAGGCTCATTTCGCCTTTTTCATTTAAGGATATGGATAGGGCAGTTGAGCGTATTAACCGTGCCATTGATTCAGAAGAAAGAATTTGTATTTACGGCGACTATGACTGCGACGGCGTAACTGCCACCTCGCTGCTTTTTACTTTTCTTGAAAGTATGGGAGCAGATGTTATTTACTTTATTCCCGACAGGCTTACTGACGGCTACGGAATGAATAACAACGCCATTGATAAAATTCAATCGTTAGGTACTAATCTTATCGTAACTGTTGATAACGGAATTTCCGCCATTGATGAGGCAGAATATATCTACTCTCTCGGTATGGAACTTGTAGTTACCGACCATCACCAAATCGGCGAAAAACTGCCGAGGGCTGAGGCTGTAATCAATCCTCACAGAGAGGATAATGAGCTTTCTTTCCGTGATTTTGCAGGAGTAGGCGTAGCATTTAAGCTTGCCTGTGCACTTTATGACGGCGACGTTGATGACCTTTTGGAGCAGTATGCAGACCTTGTTGCCATCGGTACTATCGGTGATATTGTCCCTCTTGTCAGTGAAAACAGAAGTTTGGTCAAAGCAGGACTTAAGCTTATCAACAATGATTCAAGGCTTGGTATTGCTGTACTTAAGGACCTTGCCTGTTCTAAGGATAAGGAGCTTTCGTCAGGTGATATCGCATTTCAAATCTGTCCTCGTATAAATGCAGTTGGCAGAATGGATAAAGCATCTGTGGCAGTTGAGCTCCTCATTTCTGACGATTACGAAACTGCAACTGTTAAGGCTCAGCAGCTTTGCGACGAAAACGAGCATCGGCATCAGGTGGAGAATAATATTGCTGAGGATATCAAAAATATTATCAGCGAAAATCCTCAGCTTGCAGAGGACAGAGTAATTGTTATCGCCGGCAAGGGATATCATAAAGGTGTTATAGGAATTTCCGCCTCTCACGTGGCAGAGGTTTACGGCAAGCCGGCAATCGTTATCGGTATTGATGAAAACGGAGAGGGAACAGGCTCTGCAAGGAGCATTGAGGGCTTTAACATTTTTGACGCAATTTCCTCCTGTTCAGATTTGCTGACTCATTTCGGCGGCCATCCGTCAGCGGCAGGTCTCGGAGTGAAAGAAGAGGACATTCCTGAATTTCGCAGACGTATAAATGAATATGCGTCAAGTCATTATTCTGTTATGCCTATGGAAACGCTCCATATTGACTGTAAGCTGTCGCCGTTTTATCTCTCTGTTGATTTATCGGATAATATCAGCCGACTTGAGCCTTATGGTGCAGATAACAGACAGCCTGTTTTCGGCCTGTTTAATATGACGCTTAAATCTGTAACTCCTGTGGGTGACGGCAAGCATATCAGGTTTGAGGCAGTTAAAAAAGGCAAGATTTTCAAAATTGTAATGTTTCGCAAAACGGCAGAGGAGTTTCCGTATAAAACAGGAGACATTATTGATGTTGCCGTTAAAATATCAAAAAATCTTTTTAAAGGGAAGTATTATCTCTCAATTCAGGCAGTTGATGTTCACAAAAGTTCAAGTGATTTTGACAGATATTTCCTTGAAAAAAGCGACTATCAGCTTTTTATGTTAGGTGAAAAAAACAAGACTCAGCTTTATCCCGACAGAGAGGCTTGTTCACAAATATATAAATTTTTGAAGCATAATAAGGGATGGGCATATACAGACGATGATTTGTATTTTGCACTTGAGCAATGCGTAACCCTCGGTCAGCTTTATTTCGCTCTTGATGCTTTTGAGGAAGCAGGCCTTATTAAAAGAGGAGCGAAAATAGAATTAAATCAGGTTTCACAAAAGGCTGATTTAGATGGTACAAATGTGCTTAAAACCTTGAAGGGAAGACTTTAATTGAAAGAAGAAGAAAAAAAGAAAACAGTATCAGCCCAAAGCTTTGACGACTATGACGACGGCTTTGATGTGTTTTTTGAAAAGATAAAAAGCAATCCGCAGTATGACGCTGAAAAGATAAAAAAAGCCTACGAATTAGCTCGTGACGCTCATAAAAATCAGCGTAGACGTTCAGGTGAGCCGTACATTATGCACCCTGTTGCCGTGGCTGAAATTCTTTTTAAATTAGGTATGGACAACGAGTGTATTATCGGTGCACTTCTTCACGATGTTGTTGAGGACACGGAATACAATCTTGACTATATCAAAAAGGAATTCGGCGGCGAAGTTGCACTTCTTGTTGACGGCGTAACAAAGCTTGGTCAAATTCCGCTTTCCACAAGGGAAGAGGTGCAGGCTGAAAATATAAGAAAAATGTTTATCGCAATGAATGAGGATGTGCGAGTTATCATGATCAAGCTTTGCGACAGACTTCATAATATGCGTACCCTCCAGCATATGCCGGAGTATAAGCAGAGAGAAAAGAGTCTTGAAACTCTTGAAATTTATGCTCCTATTGCTCACCGTTTAGGTATCCGTCCTATCAAGGAAGAACTTGAGGATTTGGCAATTTATTATCTCGACCCTATTGCTTATAAAGAAATTGAGAAAAATCTTTCTATGAAAAAGGAGCAGGGCGAGAAATTTTTAAATGAAATTACTCAGCAGATTAGTGACAAAATTACACCTGTAATGAAAAATGTACAGATTACCTCACGAGTTAAATCTGTTCACGGCATATTCAGAAAGGTGTATATCAAGGGCAAGAATTTTGAACAGATTTTCGATATCTATGCAGTAAGAATTATTGTTGATTCTATGATTGACTGCTACAATGCTCTGGGTATAGTTCACGATATGTATAAGCCTCTTCCGGGACGCTTTAAGGACTATATCTCAATGCCTAAGCCTAATATGTATCAGTCACTTCACACTACTGTTTTGTCGCCGTCGGGTATTCCATTTGAAATTCAGATTCGTACCTGGGATATGCACAGGACAGCGGAATACGGTATTGCCGCTCACTGGAAATATAAGCTCGGCAAAGGCGGTAAGGACAATATCGACGACAGTCTTCAGTGGATTCACAAGATTGTTGAAACAGGTAATGATACCGAAAGTCCCGAAGAGCTTGTTACTAATATCAAAGGCGACCTCTCTGTTGACGAAGTTTATGTTTTCACTCCTAACGGCGACGTTAAATGTCTGCCAAAGGGTGCAACTGTTATCGACTTTGCATACGCTATTCACTCTGCCGTCGGCAACAAAATGGTCGGTGCAAAGGTAAACGGCAAAATTGTAAACCTTGACTATAAGGTTAAAACAGGCGAGATTGTAGAGGTTCTGACCTCTAATCAGGCAGGCAAGGGACCGAGCCGTGACTGGCTTAATATTGTCACCACAGGCGAGGCGAGAAACAAAATCCGTTCCTGGTTTAAAAAGGAAAGAAGAGACGAAAATATCACTCGAGGCAAGGCTGATGTTGAAAGAGAGCTTAAGCGTAACTTCATTCGTCTTGAGGGCGAGAAGTACGAAAAGTTTCTTGAGAGAATTGCAGAGCGTCAGCATTGTGCCAGCGTTGATGATTTTTATGCTGCCGTAGGCTATGGCGGTCTTGCCATTACTCGTCTTATGCCTGGTATCAAGGATGAATATAACCGCAATTGGAAACCTAAAGACCCTGCTCCTGCAAAGACTGTTACAAATACAACTCAGATTCGTCAGGAAAGCAAGAGTACAAACGGCGTAATTGTTGAGGGTATCGACAACTGCCTTGTTAAAATGGCTCGTTGTTGTTCTCCTATTCCCGGTGAGGAAATTATCGGTTTTATCAATCGCGGTACGGGACTTACCATTCACAAGAGGGACTGCGTCAATGTTCCTGCTGATATTTCAAATTCTCCTGAGCCTGAAAGATGGGTTAAGGCTCATTGGGACAGCAGTGCTCAAATTGAGGCACGTTCAACCATTGATGTTTACGCTATTGACCGTGACGGCGTAGTTCTTGATATTACCACAAAAATGGCAAACGCTCACGTTAAAATTCACTCTATCAATGCAAGACCTATAAATGACGGCAACTGTCTTACCACAATGACAATTACTGTTAATTCTAAAGAGCATCTTGACAGCATAGAAAAAACTCTCAGGAAAATTGAGGGTGTATATCATATTGAAAGAAGTACAAATTAATGAAAGCAGTTATTCAAAGAGTTACACATTCATCAGTTACAGTTGACGGAAAGCTTGTAAGCGAAATCGGTCAGGGCTTTATGATTTTGCTCGGCGTTGTTGACGGAGATACTAAAGAGGACGCTGATAAGCTTATCAACAAAATTCCTGTTTTGAGAATTTTTGAGGACGAAAACGGTAAAATGAATTTGTCCTGCCTTGATGTTGACGGTGAAATTCTTCTTGTTTCTCAGTTTACCCTTTGTGCAGACTGCTCTCACGGCAGGCGTCCGAGCTTTATAAATTCCGCACCTCCTGAAATTGCAAACGAGCTTTATGAATACACGGCAGAAAAGCTTTCGCAGTCAGGAGTAAAGGCTGTTAAAAAGGGCATTTTCGGTGCTGATATGAAGGTGGAACTTCTTAACGACGGACCTGTTACCATAATTCTTGACAGCAAGGAGCTGAAATAATGCTTAAAGTTGAACATAAAATTTTCGGTGCACTTGAAAACAACTGCTATCTTATTACAGATTCTGCCACAGGCAAAAGTGCTCTTGTGGATTGTACCGACGATTCTGCCGAAATGATTAATTTTATCGACGGAAAAGATTTGCAGTATATTCTCCTTACTCACGGCCACTTTGACCATATCGGCGGAGTTAAGGCAGTTAAGGAAAAAACAGGTGCAAAGGTTGTTATAAGCAAAGCCGACGAGCCAATGCTTTCATCGTCAAGAGAGAGCCTTGCTGCTTTTTGCGGCGGAGTGCAGAATAACACGCAGGCAGATATTATCGTTTCCGAGGGCGATGTAATTGAGCTTGGCGAATGCAGAATTTCCGTTATGTCAACTCCGGGGCACACCAAAGGCGGCGTCTGCTATATTTGCGACGATAATATTTTTACAGGGGACACGCTGTTCAGCCTATCTTGCGGCAGAGTAGATTTTCCCGGCGGCTCGTCAATTGAAATGGCGGAAAGCTTAAAACGTATTTCTTCTCTTGATGGCGACTTCAGGGTTTACACAGGACACAATCAAATATCAACTCTCGATTACGAAAGAAAAAATAATCCATATCTTAAAAACTTATGATACTTAAAATAATTAATCATTCCTTCGGGTATGATATGAAAAATCTTTGCACTATGTTCTTCCCACAGGAGAAGATTACTGACGGCAGGGATGATGTTGCTGAAGAAAATATAGTTATCTCGACAAAGCAGGAGGACAATGTCCTTTCAGTTGACGCAAAGGTGTTCGACAGACAGCTTTCAAAAAAGCATATTGTTGAGGAAAACGAGGACACAGCCACCGCTATGTCCGTTTTGCTTTATACAGTTTTACAGGAGCTTACAGGCTTTACACCTCCGTGGGGTATTCTCTACGGCGTTCGTCCTGCAAAGCTTATGCACAGAATGTGCGGTGAAATGGGCGAGGAGGGTGCAAGAGATTATTTCATCAATACCTTTCTTGCACAGGAAAAGAAAACCGACCTTGCACTTGAGGTAATGGAAAAGGAAAATAAAATCATTTCTCTTTCACAAGAGGACTCCTTTTCTCTTTATGTTTCAATTCCTTTCTGCCCTACAAGGTGTGCGTATTGCTCCTTTGTTTCCCATTCTATTGAGAGAACAAAGCGTCTTGTTGAGCCTTATACGGACCTTTTGTGCAAAGAGCTTGAAAGAATAGGCAAAATTGCAAAAGAGCTTAACTTAAGGCTTGAAACTGTTTATTTCGGCGGCGGTACTCCTACAACCTTATCTGCTCCTCAGCTTACAAAGCTGTTTAATACTATCGAAAACTGCTTTGATTTATCTCATCTTCGTGAATATACAGTAGAGGCAGGCAGACCTGATACGGTGACAGAGGACAAGCTTTTGGCACTTAAAAATGCAGGTGTAACAAGAATAAGCATCAACCCTCAAACCTTTAACGACAGCGTTCTTGAAGCTATCGGCAGAAAGCATACAAGCCGTCAAACCATAGACGCTTTTGAACTTGCCAGAAAGTGCGGCTTTGACAATATCAATATGGATTTGATTGCAGGACTTCCCCTTGACACTCTCGACTCATTCAAAAACAGCCTTGATACGGCAGTAGGTCTTGACGCCGAATCTGTTACTGTTCATACTCTTGCTATGAAATCTGCATCATATATTGTGACAAAGGAAAACGCTTTTGACTTTTCCGACAGGCTGATTACATCGGATATGGTCGATTATTCAAACGAAACTCTCCACAAAAACGGCTATTATCCTTACTATATGTACAGGCAGTCAAAATCTCTCGGTAATCTCGAAAATGTTGGCTGGTGCAAGGACGGTATGGACTGTCTTTACAATGTCTTTATGATGGACGAAACACATTCTGTTTTTGCAGCAGGTGCAGGTGCCGTTACAAGACTTAAAAACCAAAACACAAGTCATATTGAAAGAATTTATAATTACAAGTACCCTTACGAATATATTGATAACTTTGACGAAATATTAAATCGTAAAAACGGAATATCCGACTTTTATAATGAATATTAATTTTATGAACAATGAGTATTGCATTATTCTACAACTTGTAATATAATAATATTAAGGAGTGGTAATAATGCCAATTAAATTTAGTGATTTGTTCCCAAACGGACAAGATTCTTTTAACAGCGAAATGTTTGAGGATGTATTTAATAAAACGAGAGATGTGGCTGAATCTGTCAGCAAAAAAAGTGTTGAACGTATTGAACTTCAGCGTAAAAAGGTAGAGCTTATTAACATTAAAACTAAGCTTTCAAAGCTTTACGAAAAGTACGGAAAGTTTATGTATGGTATTCTTATCGGAGACGAGATAGGCGACGAGGTTATCCACGATATAGAAAATCAAATTGCTGAGCTGAGAGAAAAGGCAGAAGTTTATAGCAAGGAAATTGAAGAGGCTAAGGCTGCCTTCAATGAAACGAGAGCTAATGCGGTTAAACACACCTATGATATTTTTTCTCAAAACGGCAAAGAAGCTGAAGCAGAGGGCGTGGATGTTACCGATTTGTCAGAGGACAAAACAGAAGAATAAACAGATATATCATTGATATGTCAAGGAAGTTTAAAGACAGTACATTTGTGCTGTCTTATTTTTTGTTTCAGGTGATGTTTTGAAAAAGGCAAGGCAGAATATCAAGCAAAAATATATTTCCTCGGCATTTATTCTTATGGTGTCAACTGTTGTTGTAAAGATTATAAGTGCTGTGTATAAAATTCCTTTGACCGCTTATATTGGTGCAGCAGGCAGAGGCTGTTTTTCTGTTGCGTATAATTTGTGTATGCCTATTCACGCATTAACTATGGGAGCTTTTCCTATTGCACTTTCAAAGCTTGTGAGCACATATAATGCCAAAGGCGACTATCTTAAAATTAAAGCAGTAAAAAAAGCGTCAGGCAGATTGTTCTTTATTGTGGGTACTGCCGGTATGATGATTATGATTTTGGCAGCCGAACCATACGCAAAAGGAGTTGCATCGTCACCTAAAAGTCTTTATACAATCTTAGCTCTTGCACCGTCTGTACTCTTTTCCTGCCTTGCCGCCAGCAAAAGAGCCTTTGCCGAGGGCTATCTCGATATGAAACCTACCGCCTTAAGTCAGGTAATCGAGGCACTTTTTAAAATGGTGTTCGGTCTGCTTTTTGCAAGGTTTTCTATGTCTTATTTGTACGACAGCTACTGTAAAAGCGGTGCAGTTCTCGGTATTCCTGCCGCTGGCGAGGAAGATGCACTTTCGCAAATCTATCCCTTAACCGCCGCCTGTGCAATGCTCGGCGTAACCCTTGCAAGTATTGCAAGCTGGATATTTTCCGCAGTCTATACAAACAGCCGATATAATTCTTTCCCGGCAGGCAAAATTGATGTGAGAGAGGGGATGAACGAGCTTGTTATGTTTTCTCTTCCTCTTGTTGGTGCAACTGCCGTGCAAAGTATAGCGAATTTTATTGATACTGCGTCAATACAGTACAGCCTGACTCTTGTGGATAAAGCTGCTCTGTCACTTCAGTACAATATAAGCGGCGACGATGTTTATACATATCTCTACGGAATATATTCCGCCGCCCTCGATTTTAAAAATCTTGTGCCGGGAATAGTTATGTCACTTGGGGTAACTGCCGTTCCTGCCGTCAGTGCCGCATACGAAAGCTCAACGGAAAGATTTACGGCTTTGATGAACAGTATTTTGAAATACACTTCTGTTCTTGCCTGTGCAGGAGGCGGTGTCCTTTCACTTTTCAGCGGCGATATACTGTCACTTTTTTACGGCTCATCAAACAGCGATATTGCAGAAAACGGCTCAAGCTTGCTCTTCCTTTTCGGCGTGACAATGCTGCCTTGCTGTATTGCTTCTACAGCGGTTTACTGCGTTCAGTCTTTAGGATATTCAAAGCAGATTATTCTGCCGTTTTTAGTTTCGGCAGTTGTCAGGTGCACACTTAATTTACTGTTGGTTTCAAGAGCTGAAATAAATATTCTCGCAAGTGCAGTATCAAATTTTGCAGGCTTTTTGATTATTGCGGTATGGAGCATTTTGATTTTGAAAAAAAAAATAAATTGCAGGGTGAGTATTTTAAATGTATTTGTTAAGCCTATAATTTGTACATCTGTCGTATATTTTGCAGTGAAAATTATCAGAGAGGCCGTTTTTACAGGTTTGTCAGATTTTTGGTCTTTTGCACTTTCTTTGTTGATTTACGGAGTAATTCTTGCATTTTTGCTCATTTTGCTTAAAATTATTTCACTTTCCGAGCTAAAAACCAATAAATAAATATAAAAAATCGGCTTAAATACTTGAAAAATCTGTTTATTTATAGTACAATTCCATATGACAAGTTAATCGAAAGTGAGCAGGCGAATATGGTAGATTTTGAATTTAAGGATAGATATGATATCAACGATTTGATTTCTCTTATTGCCCTGCTTCGAGCACCGGGAGGATGTCCTTGGGACAGAGAGCAAACACACCGTTCGATTAAAAAGAATTTTATTGAAGAAACCTATGAGGTTATTGAGGCAATAAATAAGGACAGTACGGACGGTTTAAGAGAAGAATTAGGGGACGTTCTTATGCAGGTGGTGCTTCACACCCAAATGGAAAGTGAAGCAGGCAATTTTGATTTTGATGATGTATGCGACGAGCTTTGTAAAAAGCTTGTTGTCCGTCATCCTCACGTTTTCGGCGATGTTAAAGCGAGTAATACCGCCGAGGCACTTTCAAGCTGGGATGCTGTTAAGCAAAGCATTAAGGGTGTTTCAAAGCAAAGCGAAATGATGGATAGTATTCCTGTTGAGCTTCCTGCTTTGATGAGAGCTCAAAAGGTGCAGGGCAAGGCGGCGAAGGTCGGCTTTGATTGGGAAAATCAGGACGGTGCTTTTGAAAAGCTTTACGAGGAGATTAACGAGTTGAAAAATGCCGTCGGCCAAAACAATCAGGCAAATATTGAAGAAGAGCTCGGCGATGTGCTCTTTTCCTGTGTGAATATCTCACGCTTTCTTCACGTTGACAGCGAGGAGGCTCTCAAGGCCTCTACCGACAAGTTTGTCGAAAGATTTAAGCTTGTTGAGGAATTGGCACAGCAAAAGGGAATATCTATGAATGACGCTTCAATAGATGTGCTTGACAGTTTGTGGAATGAGGCAAAAGAAATATTAGCTGGTAAACAGCAAAACGGAGGAAATTAAAATGAACAAAACAGAACTTGCAGCAGCAGTAGCAGAGAAGGCTGGTCTTTCAAAGAAGGATTCAGAAGCAGCAGTATCAGCAGTACTTGATTCAATCAAGGAAGCTCTTGCAGAGGGTGATAAGGTTTCTCTTATTGGTTTCGGTACATTCGCAGTTAAGGTTCGTGCAGCTCGTACAGGTCTTAACCCACGCACAAAGGAAACTATTGAAATTCCTGAAGCTAAGGTTCCTTCATTCAAGGCAGGTTCAGCTCTTAAGGATGCTGTAAAATAAGTTAAATAACTTATAAATTTTGGCACCGATTGTTTTGTCGGTGCCTTTTATTTTGAGGTGTATATGAGACTTGATAAATATTTAAAGGTGTCACGAATTATTAAGAGAAGAACGGTGGCAAATGAAGCCTGTGACGCCGGCAAGGTAGAAGTAAACGGAAAAATTGCAAGAGCCTCTTATGATGTTAAAGTAGGCGATGAAATTAAAATTACTCTCGGTGCAAAGGAGAATACCTACAGAGTTTTGCAGGTTACGGAGCACGCGTTAAAAGAAGACGCCCTTAAAATGTACGAGCAGATTTAACTGCCGATTATAATATTTTTAGATACGTTTGCATAGAATTTATCGGGTGATTTTATGGAAAACGCAACTGAGCACACTTTAAGCCTGACGAATCGTGAAAGCCTTACCTTAACAGGTATCAGCGATGTTGACTCCTTTAACGAGGAAGAAATTCTTGCGGTCTGCTCCTGCGGCGAACTGACTATTAAAGGCGATTTGCTTCATATTGATGAGCTTAATCTGGAAAGCGGAATTCTTACTGTCAGCGGTAAAATCGTATCTCTCACTTACAGCGAAAAGTTTTCGTCATCCTCACTTCTTAAGAGGCTGTTCGGTGGCTGAGGTACTGTTCTATGCTGCTTTGACAGGTGCGGTGCTCGGTGTGTTTTACGATGTTATGCGGTTTTTAAGATTGATTTTCAGCTCGAAATTTGCCGTCGACTTTTTATTTTGGATAGTGTCCGCTTTTGCGGTATTTTCATTTTTTCTGATTTTCAGTAACGGCGAAATCAGAGCGGTTTATTTGCTTTTCATATTCTTGGGATGTATTTTATATATATTCACTTTGGGCTACGTAACAGGGAATATTGAAAACAAAATTGCGAAAAAGGTTAAAATTCGGTTAAAAAAAGTGAAAAACCGACTAAAAAGTTTTAAAAAAGTATTGCATTATGTAAACATTCTGTATTATAATACAAAAGAAAAGGTGCTGAAATCTTCAACAAAACATAATATAGGTGACAATGATGAAGAAAAAAACAGAGGGTAAAAACTTAATATCCCGCATTTTTAGAGAAAAGAAAGCTGTTAATATCGGCATAGCTGTTGTGCTTTCTGTTCTTTTTGTTGCCTTTGGTATCAGTGCCGTTACTCAAAGCGGTGACATCAGCCGACTTGAGCAGCAGAAAGCAGAGGTCAGTGCTCAGTATGATGAGCAGACTAAGGAGAATAAAGAGCTTCAGGCTGTTCTTGATAACGAAAACAAAGATGACTATATTGAGAAAAAGGCTCGTGAAAAGGGATATGTTAAATCTAACGAGGTTGTTTTCTACGATATTTCAGCATCGGAATAAACGGTAAGAATTTTCAGGCCGAGATTTCTCGGTCTGTTTTTTTGACAAAGACAGGAATTTTATTATGAGATTACTAATGACTGCTCCTTGCCTTTTAGGTCTTGAGGGACTTGTGGCAGACGAGCTTAAAATGATGGAGGCTGAAAATGTTTCAGCAGAAAACGGAAGAGTCTTTTTTGAGGGCGACGAGGCAATGCTCGCAAGGGCAAACATCAACAGCCGTTACGCTGAGCGAATTTTAATCGTCCTTGACAGATTTTATGCCGAAACCTTTGAAGAGCTTTTTCAGGGAGTTAAGGCACTTCCTTGGTCGGAGTTTATCGGCTCTGCCGACACTTTTCCGGTTAAGGGTTACAGCATTAATTCCACACTCCATTCAGTTCCCGACTGCCAGAAGATTATTAAAAAGGCTGTTGTAGAGTCCTTGAAACAAGATTACAACATCTCCTGGTTTGAGGAAACGGGACCTGTTCATCAAATTCAGTTTTCTATTATGAAAAATGAAGTCACAATTATGCTTGATACGTCAGGTATCGGACTTCATAAAAGAGGCTATCGACCTGAGGCGAACGACGCACCTATCAGGGAAACTCTTGCGGCGGCACTTTGCGGTCTTTCAAGACTGCGTCATTATCATACGCTGTATGACCCTTGCTGCGGCAGCGGTACAATTCTTATTGAGGGTGCAATGATGGCGAATAATATTGCTCCGGGAATTAACAGAAATTTTGAATGTGACCGCTGGGGATTTGTTCCTGAATCTGCTTGGAAACAGGAGAGAGAACGCTGTCACGATATTATTAAAACCGATACTGACTTCGCGGCTTTCGGCAGCGATATTGACTTCCATTCTTTAGAGCTGACTATGGCAAACGCCAAGAGAATCAAGGTCGACAAGTTTATGCATCTTGAGCAGGCAGATGTTAAGGACTTCTGCCCGACTACCGAAAAAGGCACACTTATCACCAATCCACCTTACGGCGAGCGTATGCTTGATATTAAGGAAGCAAAGAAAATTTATCATATTATGGGCGAAAAGTTTGTTGCCAAAAGAGGTTGGTCCTACGGCATAATTTCTCCTGATGAGGAGTTTGAAAAGACCTTCGGCAGAAAGGCTGACAAACGCAGAAAGCTCTATAACGGTATGATAAAATGCCAATATTATATGTACTTTAAATAAAAAGACGCCACATTCTGAAAATTTCAGAATGTGGCTTTTGATTTGCCTTTTATTTATTTTTCGTAAATGCTTTTCTTAAGCACTCCGATATACGGCAGATTCCTGTAAAGCTGGTCATAATCGAGACCGTAACCCACAACGAATGCGTCAGGTACATCAACGCCTACATAATCAGCCTTGATATCTGCAACTCGTCTTGCAGGCTTGTCAAGGAGAGTAACGACGGAGATTGACTCAGGATTTCTTTTTGAAAGCATATCGTGAATGTATTTGAGCGTTTTACCTGTGTCGAGAATGTCCTCAACTAAAAGCACGTCAAAGCCTGTCAAATCTTCATATGTGTCCTTAACAATTTTGATTTCACCGCTTGAAACTGTTGATGCACCATAGCTTGATGCCTGAATAAAATCAATATTGCAAGGCAGGTCAATATATCTTGAAAGGTCGGTAAGGAAGTAAATAGAGCCCTTTAAAACTCCGATGATAAGGAGTTTTTTGCCTGCAAAATCTTCTGTAATCTGCTTTGCAAGACGATGAGCAATTTTGTTTAATTCTTCTTCCGTTACAAGTATTTTTTCAACATCCTGATGCATAAATATTCTCCTGTTACATTTATATTTTACTGAAGCTTATTCTGCTTCCAAATTCCTTTGAAATAAAAGCTGAGGGATATTACGGCGGCAACTGCCCATCCTACAGGCCAAGCAAGCCATATTCCCGTTGAGCCGAAAAATCTCGACAGCACAAATGAAAGTATAACTCTAAGCAGTAAATCTGTAAAGGTAGATATCATAAAACACTGCATTGAGCCTGCACCTCTCAGCAAGCCGTCTGTGGTGATTTTTGTTGCAATTATTATGAAAAACGGCGAAATGATAAGCAAAAATTTCATACCAACCGTAAGTGCGTCAGTTGTGCTTGAATTCATAAACAGACCGATAAGCTGTTTCCTGAAAAGTACAAACACCGCAGTAAATGAAACTGCAATCAAACCGCTCATAAGAACGCCTGATTTGTAGCCTTGCTTAACTCTGTCAAGCTTGCCGGCACCTAAATTCTGTGCCGTGTAATTCGACATAGCATTTGACAGCGTGTTAAAGCAAGTAATAGCAAAATTGTTTATCTTTACAGCCGCCGCATATCCTGCAATAACAGATGTGCCGAAGCTGTTGACGTTGCCCTGAATAATAATATTTCCTACTGAAACAAAGCCTTGCTGAAGTATGCTCGGTACGGCAATTTTAACAATCTTTTTAAGCAGCGGAAAAGAGAATAACGCAGGCTTTTCACATTCAATGCCCTTAAGCCTCTTGAACATAACTGCCACGGAAAGTATGCAGGACACACCTTGACAGATGAATGTTGCCCAAGCAACACCTGCAATTCCCATATCAAATGCCGTAACGAACAAAATGTCAGCACCGATATTAACAGTTGATGAAACTGCAAGAAAAACAAAAGGAGTTTTAGAATCGCCTAAAGCGGTGAATATGCCGTTTGAAATGTTGTAGAAAAACAGAAACGGCAGACCTGCGGTGTAAATCTTAAGATAGAGCATTGTGTCGCTCATAATTTCTGCCGGCGTATTTATAAGATGAAGCAAAGGCCTCATAAAAACAAAACCAAAAAGCATCAGCACACCGCATAAAGCACCGCTGAAAATGAAATTTGTATTTACTGCCGTCTTTAAGTCCCTGTACCTTTTTGCACCGAAAAGCTGTGACAGCACAACGCTGCATCCTATGTTACAGCCAAAGGCAAATGCAAGATAAATCAGCGTTACCTCGTAGCCGTTGCCTACTGCCGCAAGTGCGTTATCGCCGATAAACTTTCCTGCCACAAAGCTGTCTGCAATATTGTAAAGCTGTTGGAAAATTATACTTCCCACCAAAGGCAGAGAAAATTTCCACAGTACAGTACCGGGCTTTCCTACGGTCAAATCTTTAACCATTTTTTGCCCTCTTTATACTTTCAAAGTAATTAGGATTATACCACGATAAATCGGTCTTGTAAACAAATAATTATAATAAATGACAAAAACCGCAGACATCAAGCCTGCGGTAAGTCCTATATATCAGTTATCATTTTTTATCGCCTGCTGTTTTGCATCGTCTATTGCTTTGAAAAGTGATGCAGAATTGTCAGCAGGTACGTCGCAGGCATAGTGCCAAATCATTACACCGCCTACACCGCTGTCAAGAGCGTACTGAGTTTTCTCACTAATCATATCATATGTGTTAAATGAGAAAGTAAGTCCTGTTTCATCATCGCTGTAAAGTCCGTTTTCGTCAAATTTGTCATAGTAATTTTTGTAATCGTACCAATAGGCGTCTTTAGTTGTAGGTCTTGCGTAGAATGGCAGTCCCAAATCGAGCTTGTAGCCCTCGTATCCTTTTTTGAGGAATGTTTCGATATCGTCCTTTGCAATATCAAAAGTTGCGTGATTGCCGTTATCGTCCCACAAATCGTAGCTCATAACCTCAAAGAAATCAGTTGCGTTCATAGCTTCCTTTGACTGCTTGAGATTCCAGCCTACCATTGACATACCAATTTCAAAATCGTTGCCTAAAACGCTGTCGAGAGAAAGGATAAATTTGTCAAAAGCCTTCCAGTCCTTTTTCCTCAGCGGAAATTCATAGTCAAAAACTACGCCGTCAAAATTGAATTCTTCAAGAACAGACTTGATATTATTTTCAAGCACACCGCTTTCAAATGCCTTGGTGTGTCTGTCGGCAAGGTCGTGCATCTGGTCGTTCCAATCACTTGAGTCTGTTTGTGCTGACGGTCCGAGAATATTGAGATAAAGGTCCTGACCGTTCATATGCTTTCTTAAAATGTCAAGGTCATTCTGCATATTTTCGGATACGGTCATTTCGCCGTTTTCATCAAATGTAACGCTGCCGAAAACGATAATGTCTGTTACCTTGTCAAGATTTGACGGGTCAAAGGTGCTCTCGTCCAAGCCGTCACCGCATACAACATAAGCCGTTACTCGGAAATCTTCAGGCTCAACAGGCGGTGCAGATTTTTCATTTGAGCAGGAGGTAAAGGTAAACGCCATTACCATACATAAAATTACAGATAAAATTTTAACAAATTTTTTCATAAAAAAGACCTCTCTTTCGGTATGATTATAACATATAATAAATAATAGTTGCAAGTTTAATTAAAATAATATAAAATATACTTATTTCGGTTTAAGATTATCGAATTATTCAGAATAATATCAAATCAAGGAGATTTTATGGAAAATAAAAAAAGAAGCAGCTTTACAGGCTCAATAGGCTTTGTACTTGCGGCGGCAGGCAGTGCTGTCGGGTTAGGAAATATCTGGAGATTCCCATATCTTGCGGCAAAGGATAACGGCGGTGTATTCATTCTCTGCTATATCATTCTTGCTTTAACCTTTGGCTTTACTCTTTTGACTACTGAGGTTGCAATCGGCAGAAAGACTAAAAGCAGTCCTCTTGTAGCGTACGGAAAAATTGATAAACGCTTTTCATTTTTAGGCACTCTTGCCACACTTGTACCTGTAATTATACTGCCATATTACTGTACTATCGGCGGTTGGGTAATGAAATACTTTTTCACCTTTATGTCCGGAGGAGGCAACGAGGCCGCCGCTGACAATTATTTTACTAATTTCATTACAAGTGAAATCAGTCCGATTGTATGGTTTGTAATATTTATTGTTATTACTTTCGGCGTAATTATCTGTGGTGTTGAAAAGGGAATAGAGAAGTTCAGCAAGGTGCTTATGCCTATTCTTCTTATGCTTGTAATCGGCATTTCAATTTATTCTCTTACTTTAACGTATACAGATGCAAGCGGTGTAACAAGAACAGGTCTTGACGGCTTGAAAATCTATCTTGTGCCGAATTTTTCGGATATAACATTTAAAGAGTTTCTGCTTATCGTTATGGACGCTATGGGACAGCTTTTCTTCTCTATCAGCGTTGCAATGGGCATTATGGTAACATACGGCTCATACGTTGAGGATAAAACAAATCTTATGAGGTCCATTAACCAAATCGAAATTTTTGATACTGCCGTTGCACTTCTTGCAGGTCTTATGATTGTTCCTTCAGTATTTGTGTTTATGGGCAAAGACGGTATGTCGGCCGGCCCGGGACTGATGTTTGTTTCTCTGCCAAAAGTATTTGATAATATGGGTACAGTAGGACAAATTATCGGTACACTGTTTTTCCTTATGGTAATCTTTGCTGCGGTTACTTCCTCTGTATCTGTAATGGAAGCTATCGTTTCAAGCATTATGGACAGATTCAAGTTCTCAAGAAAAAAGAGTGCTGTAATCACTTTGGTTTATGCGATTATCGTAGGCGTGGTAGTTTGCTTAGGCTATAATAAATTCTACTTTGAGCTGCCTCTTCCAAACGGCTCAACAGGTCAGATTCTTGATGTTCTTGACTATTTCAGCAACAGTATTCTTATGCCACTCGTTGCATTTATCACCTGTATTATGGTGGGCTATTTCGTTAAGCCTAAAACCATTGTTGACGAGGTTACGAAAAACGGGGAGAAATTTACCCGTAAAGTAATTTACAATTCTATGATTAAAGTCATAGCTCCTTTTCTCCTTTTTGTACTTCTTCTTCAGGCTGTTGGCGTATTTTAATAAATTTCATAAATTTGGAAAAACACAGAATTTCTTATTGCCTTTTAATATGTATAAGAGTAAAATATATACGATAATTTCAGCGAGGTAATTTCAATGGTTTATAATAATATACTTGATGCCATAGGCCATACACCTATGGTAAGACTTAACAGAATGGCAGACGAGGACTCTGCTCAGATTCTCGTTAAGTTTGAGGGACTTAATGTGGGCGGCTCAATTAAAACGAGAACGGCTTACAATATGATTTGCGACGCAGAGCAAAAGGGCCTTATTAAGGAAGACACAATTATTGTTGAGCCTACCAGTGGTAATCAGGGTATAGGTCTTGCTTTGGTTGGTGCTGTTAAGGGATACGAAACAATTATCATTATGCCTGATTCCGTCAGCATTGAAAGACGCAGACTTGTGGAGCATTACGGTGCAAAGGTTATCACAATTCACGACGCAGGCAATATCGGTGACTGTATCGAGGAGTGCCTTAATACTGCACTTAAAATGAGAGATGAAAACCCGAGAGTTTACATACCTCAGCAGTTTGAAAATCCTGCTAACCCTATGGTTCACCGTCATCATACAGGACTTGAAATTCTTGAACAGGTTGCAGGTCCTATTGACGGCTTTTGCTCCGGTATCGGTACAGGCGGTACAATTACAGGTATCGGCGAAGTGCTTAAGGCACAGAATCCTGATATTACAATCTGGGCGGTTGAGCCTGAAAACGCTGCTATTCTTGCAGGCGGAACTGTTGGCACGCATAATCAAATGGGTATCGGTGACGGCGTAATTCCTGGTATTCTCAATCAAAATATTTACGAGGATATCTGCATAATTTCCGACGAGGAGGCTATACAGACCTCTAAAGATTTGGCTCGACTTGAGGGACTTATGTGCGGTATCAGCAGCGGTACAAACGTTGCAGCCGCAAGAAAGCTTGCTAAAAAGCTCGGCAAGGGCAAGACTGTTGTTACAGTTCTTCCCGACACGGCAGAAAGATATTTCTCTACACCTCTTTTTGAAAACGATTAAGCTATGATTTTACGCACACCAACATTTTATAAAGATTTTAAATGTATTGCAGGGGACTGTCCCGATTCCTGCTGTCAAGGCTGGGAGGTTGACGCCGACAGCGATTCTCTCGCTTATTACAAAACTATCGGCGGAGAAATCAGGCAGCGTATTGACTCTGTTCTTGACAAGGACGAATTTGGTAATACTATCTTCCGCCTGGCAGATAAAAAACGCTGTCCTTTTTTAAACAGCGAAAACCTCTGTGATATGCATATTGCTATCGGCGGCGAGCATACACCTTACACCTGCCGTATGTTTCCTCGTTTTATTAACGATTTCGGCAATACAAGGGAAATGGGCGTTTCCTTTTCCTGCCCTGTTGCGTCGGATATGATGTTCGGACTTAGTGAGCCTATGTCATTTTGTGACGAGCAAAACGACCTGCCTCCTGAGCTTAACGATATTGACGCACAAACGTATTACTATCTTGTTAAAGCGAGAAAAACTGCCTTTGAAATTGTTCAAGACAGAAGTATTCCGGTTAATGAAAGAATGATAAAGCTTCTTGATTTCGGAGAACAGCTCCAGCAAGATTTAGACGATTATCCGGAGCCTGATGATGATATTGATTTCTTTGATGTTTTCAGGAATCCTGAGCTGATAAATCCTCAGTGGCTTGAGAGAGTTGATAATGGTAAATACAGAAGTGTTGCCAACGAGAATTTTAACGAAAATATCGCATCATATTTTATTTTTAGATATTTTCTTACTGCTGTAAATGATTATGATGTGCTGTCAAAAATCAAAATGGCGGCAGTTGGAGTTCTGATTACTTCCTGCTTTGGAGAGGACAGCTGGACTATTCATCTTTGGAGTAAGGAAACGGAACATTCTCAGTACAATATGGACAGATACAAAAAGCTTCTGCGTACTGCAAAATGCTTAAGTACAGACAATCTCAAAAAACTTCTTTCATTATAATAACAAAAAACCGACGTTCCTTGTGAACGTCGATTTCTTTATTTTTACTCATTTATATATTCTTTTAATTCTTGGATTTACCATAAGAGGAGAAATGTCAACTGTTGCAATATCGCCGATTTTAACATCACTTCCAGTAATGTCAACTGCCGTATGAGAAAGTCCGATTTCTCCGATAACGCTGTACATTCTGCCGTTTATCTTAACGTACATCTGAGCTTTTTTCAAATACTTTTTAAGCTGCGACAAAACAGAATGAAAATCTGCAATTTCCTTTTCCTTAGTAAGACCGAAGCCGTCATAGTGACCGATTGGAACTATGGCGATTTTTGTCTCTCTTTTGGTTTTGTAAAGTCCGTTGTAGCCGATGGAATATCCTGCGGGAACAGTTTTCGTTTCAATAACTTCCGCCTCAAGATAGCCTAAGCGGTTAAGACCTGATTTGCTTTTTGTAATAACTCTGCCTGTAAACGCCGAGCCGATTCTCACGCTGTCAAGACATACATCTTCTACATTGAGCAGAGCAGGTGAGTTGGCTGCGTGAATTGTACCGACGCTTTTGCCGGCTTTCTCAATCTGTGCCACCACGTCCTTGAACATTTCAAGCTGTGCTTTCGTAAGCTCTGTATTCCAGAAAGCAGAGGAAAAATGAGTATATGCACCTACAAATTCAAGATTGCTGAAATCGTAGCACTTTATTGCGTCTTCAACCTGACTCGGCATAAAGCCGTATCTGCCCATACCTGTGTCAATTTTAAGGTGGCATCTTGTTTTAACACCAAGCTCCTTTGACACTTTGTCCATAACTTCAGCGGCATTCAGCGAGCCGATAGTGGCAATACATCCGTTTTGAGCAATAACTTTTGCCTCATCCTCGATTCCTGTGGAACGCATTACAAGAATATCGCAGTCGCCGATAACGCTTTTCAGTTCCTCAATATCGTCAACTTCAGTTACAGCAAAGGTCTTGATGCCGTTGTCCTTAAGAATTGTTGAAAATTCCTTAATGCCGAAGCCGTAGCCGTTGCCCTTGACAACGCCGATAACATCAACGCCTGCTTTCTTTTTTATCAGCTTAATATTTTCTTCAAGCTGTTTTTTGTCAATTACATATCTGCTCATTTTGTTTCCCTGATTATCTTATCTTTTCAAGAATTTTAGTTGCAATGTTATAAAGCTTGTATACAGGCTTGTTGATAACGTAATCAAATTCGCCAACAAATTCTTTCATATATCCGCCGAAACCGTGCTTGAATCTCCATAAGCCGTAATGAGGATTGTCCGGATTTTGACAGTCGCCTGAAATACCGCCGAAATCGTAAACCTTGCAGCCACATTCCATACCCCACTTCATCATTTCCCATTGAAGAGCGTAGTTTGGATATACATTCCTGTGAGCATTTGATGAAGCACCGTATTGGTATTTCATAACATTCTGTCCCCACTTAATTGCAAGTGTACCTGCAATAGCCTGGCCGTTATAGTACGCCATATAAAGTCTTGCGTCATCTGTCATACAGTCAAGTATCTGCTCAAAATACCACTTAGGTCTTGTGGAAAAGCCGTCACGCTCTCCTGTTTCGTTCATTATTCTGACGAAATCGTCAAGAGCCTCTTTGCCGCAAATTTTAACCTCAACGCCTTTTTTGTACGCCTTTCTTATTCTGTTTCTGTAGTCAGGCTTAAAGGTGAGCATAAGCTCGTCCTCGTTCATCCCGTTATAGTCAAAGCAGTAAACAAATCTCGGCTGAACGTTTTCAAAATCCATACATCCGGGATTTAATTCCATAAAGCCTTTTTTGATAAGATGCTCCTTGTACGCCTTGTTTTCAATAACAATTTCAGGGTCGATTTTAAGGCAGTACGCCTTGTATTCCTTGCCGATTTCAAGAAGTCCGTCAAAAAGCTTGTCAAATGTATCAAAGTCGTTTTCGTCACAAACGAAACCTCGGCAGCAGTACATAAGAGAATTTTTGATTACGGGAATTGAACGGATAAGAACAGAGGCAGAGCCTTTAATTTCGCCCTTTTCGTCCTTGAGCATTATTGCCTCAAATTTCCACGCACTTTTAACCTTGGCCCATTTTGAGCTGTGCTGAAAAAGTCCCTTGGGATGCTTTTTTATAAATTCCTCATATTCGCTGAGATTATCTTTATTAACTCTAACTATCATTATATCTGCTCCGTAAATTGTTTTTTATAATTATATCAAATACTTGTGCGTTTGTCTATAATCTATTATGCGTAATTTTAATGCTGAGATTATTTATTTGACATTTGTGTAATATTAGGTTAATATATTATGTATGATTATTTATAAATAAGGGGTATAGCTATGGCAAAACACAGATGGGAAGACCCGTCAATTTTTAAGATAAACAAAGAAGACGGTCACGCAATTATGTTTCCTTTCGATAGTGAGGAACAGGCTCTTTCCGGTGAGAAAAGCAGATATAAGCAGTCGCTTAACGGAATGTGGAAATTCTATTGGCAGAGAGGACTTAAAAATCAGCCTGAAAATTTCCAGATGCCGTCATTTGATGACGCTCATTGGGATGAGATAAAAGTGCCGTCAGTTTGGCAGACAGAGGGATATTCCGTTCCGTATTATTATGCAAGCACTTTTCCAAAGGCATTTTCCAGGTCTAAGGCAAGTATTCCGTCAATCGACCATAATATGCAGGAAATAGGCTTTTACAGAAGAAGCTTTGTCCTTGACGAAAGCTTTGACGGCAGAGAGGTGTTTCTCCATTTTGGTGCTGCAAAGGCCGCTCTTGAGGTTTATGTAAACGGCGAGTTCGTGGGCTATTCTCAGGGCTCAATGACACCTCACGAATTTAATGTTACAAAGCTCCTTAAAAAAGGCGAAAATCTCGTTTGTGCAAAGGTTTACCGCTACAGCGACGGCTCCTATCTTGAGGACCAGGATATGTGGTGGCTTTGCGGTATTTACAGAGATGTTTATCTTTTTGCAGAGCCTAAGGTTTGCCTGCGTGATTTCTATTTCAAAACTGATTTTGATGTCGATTATAAGGACTCCGACGTGAGCCTTACAATGTATCTTGAAAACTACAATAACGTTAAGGGCAAGGCAACTGTTTCTGCTAAGCTTATCAGCAAAACAGGTAAGGAAATTCCTATCGGTGAAGAACTCAGAAAGCTTTCAGGCGGTAAGGAGACTATCTCCTTTGAAACTAAAGTTAAAGCACCTAAAAAATGGTCTGCCGAGTCACCAAACCTCTATACTCTCGTTATGAGCGTTGCACTTGACGGCGAGATTATTGCCGTTAAAACATATCAGGTTGGCTTTAAAAAGGTTGAAATCAAGGGCGAGAAGATTTATTTCAACGGTATGCCTCTTATGATTAAGGGTGTAAACAGACACGATTTTGACTGCGACCATGCTTGGTCTGTTCCAAGGGAAAGATATACTCAGGACCTTGATATTATGAAACAGAATAATATCAACGCAATAAGAACTTCCCACTATCCTGACGACCCGTATTTCTACGAAATGTGCAACAATTACGGCTTTTATGTTATGGACGAGTGCGAGGTTGAATCTCACGGCGTAAGACGTAAGGGCGTTCCGGGCTCCAACCCGATGTGGACAGGTGCCGTTGTTGACAGAATGGAGAGAATGGTTCTCCGTGACAGAAATAATCCTTGCGTATTTATGTGGTCTCTCGGTAACGAGGCAGGCGACGGCGATAACTTTATGGAAATGAAGCAGGCTGCACTTAAGCTTGACAGCACAAGACAGTTCCACTACGAAGGCGATTTTGATTTAACAAAGAGTGATGTAATTTCACGTATGTATCCTGTTGCCGAAACTATGGAAAAGCTTGGTAATAAACAGCCTATCACCATTTCTCTTTACGATAACATTGCAAATCAGCTTGCTGCCGACAGTAAGCCTATCAAGGCTGAAATGTACGAGGGTAAGCCTGTTATCCTCTGCGAGTATGCTCACAGTATGGAAAACAGTTTGGGTAATTTCCAAGAGTATATTGACGATTTTGAAAAATATGACAATATGTGCGGCGGTTTCATCTGGGACTTTGTTGACCAGGCACTTCACGTAAAGGATGAAAACGGCAACGACAACTATCTTTACGGTACTGACTTTGAGGGCAAAGAGCCTCATAAGCTTGTTGATATTCCAAATACCACCGCTATGACAGGCAGTAATGTATATCTTTGTGCCAACGGCATTATCGGTGCTGACAGAAAGCCTCATCCTCAGATTGTAGAGGTTAAGCACGGATATCAGAATGTGGGCATTGAAGCCTTTGACCTTGAGGCAGGCAAATTCAGAATTAAAAATAAATTCCTTTTCACAAACCTCAGTGCCTATAAGTGCAAGTGGGTTATTAAAGCAGAGGGCGAAATCGTTTCAAGTGGTGAGGCTGATGTTGAGTGTGAGCCTTTGAGTGAAACATTCGTTACAATTCCTTATAAAGCCGACGAGCTTCCAAAGGGCAAGGAATGTATTATTACCATTTCATTCTTTACAAAGAAAAAGTCGTTGGGACTTAAATCTAATTACGAAATTGCTTTTGAGCAGTTTACTCTCAGCGAAATGGCACAGCCTGAAGCTTCTGCCGTTGACGGCTCAATTGATTATACTGCTAAGGGCAATCACGTGGAAATTAAGAATGACAATGTCAGTGTTGTTGTTGATAACGGAAGAATTACAAGCTACTGCTTTAAGGGCAAGGAATTCCTTAAAGCTCCTCTTGCACCTAACTATTTCCGTGCACTTACCGATAACGATATCGACTTTTTGAACTTCACTCCTCAGTGGGCTAATTTCCACCCTTACTATATTTGGCGTAAGGCTACTAAGAACACTAAGGCTGTTAAGACGGAGGTTAAGACTGCTGACGGCTGTGTAGAAGTGCACCTTGCACTGTCCACAATGGGACTTAAAAATTCTGTTGCAACATACAAGATTTATGCCGACGGCAGACTTTATATCTATCATTCTGCAAAGGCAGCAAGCAATATGGTCCGTTTCGGCTATCAGATGACTCTTGACGGCGATATGGAAAATGTAGAGTGGTACGGACGTGGCTTTGAGCCTAACTATATCGACAGATGCAAGGGATATAAGATTGACAAGTACAAGTCAACTGTTACCGACCTTGATTACAGATATATGCGTCCTCAGGAAAGCACTAACAGAACAGATGTCAGATACCTGACTGTTACAGACAAGAAAGGTCAGGGAATGAGAATTGACAGTTATTACGATAACCCTATTAACTTTTCCGCTTTCCACTACACTCAGGACGGACTTGAAAAGGCAACTCATATCAACAACATTCCGTATGACAGTAGCATAACTACTCTGTGCATTGACCACAGACAGCTTGGCGTAGGCGGCGACTTGCCTGCTCAGGCATATGTCAGAGAGCCATACAGAATGGATAAGGGTATGGAGCTTGCATATAGCTTTGTTATTACTCCGATAGGATTTAAGAAATAATATTATGAAAAGAATTGCACTTCATTTCGGTGCGTCCTGTGCGGTTGCTCTTCTTTTTGCTAATGTTCTCGGCGTTAATGCCGCTATATACATAAGTATTGCAGCAGGGGTATTGTTTGTAATATCTCTGCTGGTTAAGAACATAAGACAGGCGCTCACATTACCGATTGTTACCGGTGCTGTTTTGCTTTCCTGTCTTTTGTTTATTTTTGTGTGGAATAATTCTGTCAGTCCTGTTCAGGCTCTTGATGGTCAGCGTGCTTACAGCACCTTTCAAATCGTTGATATACCAAAGAAAACAGGCGACGGCTTTATCTATACTGCAAAAGTTAAAACTGTTGATAAGGAAAATTCAGCACAGAATTTTAAAGTAAAAATCTTTTCAGAGGCGGAAATTACTGCTGATTATTATGATGATATTTCAGCATATCTCACCTTTGAAAAGACTGCTGACAACGCCTTTGACTCCTACGGCGATTTCGGTGAAAGCATATTTATCAGGGCATATACTGATTTCGGCAGCGGCGAATTTGTTTTTGATAACAGTACCTCAAAGCCATTAAATTATTATTTTATCAAGCTTCGTGAAAGAATAAAAAGAAATACCGCTTATGTCACAAAAGGCGACGAAGGTCCTCTTGCTTTGGCACTTTTTATAGGCGACAAGAGTGAGCTTTCAGCAAATACGCAAAGCAATTTTAAAATCAGCGGAGTTTATCACGTTATGGCAGTTTCGGGACTTCATACTTCTGTTATCTGCCTTGGTGTGTATTATATTCTCAAAAAGCTGAGAGTTCCTCTGCCTGTAACAGTAATAGCTACATATTTAACCTTGTTTTCCTATCTTGCCGCCGCAGATTTTTCCAGGTCTGTTGTGCGTTCTGCAATAACCGTATGCGTATTTGTTACGGCAGGACTAATCAGCAAAAGGGCGGACAGGCTTAATTCTCTCGGCGCGGCAATGATTATTCTTTGCCTTAATCCTTTTGCGGTAACTGACGCAAGTGCCGTGCTGACAGTTTGTGCGGTAATAGGCATCACCTGCGTTAAGCCTGAGCTTGATAAACTGATAAAAACTAAAAAGCACACATTAAGATTTATTTTTGAAAGCTTGTCGCTGACAGGTGCAATTATGATAACAACTTTACCGGCGTCAATGCTGTTTTTCGACTCGGTAAGTCTGTTAGGTTTTATTGCAAATTTGATAATCATTCCTTTTACGGAGATTACTTTGGTGTCAGCTCTGCTGTTTAATCTTTTCAGCTTTTCTGCCGTAACTGCATTTCTGCCGAAATATGTAATGATTTTCTCATCAAAGGTAATGCTTGAGGTTACATCATTTTTGGCAGAGCATTTCAGCTTTCTCTATATGGATATCAGCGACAGAATGTTCTTTATTATGGTGTCATTGTGTCTGCTTTTCTGCGGAATAAGTATCCTGATTTTTAAGAAGATTGACATTAAGCCTTTTTGCGTTTTCATAGCCTGTGCTTTTGTGATGACAACTACCTTGACAGTTTATTCTGACAGTAAAAGCGTTTATATGAATGTCAGCGGATATAATGTAGTAACTGTCTGCGACAGCGATAATATTCTCATTATCGACCTTGATGACGGCGACGATTATTATGCGGTGAGGGATATTGTTCTTCACGGCAACTATAAAAATGCAGTTCTTTTCAACTGCGATTATGACAGGCAGAGAACGGAAAAGCTTTTTAACTGTCCTGTGCAGTTTTTTAATTTACAGGAAATAGATATTGATTTATGCAGTGATATTGGTGTAAAATACAGTAACACTAATTTGCAAATCACAATTTTTGACGAAAGCATCAGCGTTTCGGATGATTATGTTATCTTCGACGGCTGTAAGGCTTTTCGCGGTGTTTCCGATAAATTCAGGGACGACAGAAATTATGTGTTCAAATTCAGCGATAATAAAACAGTTCAGGTAAGGAGGGAAGCAAATGGCTAAATTCGGCGAAAGTGAGCTCAGAAAGCAGATTAAATCAGGTGAGTACGAAAACGCCTATCTCTTTTACGGCGAGGAAAGCTATCTCAAAGAATTTTATGTTACGCAGATTAAAGAGAAAGCAGTTGATAAAACCTTTGAGTCCTTTAATCTTCATATGTTTGACGGAAAGGATATATCCCTTGATGACGCGTTAAAGGACGCACAAATGCTTCCTATGATGAGCGAGTATAATCTCGTTATTGTCCGTGACTATCCTGTGGAGAAAAATCAGGCGGATACTAAACTTCTTGAAGAATATCTTTCCGACTGTTCCGATACAACCATATTCATTTTGTGGTATGACGCTCTTGAGCCTGACGTTAAATCTGCAAAATTCAAAAAAATTATTAAAGCATTCGATACTGCCGGTGCCGCAGTTAATCTTGAAAAGAGAAGTGAAAACGATGTGGCAAAGCTTCTTGTCAGCGGTGCTAAAAAGCGAGGCTCTTCCTTTGATATTAACAACGCAAAATATCTTATTTCCGTTTCGGGAAATGATATGAAAATTCTCTTGAATGAGCTTGACAAGCTGGCAAATTTTGCAAAGGACGGCGAAATTACAAAGGACATTATCGACAATATGGCGGTAAAGTGCCTCCAGGCGAGAATTTACGATTTGTCAAAATTTGTTGTTGCCGGTAATTCCGACAAGGCATACGGCGTTCTTAACACTCTTTTTGAAATGAAAGAGGAGCCGGTTATTATTCTTTCTGCTATCAGCGGAGTGTATGTTGATATGTATAGGGTAAAGTGTGCTAAAACCGCAGGCTATACCTATGATGATGTGGCAAAATATTATAATTACAGAGGCAGAGAATTTGCACTTAAAAATGCGTCAAGAGATTGTGCATCACTTTCCGAAAAACAGCTCAGAGATTCACTTGATGCAATAACACAAACAGACATAAGAATTAAAAGTACGGCAGTTGATAAAAAGCTTCTTATTGAAGAGCTTATTGCAAAACTGCTGATTACGGCACGGAGTATGTAATGCTGAAAATTAACGAGGCAGTTATAGTAGAGGGCAGATACGATAAGCTGAAACTTTCAAATATTCTTGACGCCCTTATTATAGAAACAAACGGCTTTGCTATTTACAAGGATAGAGAAAAGCTTAAATTCATCCGCAGGCTTGCAGAGGAAAGGGGAATTATTATCCTCACCGATTCCGACCACAGCGGATTTCAAATAAGAAATTATGTTTCCGCCGGTATACCAAAGGATAAGATAAAGCATATTTATATTCCTGATATTTACGGCAAGGAAAGGCGAAAAACAGCACCATCAAAAGAGGGTAAGTTAGGTGTTGAGGGTATGAGCGAAAAGCTTTTGGAAGAACTTTTCAAAAAGGCAGATGTTAAATCTTCTCAAAGCTCAAATGAAAACCCTGTAACGAACTACGACCTGTTTGACTTGGGAATTTCGGGAACACCTAATGCAAAGGAAAATAAAAAGAAACTCCTTAAGGCACTTGACCTGCCGGAATTTCTCTCTACAAATTCTCTTTTGTCATACATAAATTCATCTATGACAAAAGAGGAGCTTTATGAAATTATGAAAGCTAAATAATAACAATCTGACTGCTTTGCTCAAGACCGCACGGCTTGGGTATTGCAAAGCCTAAATTGTATAAATCTGTACAGCGGCATTCAAGCTCAAAAAGTCTTTGACCTTTTTCATCAAGGCTCTTGATGTCGCTGTATTTGCTTATTATGGGCAGAGCTGCTTTTTTCTTCATTTGAGAGAGAAGCTCTCTGCCTTTTTCGTTAAAGCCGATTATCCTGATATACGGCACATCAACGGAAAAATCTTTTGTTATCGAAAGATAGCTTTTCAGTATGATTCTCCTGATTCTTGAATGAGTGTAGCGTTTTGTCTTTATGGCGTCGTAAAGCATCTCGAGATTTTCAGCCGTTTTGACTGCCTCGATAATTCTGTTTTCCAGGCCTTCGTTTACATCGTCAATCTGCAAAAAATCTTCCGCCGTCATTGTCCTCAGCTTTGCAAGAACGGCTCTTTCACAGCTTTTCATTGTGCATATTTCCCTTTTATCAAGAGTGCTCCTGATTGCCGACGCACTGTAATTTTCGTCGTCGGTATCGTGACCTTTTCCGATTCTCTTCACGGCACGGCAGTCAAGTGCGGTGTGCCTGATATATTCAACTGCAAGAATGTTGTTAGGATAGTCGAGAATATCGCTTTTCAAAACATTTCTCCTTGCAGCAGGATAGGAGATACCTTTTTTCATTTCAAGGGTAATTTCGTCTTTCTTCTCTTCAATTTCACAGGCGGTCTTTTTCAAAAGCTCCACATCGTCACATTCTGCACCGAAAGCAATTTCGTCAACTATTCCCGTGGCCTCTAAAATCTGCACAGCGTATTTTGCAAAGCCCTCAGCCGACATAGCGGAATATGCACAGGGCAAATCAATAATCAGGTCGGCACCGTTTTCAAGTGCAGTCCTTGCTCTTGTGAATTTGTCATATACTGCAAATTCGCCTCGCTGAACAATATTACCGCTCATAACGCATACTACGGCGTCGTTATCCTGTTTTACAGTATCAATAAGGTATTTGTGCCCTTTGTGAAAAGGGTTAAATTCGCAAATAATTCCTGCTGTCATAAAAAAGTCCTCAAAAGTTCTTGACATTTACTATTTATATATATTATTATAATACTAAATAAAAAATATAATTTCAATATGCGGAGGAAATATTTTGAAAATTCTTGTTATCAACTGTGGCAGCTCCTCACTCAAATATCAGCTTATGGATATGACTGACGAATCTGTCCTTTGTAAAGGTGCTATCGAAAGAATAGGACTTAAAATTTCGGGCGGAGAAGAAAATGTTATTATCAAAGTAGGCGGCGAGAAGTTTACTTACGATAAAGAGCTTCTTACTCATACAGACGCTTTCAACGAGGTTAAGTACATTCTTTCTGAGGGCGAGCATAAGGTTATTGACTCATTTGACGAAATCGACGCTATCGGTCATCGTGTTGTTCAGGGCGGCGATAAATATACAGACAGCGTTCTTATTACAGAAAAGGTTGCAAAGGATATTGAGGACCTTGCTCCACTTGCACCGCTTCACAATCCGGCTAACCTTCAGGGCTACAAGGCTTGCCTTGAGGTTGTAGGACCTGACGTTCCTCAGGTTGCTGTTTTCGATACAGCATTCCACAGCACAATGCCTCCTAAGGCATATATGTATGCTGTTCCTTATGAGTATTACGAAAAGTACGGCGTTCGCCGTTATGGCTTCCACGGCACATCACATAAGTTTGTTTCTCACAGAGTTGCAGACAAGATGGGCAAGGATTTTAAAGACCTTAAGATTATTACCTGTCATCTCGGCAACGGCTCATCAATCGCTGCTGTTGACCATGGCAAGGTTATTGACACTTCAATGGGCTTTACTCCTCTTGACGGCTTTATGATGGGTACTCGTTCAGGCGGCGTTGACCCTTCAGTTGTTACATTTATTATGAAGAAACTTAATCTCTCTCCTGATGAGATGGATAAGATTCTCAATAAGGAGTCAGGCGTTAATGCTATTTCAGGCGTTTCATCAGACGACAGAGATATCTGTGCAGCACAGAATGCAGGTAACGAGAGAGCAGCTTTAGCTCACGAAATGCAGGCTTACGAAATTGCTAAATACATCGGCTCATATATCGCTGCAATGAACGGCGTTGACGCTATCGTATTCACAGGCGGTATCGGCGAAAACGGCTTCTGGCTTCGTTCAAAGATTTGCTCATACTTCGGTTATATGGGCGTCAGCATTAACGAGGCTCTCAATCAGGCAACTGTTAAAGGTGCTGAGGCTGAGCTTACAGACCCTAACAGCAAGGTAAGAGTATTTATTCTCGCAACAGACGAGGAGCTTACTATTGCACGTGATACTGCTAACATTGTTAAGTCACTTTAATTTTAAATAATTTAGAATAAAATCTATTGAATTAAATATTATGTAAGGAGGAAATGCAATGCCTGAAATCAAGTACGAAATCACTGAGCATCTCGGTGTTATCTCTGAAACAGCAAGAGGCTGGACAAGAGAAGTTAATATGATTTCTTGGAACGGACGTGAGCCTAAGATTGACGTCAGAGATTGGTCACCTGACCATTCAAAGATGAGCAAAGGCCTTACCTTTACCGTTGATGAGGTCAAGGAGCTTACAAAGCTCGTAGAAAAGCTTTGATTTAAACTGTTTTAAGGGCAACAAAACTCTGTTGCCCTTTTGACTGTTTTTAGCTTTGAATTAAAAGTCATTACAAATAAAACGCTTTTGCGTTAATTTGAGGTATAAATATGGAATGGACATCTTTAAATGATTTGAGAGAGAAATATCTTTCTTTCTTTGAAAGCAAGGGTCACCTGAGACTTGACAGCTTCTCTCTTGTGCCAAACGGCGACAAGAGCCTTTTGCTTATCAACTCAGGTATGGCACCTATGAAAAAGTATTTTACAGGCGAGGTTACTCCGCCGAGAAAGAGAGTTACTACCTGTCAGAAGTGTATCCGTACTCCCGATATTGAGTGCGTTGGTAAAACTGCACGTCACGGCACATTTTTTGAAATGCTCGGTAACTTCTCATTCGGTGATTATTTCAAGAAAGAGGCTACTGCTTGGGCGTGGGAATTCTGCACCGAAGTTCTTGAAATGCCTGTTGACAAGCTTTATGTAACTATTTACGAAAACGACGACGAGGCTTACGAAATTTGGACTAAG